>JARXAK010000081.1 GCA_029865885.1 Rhizobium sp. | reverse complement strand
CTCCCGGCCTTGCGCATTCCAGACGTGGCCCTGTAAAATCAGTTAGCAGCCGTGACGATGAACTCGACCTTGTAGTCCGGGGTCGCGAGAGCAGCTTGCGACGTGGCGCGGGCCGGCGGGTTGGCCGGATCGATCCAGCCTTCCCAGACGGCGTTCATTTCGCCGAAGGTCGACATGTCGGAGAGATAGATGATCGTCTGCAGGATCTTCGACTTGTCCGAACCTGCCAGCGCCAGCAGGCGGTCGACTTCGGCAAGCGCCGACTTCGACTGATCGGTGACAGACGTGCCTTCGCCAACCTGGCCGGCGAGATAGACGGTGTTGCCGTGGACGACGGCGCCGCTCATGCGCTTGCCGGGCTCGATACGCTTGATGCTCATGGGAAAACTCCTGCTTGAGGCTTGGGTGAAACACAAACGGGCCGGAGGCGAAGCTCCGGCCGTTCCTGATGAAAAGAAGGGTTTAGCCGCGCTGGCGAAGCGCCTGTTCGTAGGTTGCCGTCGAGCGGGCGCCCGAACGGCAATAACCGAGCATCGGCCGCTCGAACTCTTCCAGCGCATCGACCATGTCGGCGACGGCATCCGGCGTGACGCCCATCGGGCCGACAGGCACATGCTTGATCTTCAGGCCGAGCTCTTCTGCGCGTTTGGCAACGGCCGCGAATTCCGGCTGGCCAAAATCTTCGCCGTCGGGGCGATGGCAGACGATCGACTTGAAGCCGAGCGCCTTGATCTCGTCGACCTCGTCGACCGTGATCTGGCCGCTGACCGAATATTCCTCGTTGATCTCACGGATGTTCATCGGGGCACCTCGTCAATGTCTTGGGGCCAAACATCTACGACGGGCATCCGAAAGCGTCAATCGCGACAGGCTCGCCGTCCCGCCTCAGACGAAGGAAAATGCCAGACCGTAAGCGCGGCTTTCACCTGGCTGCAGACTATTGAATTCGCCTGCCGCTTCGAGCTCTGTACGCCCGACCCAACGATGCGAGACGGGCTCGATGCCGAGCACATGGGCAGGCAGCCTCTGGTTCCGCCAGACCTGCAGATGCGGCAGCGTGTCGGTGCGGAAGCGCACCTTGAGCCGCTTGCCGCCGATCGCCGCGATCGGTCCGAGACGAAGCTCCGCCCAGCCACCATCGCCTGCGGGCACGCAGAAGATGCCGCCATCCCCTTCGCCGAAGACCCAGGGAAGAGCACCGCCTTCGAGCATGGCGCCTTCCAACCGGGTCAAGGGGCCGAAATGTTTCGCGCCAAGGTTCATGTGATACATCAGGAAGGTCGGAAACACGGTCTCGCCGACATTGACCACGGTATCGGCAAGCTGCACCTCGCCGCTCTCGCCCTTCAGGCGCCACTGACGACGCAACTGGGCATAACCACCACCCGCAAGCGTGACATCGATGACCGCGCGCGCGACGAGATCCTCGCCCTCGACCGTCATCTCGATCGAATGGGCAGGGTTCGCCGAAAAGGACCCATGCAACGGATAGTGTCGGTCTGTTCCAGCGATCGGCTCGCGATGGCGGATATGATCAGGCCCGCAGGTGAACAGAAATCCCTCCAGCGAATGATCGATGCGCGGATCGCCATCGTCAGGGATCGCCCGCCCCGGTGCCAGATCGATCCCGTCCACGATGCAGGATCCGATGTCGAACACCGAGCCTTCATCAAGGGCGAGCCGCGGTCCGCTGGGACCGGAAAACATGATCATACAAGAGGTTCCTCAGATTGCCGCTGCGGCGCTCTGAGGTGACCGGTGGAAATCAGATCCTCCAGCCCGCCGAGTCCGCTGTCGAGCGAGGAGAGATAGGCGATGTTGACGCTGCGCTCAAGCCAGCGCTGGAAGGCCGCAGCTTCTCTGATGAGCCGTTCGAACCGTTGCTGGCCCTTCTGCGTTAGAGAGAGGAGTTCGAATCGTCGGTCCGAACGATCCTTCTTGCGAATGAGATAGTCGTTGTCCTCCAGCACTTTCACCGCCCGGCTGATCTTTGTCTTGGACAGACCGGAATGGGAGGAAATGGCCTTGGCCGTCGTCGGTGTATGCTCGCCCAGAGACCAGAGGACCTGCCATTCGGACCAGGATAACTCGTCCTGCGGACCGCAGAACTGCATGAAGCCATGGTCAACAGTTTCGGCCACCCGCAGCAGCCGAAAAGGCATAAAGAATTCCATCCTTAGTCGATCTTGCATCATCCCCCCCGAACCCGGGCGATGCTGTGTGCATTGACGCCCGGTATTCTCGTCCGCCCCCACGGCTAGTTAACCCAATTTTCATTATGAATTCACCTTTTCCACATTAGTGTCAAATTTATCGCGTTTGTCGCCGGCTCAGACGAGGAATCAGCATCGTGTTCGACTTCAGAAATTCTGGTTTGTTATTGGCGATCCTGACCGCCACTTCGCTCGCATCGGTGAACAGCGTCGATGCGCAGTCCGTGTACGACGACCGCAACGCCCATACGCTGCTGATTTCGCCGGAAGGCGATATCCTCGACTACGTCCCGGAAGCCGGCGAAGTCATGATCAGCCGCGACCGCATGGGCCGCACGGTGCTGATCGACCGCATGGGCAATCTGGTGGCCACCGAAATCCCGGCCGAGAGCTACTACCCGCCCCGCCAGCGCGGCGGCAATGGTGGCCTGCCGGGCGTGAATGATCCCTATGCCGAACCAGCACCCCGAGGCTGGGATGACGATGTGACAACCGCTTCGATCCCGGACGCCGCACCGAGTGACGGCATGCCCCAGGATAGCCTGCCGCAGGACATGCCCTATGGCGGCCCCGACCTGCCGGCTCCCGCCGACACCGCCCCTGCCCGCACGGTGACGCCGGAAATCCCGGTCAAGAGCAATCTGTCCCGCCTGGAAATCACCGCCCTTCAGGTCTTCCTCGACCGCGAAGGCATCTCGCCGGGCGTGATCGACGGCAAGATGGGCCAGAACGTCAACAAGGCGATTGTCGCCTGGGAGCAGATGACCGGCGAGACGCTCGACCCGAACAATGCCGACGACATCCTGGAGCGCCTGCGCCTTTCTGGTGGTCTTGCCATCAAGACCTACACGATCACGGCCGGCGACGCGGCCGGCCCGTTTGTCGCCTCGATCCCGGATGACTATGCACACAAGGCCCAGCTGCCGGCCATGTCCTATACCTCGACGGTCGAGATGCTCGCAGAACGCTTCCACATGGACGAGGCCTATCTGCGGGAATTGAACCCCGGCGTCGACTTCTCGATCCCGGGCACCACGATCAAGGTGATCGAACCGGGCCCGGCCAAAAAGGGTAGCGTTGCGCGCATCGTCGCCAACAAGGGACTGAAGCAGGTCTTCGCCTATGGCGAGGACGGCAACCTCGTCGCCGCCTATCCTGCAAGTATCGGCTCGACCGACACGCCCTCGCCGTCCGGCACCGTCACCATCGATCGCATCGCCCTCAATCCGGGCTATACCTACAACCCGAAGGTCAACTTCCAGCAGGGCAACAATACCCAGATCCTGCAGATCCCGCCGGGCCCCAACGGCCCTGTTGGTACGGTCTGGCTCGCACTGTCCAAGCCGACCTATGGCATCCACGGCACGCCGGAGCCATCCAAGATCGGCCGCACCCAGAGCCACGGCTGCATCCGCCTCACCAACTGGGACGCAACCGAACTCGCCAAGATGGTGAAGGCCGGCGTGACGGTCGAATTTGTCGAGTAACCAAGCGACCCAGTTCGACCGGCCATGACAATCTACAAACGAAAAGACCGCCGGCAAACCCGGCGGTCTCTTTGTATTGCACAGGAAGTCTGACGGTTACGCCGCCGAGCGGACCAGCCGGAACAGGCGACGCGGTTCGCCGGAGCGGATGATCTTCACCGGCAGCAGACGCATGACTTCCGAGGCAAAGGCCTGGGCATTTTCGCGGGCCTTGTCGAGATTGCTGATTCGCGCTGCATCCATCGAATACAGCGTGCCACCACAGTCGAAGATCTCGCGGAAGGCACTGCGCTCGGCAATCGGGGTGTTGACGACGTTGACGCCGCGCGCGGCAAGCAGGCCCTTGATCGTCAGAAGCGCACGCGTCGTCACCATCGAGGTGACGCGGGTCAGGACGACCGAATGCGGAATGACCATATTGCCGGCACCTTCCATCAGCTTAATCAGATCGAGGATCTGAGCGCCGCCCTTGGCGTCCATGGCGCAGCCCTGGATCGGGATCATCACATGATCCGACAGACCGATGGCCGTCGTCACCATCGCGTCACGCGCGCCGGCAAGATCCATGATGATGTAGTCGTTTGTGCGCGAAAGTTCGCGGATATGCCCCTGGACCGAGGCGACGGTCACTTCCGAGATGACTTCGATGTTGCGCTGCGGACCGGAGATCTCGTGCCACTGGGTGATCCAGCGCTGCGGATCACCATCCAGGATAGCGACGCGGTATCCCTGGTAGGCCAGTTCGGTCGCGAGAAGAAGGGCTGCGGTGGTTTTGCCGGCACCACCCTTGGCATTGGCAAAAGAAATGACTGGCATGCTGTTTCCTTGGGAGGTCAGATCCGAGCGGCTCATCGCTCTTGGGCAACCCGTTTCATTGGCGCCACATGCACATATCATGGCGCAAACATGGTTAACAAAACGGTAACGAGCAATCACGAGCCCTCCCCCATATTGGGGAGAACCAACGGAAAAACATAGAATATTCGAAGATAGAAATGAATGGGCAGGAGCGCGGCGGAACCACATCGACGCCCGCAGGCCACAGGCCGGATCTCATTCCGGCTGAGCTCCAGGCGCGTCGCCATCGGCTGGATGAACCTGGAAGTGCAAGGTTTGCCATGTCGCATGAAGAGGCCCCGGCACGAAATGCCGGGGCCTTGTGCGTGGGGAGCGAAAGCTCTCAGAAGCAGTCGGCGAAGAGCTGCTTGGTATTCTCAAGCGTCATCTTGACCGGGTTGCCACCGGCGCTTGGGTCTTCGATGGCCATGGCCGAAAGCTCGTCGATCCGGTCATTGGCAATGCCCATGGCGGACAGATTCGCCGGCACATGCAGTTCGGCGCGCAGCGCCATCACGTAGTCGTAGAAGCCGTCAAAACCACCTGATATCCCGAGATAGGCGGCAGCCCGCTCGATGCGGTCTTCGATGACATGACGGTTGAACTTCAGAACCGGCGGCATCACGACGGCATTCGTCATGCCGTGATGGGTGTTGTAAACAGCACCGATCGGATGCGACAGCGCATGGATGGCGCCGAGCCCCTTCTGGAAGGCGACGGCACCCATGGCGGCTGCCGACATCATGTTGGTGCGGGCTTCGAGGTCGGTGCCATCATGATAGGCGCGCGGCAGGAATTCCTTCACCAACCGCATGCCTTCGAGCGCGATACCCTGGCTCATCGGGTGATAGAAGGGCGAGGAATAGGCTTCCAGGCAATGCGCGAAGGCGTCCATGCCGGTGCCAGCCGTAATCATCTTCGGCATGCCGACGGTCAGTTCCGGGTCGCAGATAACGACGCCGGGCAGGAACTTCGGATGGAAGATGATCTTCTTTACATGCGTGACGGAGTTGGTGATGACCGAAGCGCGACCGACTTCCGAACCGGTGCCCGCCGTCGTCGGCACGGCAACGATCGGGGCGATGGCGTCGGAATTGGCGCGGGTCCACCAGTCACCGATGTCCTCGAAGTCCCAGACCGGACGGGTCTGGCCAGCCATGAAGGCGACGCACTTGCCGAGGTCGAGGCCAGAGCCGCCGCCGAAGGCGACGACGCCATCATGGCCGCCATCCTTGTAGGCCTTGATGCCGGCCTCAAGGTTCTTCTCATTCGGGTTCGGATCGACATCGGCAAAGAGCGCGCGACCAAGGCCGGCTTCTTCCAGCACGTCAAGCGCCGTCTGCGTGATCGCCATCGGCGCCAGGCCCCGATCGGTGATCAAGAGCGGCTTCTTCATGCCGAGCGACTTGCAGGCGTCCGCCAGTTCCTTGATGCGGCCACGTCCCATCTTGACGGCGGTGGGGTAGCTCCAGTTGGCGACGATGTTCATTTCGTGACTTTCTTCAGGTGGTAGGATTTCGGACGGGTGAGGTTCTGGAAGCCGAGCACGGAGAGCGAGCCGCCCTTGCCGGTTTCCTTGACGCCGGTCCAGCAGAGTGCCGGGTCGAGATAGTCGGCACGGTTCATGAACACGGTGCCGGTCTCGATGTCGCGACCGATGCGGGCGGCGCGCTCGGGATCCTGCGTCCAGAGCGAGGCCGTCAGACCATAGGGGCTGTCGTTCATCAGCGCGAGCGCCTCATCGTCGCTCTTCACCTTCATGATGCCGACCGCCGGACCAAAGGTCTCGTCCTTCATGAAGGCCATCGAGTGATCGACGTTCGTGAGCACCTGCGGCATGATATAGGCGCCGCCGTCATCGGCGGGGAAAAGCTTCGGATCGACCAGCGCCTTGGCACCCTTCGAGACGGCATCGGCGATCTGCTCGCGCACCACCTTGGCGAAGCGCTTGTTGGCCATCGGGCCGAGCGTCGTTTCCGGATCGAGCGGATTGCCGAGCTTGTAGTTCGACACCCAGGCGACCGACTTCTCGACAAAGGCGTCGTAGAGGCTCTCATGCACATAGATGCGCTCGATGCCGCAGCAGCACTGGCCGGAATTGTAGGTGGCGCCATCCATCAGCGTATCGACGGCAGCCTCGAGGTCTGCGTCTTCCATGACGTAACCCGGGTCCTTGCCGCCGAGCTCAAGACCGAGACCGGCAAAGGTGCCGGCAGCGGCCCGCTCGATCGAACGCCCGCCTTCGACCGAACCGGTGAAGTTGATGAAGTTGAAGCTGCCCGCCGCAATCAACGCCGACGTCGTAGCGTGGTCGAGGAAG
>JARXAK010000079.1 GCA_029865885.1 Rhizobium sp. | reverse complement strand
GGGTGAAGTTGGCCGCGTCGGTTCGCCCGGCCGCCGCGAAATCGGCCATGGCAAACTGGCCTGGCGCGCGCTGCAGGCGGTCCTGCCGCCCTCGACCGACTTCCCGTACACGATCCGCGTCGTCTCCGAGATCACCGAGTCGAACGGCTCGTCCTCGATGGCCACCGTCTGCGGCACCTCTCTCGCCCTGATGGATGCCGGCGTTCCGCTGGCCAAGCCGGTTGCCGGTATCGCCATGGGCCTCATCCTCGAAGGCGAGCGCTTTGCGGTTCTCTCCGACATCCTGGGTGACG
This sequence comes from Rhizobium sp., assembly GCA_029865885.1. Classification (GTDB taxonomy): domain Bacteria; phylum Pseudomonadota; class Alphaproteobacteria; order Rhizobiales; family Rhizobiaceae; genus Allorhizobium. Next base: position 39,159 of record JARXAK010000079.1, on the reverse strand, counting down.
AAGACCACCTCGGCGACATGGACTTCAAGGTTGCAGGTACTGCCGACGGCATCACCTCGCTGCAGATGGACATCAAGATCGCCGGCATCACCGAAGAGATCATGAAGGTCGCACTCGGCCAGGCACAGGGTGGCCGCAAGCACATCCTGAACGAAATGGCGAACGCCCTTTCGGAAAGCCGTGGCCAGCTCGGCGAATTCGCACCGCGCATCGAAGTGATGAACATCCCGGTCGACAAGATCCGTGAAGTCATCGGTTCGGGCGGCAAGGTTATCCGCGAAATCGTCGAAAAGACCGGCGCCAAGATCAACATCGAAGACGACGGCACCGTGAAGATCGCCTCTGCTTCGGGTAAGGAAATCGAAGCGGCCCGCAAGTGGATCCACTCGATCGTGGCCGAGCCGGAAGTCGGCGTCGTCTACGAAGGTACTGTTGTGAAGACCGCCGACTTCGGCGCCTTCGTCAACTTCTTCGGTTCGCGTGACGGCCTGGTGCACATCTCGCAGCTCGCTTCCGAGCGCGTTGCCAAGACCTCTGACGTCGTCAAGGAAGGCGACAAGGTCTGGGTCAAGCTGATGGGCTTCGACGAGCGCGGCAAGGTCCGCCTGTCGATGAAGGCCGTCGACCAGACGACCGGCAAGGAAGTCGTTGCCGAGAAGAAGAAGGAAGACGGCGAAGCCGCTGAATAAGCGGGTTTCGTCCCGATCCGAGGCGCGGGAGAAATTCCGCGCCTTTTTTGTTCGCCGAGAGAGAAGACCGAGCCATGAGCCGCGAGACCCTGAAGACCCTGTTCCATCCCTTCGTCACGGACGCCGTCGCGCTTCCGGATGCGGCAAGCCGCTATCTGTTTCTCGGCGCCGAGGCAGGGTTCGCCAAGCCTGAGGGTTTTGCTGCCGAACTGACCGTCGTGCAGGACTTCCGTCCGGAATTCCGTCGGCTGGAGGCGAGCCATCAGCATCCGGTCCCGACCGTCGCGGGCGACGGCTATGACGGCGCTCTGATCCTGTGCAGCAAGCACAAGGGCGTCAACGAGGACCGCATTGCAGAGGCCCTGCAGCGGGTCAAAGCGGGCGGTCTCGTACTGGTCGCAGGTGCGAAGGAAGACGGTATCCTGCCGCTGCGCAAGCAGCTCGACCGCCTGGGCTTTGCGCCCGAATCCATGCCCAAATATCACGGCGTGGTCGTATGGTTCACCGTTCCCGCCGATATCTCGGTTCAGGCTTCGACACTAGCGGCCAAGCCGGTCACCGTCGACGGCCGCTTCGAGACCCGCTCGGGCCTTTTCTCGCACGCCCATGCTGACGAAGGCTCCGAACTGCTGGCAAGCCGACTGCCGACGAATTTCGACGGCAACGCCGCCGATTTCGGCGCGGGCTGGGGATATCTTTCGGTGATGCTGGCGGATGCTTCGCCGCGCACCAATCGCATTGATCTGTTCGAAGCGAGCCACGAGGCGCTGGAGCATGCCAAGCGCAATCTGGCGCACAACTGCCCTGATCTCACCGCACGCTTCTTCTGGCAGGATCTAGGCAATGAACCGCCGAAGGAAAAATACGACCTCGTTATCATGAACCCGCCCTTCCATGAGGGCCATGCCGCCGAGCCTTCGATCGGTGCTGCGATGATCAAGGCTGCAGCAGACGCACTACGCGGCGGCGGAGACCTGCTGATGGTGGCCAACCGCGGCCTGCCCTACGAGCCGATCGTTGCGCAACACTTCAAGCAGCATGGCGAAGTCTGCCGCAACGCCCGGTTCAAGGTTCTCTGGGCAAAGCGCTGAGAGACGCCGAATCGTGAACGATCGGGTTCAGACATAGACTACGTGGCCCTCGACTCAGGGCCGCCGCTGGCTTAGCATTTCATGCCAACAGCTTCACTCTTGGCGCCAGCGGTCTTATGCCTCCTCGGAATCTCACCGATGAATTGACAACCGTGGCCGGCCTCGCCTCGGCGGTGGTCGATCACGCCCAGTCCTACGGCATCGACATAAAGCCCATCTGCAGGGCCCTGGAGATCGATCCGGAGGATTTCCAGAGCCTCACCGCCCGCATCAGCCTCGATCGTCTGTGCAGGCTTCTGGAGACCTGTGCACTGCTGGCCGATGACGAGGCATTCGCCCTGACCAGCATCAAGGGCTATGAGGCGGGCTCCACTGGTCCTTTCGGATATGGTCTGATGGCGGCGCCGACGGGGTTCGATTTCGTACGCTTTCTCGACGACCACATCCATTATGCGACCCATATCAGCTATTCGAAGCTCAGCATGGACGAGCGTGGCGCACATCTGGCCTGGACGTTTGCCCCAGTCATCGTGAAGCGCGACCAGTATGTCGACATGGCGGTCGGGCTCGTGATGCAGAGAGCCAAGGCGATCGCCAACAGCGACAGCATCGACATTGAGCTGGAGCGACCGCCGCCACGCAACCCGCAGCCCTTCCGGCAACTGCTGTCGCGGCGCCTAAGCTTCGGCGCAAGGGTCAATTGTGTGCATTTTCCCCGAAGCTTCCTCGAAGCTCAAAACCCAACCGGTGACCGCAGGCTCTTCGAACTCATGGATCTGCAATGCCGCAGCCTGAGACCTGCCGCACCGGAAAAAAGCACCGATTTTCTGGAACAAGTGCGCCGCTACCTGCTGCTGCATGTCTCCGATGACGAATACCCGCTCGCCGAAATCGCACCGTATTTTGGTTTGTCGGAGCGGACTTTCCAGCGCCGGCTTGCGACACATGGCACCAGCCTGAACGAGCTAAGGGACCAGATCCGCAAGGAAGTGAGCTTCAACCTGCTCACCGAAAGCGAGCTGCCGATCTCGGAAATCTGCTATCGCCTCGGCTATTCCGCGCCCAGCGCCTTCACCCGCTCCGTCACGCGTTGGTTCGGCACCACGCCAACTGAGGTGCGGGAGCGGAAGTCCGCTTGAGCGGATCATGAACTTGACAAGAGCGAGCAAGGCGGCTCAAATCTTCTTACCAAAGCGCTTTAGGACCGCATTTCGCTTGTTTAGCGTGTTCGGATAAGTTCTTGGCGTGCGCTGTCAACGACTGAGCGCCAGCAGGATGGTATTAGCGCCGCCTGACGACCTGATGTTTATCAAGTCGCTTGTTCTCCATTGCGGCACCTGAATCATGAAAACCGATACCAAACGGGCAATCGGACTAGCCCCTGTTGTTTCTGTCCTCACCGACCGCGAAATCCGCTGTCTGCAACTTGTTGCCGAAGGCAAATGTTCGGACGAGGTGGCCAACGCGCTCGTTCTGCCGCGTGAGGCTGTAAACCAGGCCCTGGTCGACGCCCAGGACAAGCTCGAAGCGCGCAACCTGATGCAGGCAGTGAGCCTCGCCATGCTGATCGGCGTCATCGACTATACCGATCCTCATCAACCGAAGTAAGCCGTGCTCCCACGGCTGGCGGACCACTTCGGATGAACGCCTGGCGCGGCAACGCGCCAGGCATTTTTTATGCGATCGATTTCAGATCAGCCGTTGTGGCGCTGGAAGACCAGCGTCGCATTGGTGCCGCCAAAACCGAATGAATTCGACAGAACCGTATCGATCTTGGCGTTGTCGATGCGCTTGCGCACGACCGGCACACCTTCGAATTCCGGATCGAGTTCGGTGATGTGGGCGCTCTCGCCGATGAACTTTTCCTGCATCATCAGCAGGCCGTAGATCGATTCCTGGACGCCGGCGGCACCCAGCGAGTGACCGGTCAGAGACTTGGTCGACTGGATATGCGGGATCTTGTCGCCGAAGACTTCGCGGATCGCGCCGATTTCCTTCGAGTCACCCACCGGCGTGGAGGTGCCGTGGGTGTTGATGTAATCGACTTCGCCCGTCACCGTGGCCAGTGCCTGACGCATGCAACGGATCGCGCCTTCGCCTGACGGGGCGACCATGTCGTAACCGTCGGAGGTCGCACCATAACCGACGATCTCGGCATAGATCTTGGCGCCGCGTGCCTTGGCGTGCTCGAGTTCTTCCAGAACCAGGACACCCGCGCCGCCGGCGATGACAAAGCCGTCACGCGAGACATCATAGGCGCGGGACGCCGTCGAGGGCGTGTCGTTATACTTCGACGACATGGCGCCCATGGCATCAAAGAGGCTCGACATGGTCCAGTCGAGATCCTCATGGCCACCGGCAAAGACCATGTCCTGCTTGCCCCATTGGATCATCTCATAGGCATTGCCGATGCAATGCGCCGAGGTCGAGCAAGCGGACGAGATCGAGTAGTTGACACCATGCAGCTTGAACCAGGTGGCAAGCGTGGCCGAGGCCGTCGATGACATTGCCTTCGGCACGGCGAAGGGACCGATGCGCTTCGGGCTGTTGTTCTGGCGGACGATATCAGCGGCTTCGACGATCTGCTTGGTGGACGGACCGCCCGAACCCATGATGATGCCGACGCGTTCATTCTGCTGATAGTCGGTCTCTTCAAGACCGGCATCGGCAATCGCCTGCTTCATCGCCACATGGTTCCAGGCACCGCCCTGCGACAGGAAGCGCATGGCACGGCGGTCGACCAGCTCCGTCGGGTCCAGGTTGGGCTTGCCCCAGACCTGGCACTTGAAACCGTGCTCGGCGAAATCGGGAGAAAAGGTGATGCCCGACTTGGCATCCCGTAGCGATGCGGTGACTTCGGCGGCATCGGCACCGATGGAGGACACGATGCCAAGACCTGTTACTACAACCCGTCTCATCTCTCAGACCTTTTTCATGAACTTCAGGTGTGGACGGGGCCGGATCAGGCCGCCTTGTCCTTCGACAGACCGACGCGCAGGTCGGTTGCCTGATAGATAGTTTCGCCATCGGCCTTTAACCAGCCATCGGCGGTGCCCAGCACGAGGCGACCGCGCATGACGCGCTTGAAGTCGATCCCATACTCAAGCAGCTTGGTTTCCGGGCGGATCATGCCCTTGAACTTCACCTCACCGGTGGACAGCGCCATGCCGCGACCAGGCTCACCCAGCCAGCCGAGGAAGAAACCTGTCAGCTGCCACATGCCATCGAGACCGAGGCAGCCTGGCATGATGGGGTTGCCCTGGAAGTGGCAGGGGAAATACCAGTCATCGGGGCGCACGTCGTATTCGGCGCGGAGATAGCCCTTGTCGAAGGCCCCGCCAGTTTCGGAAATGTCTGTGATCCGGTGTACCATGAGCATCGGCGGGAGCGGCAGCTGTGCATTGCCGGGGCCGAAGAGTTCACCGCGGCCGCAGGCGAGGATTTCGTCGTAGTTGTAGCTGGATTGTCTCGTAACCATTGTTCTTCTTCTTCCCCCCTCTGCTTCACATATCCGGGACCCATTAGAGCAAGACGGTGGCAAATTGAAGCCCCGCAGCCGCTGCGCCGGTTCCCCAAGGGCCTTTCCGCCCCATCCTCATATCATCGTCGCATACAGGAAGGAAAAGGGCATCACCAGACCCGAGACGGCAAAAACCGCGCAACAGCGGGTGTCTGGAGGCTTCTCCCCACCGTAACTATTGAAAGGGCCTGATTTTGCCGCTATATCCACACCTATGGATGCTCATGCATGCCATGCAACGACTGGAGTGCGTCTTTGACGATGGCAACCTGCCAAACGGGAATAGAGCTGAAACTGCGCCGCTCGGGCCTGCGCCCGACGAAGCAGCGCATTGCGCTGGCCGGCCTCCTGTTCGCCAAGGGTGATCGCCACCTCACCGTCGAAGAACTGCACGAAGAGGCGATCTCTGCGGATTTTCCGGTTTCGCTCGCGACCGTCTACAACACGCTTCACCAGTTCACCGAGGCCGGCCTGATCCGCGTTCTCGCGGTTGAAAGCTCGAAGACTTATTTCGACACCAACGTCTCGGACCACCACCACTTCTTCGTCGAAGGCGAGAACAAGGTGCTGGACATTCCCGTGAACAACATCAGCATCGACAACCTGCCGCCGCCGCCGGAAGGCATGGAAATCGCGCATGTTGACGTGGTGATCCGTCTGCGCCCCAAGCAGGGCTGACCGAGCCCTACCCCCTCACATGACTTCATCCGGATGCCGCCCGGGCTTGTGCCTGTAGGTGGGAAACGTCCATCCGAAATACAGCGCGCCGCCTCGGATCACAAAGGCTGCCAGGGCTCCGATCGCAGAGGCTGCATAAAGCGGCATGCCGAACTCGTTTGCCGCCGTGAACACCGCCGCACCGACCAGAGCCGCCGTGATGTAGATCTCCGGGCGCAGAAGCACCGAGGGCTCATTGGCCAAGAGATCACGCAACACACCACCGAGGCTTGCCGTCAGGGTTCCCGTGACAATGGCAATCGTCGGTGAGCCGGTTGCAGCGAGCCCCTTGGCCGCGCCCATGACGCAATAGGCGGAGAGCCCGATGGCATCGAGCCAGATCAACAGGCGATAGCGCGATTCGACGAGATGGGCGGTGAAGAAGACGGCGACGCCGATCGCGCAGCAGATCAGGATGTAATCCGGATTCAGGACCCAGAACACCGGCACGCGCCCCAGAACGATATCGCGCACCGTGCCGCCGCCGAGCCCGGTGACCACGGCGAAGAACAGGAAGCCGATCATGTCGAGCTGCTTGCGCGATGCCGCAAGCGCGCCTGTGGCGGCAAACAGGGCAATGCCCGCATAGTCGAGATAAGACAGGAGCGACATGGCTTCTTTCCTTGCTGGAGCCTTTGGTCCGGGCGAGATTTGCAGCACGCCGTTAAGGGTGAGGCAAGACGCAGCCGCTAGACTTATACCTCGTTCAGCACAGATCGCGATCCGGAGTCCAGCCGTGACTTTCTTCTCCCGCCTCCTCTTCGCTACCGCAGCCTGCTTTTTGGCCGGGACTGCCGTTGCCCAGCAGGAACTGCTGCAGGACCCCGAGATCTACGAGAAAAACCACTACGCCAAGCGTTGCGACGTGGTGCAATATGGCGGTCGTTTCATCGACCGGATCGACATCAACAATGACGGCATCAAGGATGCGGTGACCAATAGCAGCGAAATCGTCTGCGACGGGGTGCGCGGGCCAGACTGCACGGCGGAAGGTTGCCCCTTCAACTTCTATCTGCAGGTGAAGGAAGGCGGCTACTTCATGATCGCCACGGCGCAGATGTACAGTTACGACTTCATCAAGCGCTTCGGCAACATGGTCTTCGTGCTGCAGATGCACCCGCGTTACTGCGAGCGCGAGGAGGGCCAGGAACCCTGCGCGATGATGGTGCGGGTGCGCGGCACCAAGTTCCTGACGATCTCGAAGAAGTGACCCGCCTCAGGGGGCGGGCAAGATCCCGTCGATCCGCCCCAGCGCCCAATAGGCCGCCAAGCCCACCCATTCCCTCGCCGCCGTCGACATCTGCTGGGCATTCAGGCTCGGCTGGGTGAAGTCGAGCGCAAAAGTGACGTTGCCGGCCGTCCGATAGTCCACTGGCCACGGCATTACCTCGACGCCGGCCTTGCGGAACAATCCGATGGCGCGGGGCATATGAAAGGCGGACGTGATCAGCAGACACGGCTGAAGACCGCTGGAGGCCAGGAGCTCCCGGCTGTTCTTTGCGTTTTCATCCGTGTTTCTGGACGTGGTTTCGGCGATCAGCCGGCCGGGCGCAATTCCGAAAGCTTCGAAATAGCGCGTGGATGCGGCGGCATCGCCTTCATAGGCGCCACTGAGGGAACCATCACCGCCTGAGACCAGAATCTTGGCCTCAGGAAACCGAATGGCGAGCCTCAACGCCTCGACGAAGCGATCGGCGGCCTGGTTGAGGTCGATCCCGCCGCGGGCTGTGGTGACCTCCGTCTCAAACGCACCGCCGAGCACGATCATGCAGGCAATATCTGCTGGATCGCGCTCCGGGCGGGGAAAGCGCGCTTCGAGCGTCTGCAGGAGCACGGAGCCAAGCGTCGTGTAGAGTGTCAGGAAAAGGATCAGAAGCGAGAGCGACAGGGCGGCAACGGCAGGCCGGAGCCAGCGCAGCCAAAGGAGGCCGAGGGACAAGACGCCCAGCAGGAAGACCAGCGAGAGCGGCTGCACTGCGTTCCAGAACAATTTGGAAATAACGAACACCCGACGCACTCCTTGCCGACTTTCAGACGCCCATAACGCTCACATCCCGTTACGGGAGGCCAGCCTCGCTCAAGCAGGCGTTACTAAACCAGCGGACCACTGTCATCCATTTCGATTCTAAATTTTGCGGGAGGAACCCCATGCGATTTGCCATCGACACCGTGGACGATTCCGGGAATGACCGCCTCTATATCGGCACGCCAGTGCATATCAGCGAGGACAAGCTGCACCTGAAGCTGCGCGACGGCGAGGTAAAGCTCGACATCCGCAAGATCATCGACTGGTTCCAGATCGACCTTACGGAGAATGGGGAACGGGCGGAGCTGTTTCGGCGGTGAGGTGACTGAGCGCCGCTTGCGCAACAACGCGCGATCGGCGACGAATCCGCCGTCGCAGTTGCGCATCACCGCGCCATCATCCGCACAATCATGCTTTGTAAAAATTTGGTGGAGCTAAGCGGGATCGAACCGCTGACCTCTTGCATGCCATGCAAGCGCTCTCCCAGCTGAGCTATAGCCCCATCAGGGTACCGGGTAATTTCCGGCTCCGGGAACCCCGTTGAAAGCAGCGCTTCCGGTGGGGTGGCGGCTTGATACTTCCGGTAATCGGAGATGGCAAGCCGAAAAATGAAAGCCCGGACATTTTTTTAAGCCCGGGCTCGAAATCCTTGAAATATCAGACTTCGTCGTCGTCGCCGGTGACGCCGATCAGGCCGGTCATGTCATCGTCGTCATCATCTTCGTCGGCTTCGAGGAAGGTGTCGTCGTCGTCGCCATCGATCTCGACGTCGTCATCGCCCATATCGGGCAGATCATCGCCGCCGGCAGCGTCGTCGGCGTCTTCGAGCGAGACCAGCTCGACGTCGGTGTTTTCGGTATCGACTTCCGCGACGTCCTCTTCCTCAGCCTTTTCCATGATGGCTGCGACCGAGGTTTCCTCGAAATAGGAAAGCGGCCAGGACTTGTTCGTGTACGGCGACACGATCGGGTCCTTGTTCAGGTCGTAGAATTTCTTGCCGGTGTCGGGGCAAGTCCGTTTCGTTCCAAGTTCTGCCTTCGCCACTGTCAAAGCCTCATGAAGTCGTGAAGAATAGGGGCATGCGCCTAGCGCCCGGCGCGAGGCCGGCCAAACTGTAGTCGGTCCCCTTAATCGCTGGCGCCCGTCCTGTCAAAGGCAATCTGCTGAGGTATTTTCACAACCCCCGGATCGCATGCTTCGCTTGGCAAGTGCATCCAAGATTTGTATCAGCGATGGCATGACAGATCGACATGAAGAGGCGCGGATGATCATCGCCATCGACGGACCGGCTGCGGCCGGCAAGGGCACGCTCTCGCGCCGCATCGCCGAGACCTATGGCTTCCATCATCTCGACACCGGCCTCACCTACCGGGCGACCGCAAAGGCACTGCTTGATGCAGGACTGCCGCTTGATGACGAAGGGGTCGCAGAGCGCATGGCACTCGCCGTCGAACTCGCCGGGCTCGATCGCGACGTCCTCTCTGCCCACGAGATCGGCGAGGCGGCCTCGAAGATCGCCGTGATGCCGGCCGTTCGCCGGGCACTGGTGGAGGCTCAGCGCGCCTTCTCAAAACGCGCGCCGGGGGCCGTGCTCGACGGTCGCGATATCGGCACCGTCGTCTGTCCGGAGGCGCCGGTAAAGCTTTACGTGACAGCCTCACCCGAGGTGCGTGCAAAGCGCCGATATGACGAAATCCTGTCAAAGGGCGGAAGCGCAGATTTCAATGCGATTTTCGCTGACGTGAAGAAGCGCGACGAGCGCGATATGGGACGTGCCGACAGCCCTTTGAAACCAGCAGATGACGCGCACTTGCTAGACACGTCCGAAATGAGTATAGAGGCCGCATTCTTGGCGGCGAAGGCTCTGATCGACGCTGCCCTGACGAAATGAAGTGACAGGGCTCCGGCACATCCGGACCCTGAAGGCCGACATCCAGTCCCCGCGCCGGAATTGCTCTTTTTGAAGAGCGGATCGGTTGCCGGCCAAGATCAACACCAACCCCCGGCGCTCACGCATCCAAATGGATGCGACCAGGAGATTTCATGTCTGTTTCTACCCCGTCGCGTGAGGACTTTGCAGCCCTCCTCGAAGAATCCTTTGCCAAGACCGACCTGGCCGAAGGCTATGTTGCCAAGGGCATCATCACGGCCATCGAGAAGGACGTCGCCATTGTTGACGTCGGCCTCAAGGTCGAAGGCCGTATCGCGCTGAAGGAGTTCGGTGCACGCGCCAAGGACGGCTCGCTGAAGGTCGGCGACGAAGTCGAAGTTTACGTTGAGCGCATCGAAAACGCTCTCGGCGAAGCTGTTCTGTCGCGTGAGAAGGCTCGCCGCGAAGAAAGCTGGATCAAGCTCGAAGCCAAGTTCGAAGCTGGCGAGCGCGTTGAAGGCGTCATCTTCAACCAGGTCAAGGGCGGCTTCACGGTTGACCTCGACGGCGCCGTTGCCTTCCTGCCGCGTTCGCAGGTCGACATCCGTCCGATCCGCGACGTGACCCCGCTGATGCACAACCCGCAGCCCTTCGAAATCCTCAAGATGGACAAGCGTCGCGGCAACATCGTTGTTTCGCGCCGTACGGTTCTCGAAGAGTCGCGCGCCGAGCAGCGTTCTGAAATCGTTCAGAACCTCGAAGAAGGCCAGGTTGTTGACGGCGTCGTCAAGAACATCACCGATTACGGTGCGTTCGTTGACCTCGGCGGCATCGATGGCCTGCTGCACGTCACCGACATGGCATGGCGCCGCGTCAACCATCCTTCGGAAATCCTGTCCATCGGCCAGTCGGTCAAGGTTCAGATCATCCGTATCAACCAGGAAACCCACCGCATCTCGCTCGGCATGAAGCAGCTCGAGTCGGATCCGTGGGATGGCATTGCTGCCAAGTACCCGGTTGGCAAGAAGATCTCCGGTACCGTCACGAACATCACCGACTACGGTGCATTCGTCGAGCTGGAACCGGGCATCGAAGGCCTGATCCACATTTCGGAAATGTCCTGGACGAAGAAGAACGTTCATCCCGGCAAGATCCTTTCGACCACGCAGGACGTCGACGTCGTCGTTCTCGAAGTCGATCCGTCGAAGCGCCGTATCTCGCTCGGTCTCAAGCAGACCCTCGAGAACCCGTGGCAGGCATTTGCCTACAGCCATCCGGCCGGCACTGAAGTCGAAGGCGAAGTCAAGAACAAGACCGAATTCGGCCTGTTCATCGGCCTCGAAGGCGATGTTGACGGCATGGTTCACCTGTCGGATCTCGACTGGAACCGTCCGGGCGAGCAGGTCATCGAAGAGTTCAACAAGGGTGACGTGGTCAAGGCCGTCGTTCTCGATGTTGACGTCGAGAAGGAGCGCATCTCGCTCGGCATCAAGCAGCTCGGCCGTGATTCGGTCGGCGAAGCTGCCCAGTCCGGCGACCTGCGCAAGAACGCCGTCGTTTCGTGCGAAGTCATCGGCATCAACGATGGTGGCATCGAAGTGAAGCTCGTGAACCACGAAGACATCACCTCGTTCATCCGTCGCGCCGACCTGTCGCGTGACCGTGACGAACAGCGTCCGGAGCGTTTCTCGGTTGGTCAGGTTGTCGACGCTCGCGTCACCAACTTCTCCAAGAAGGACCGCAAGGTCATGCTGTCGATCAAGGCTCTCGAGATCGCGGAAGAGAAGGAAGCCGTTGCTCAGTTCGGTTCGTCCGACTCGGGCGCTTCGCTCGGCGACATCCTGGGCGCAGCGCTCAAGAACCGCAACAACGACTAATCCTCGCTGTTGAGTGAATGCAAAGAACCCGCCGGGAGCGATCCCGGCGGGTTTTTTCTTGTCGGGCTATGATTGTCAGGTGAGGCCGGCCATCCGGAGATAAAGCTCATGGGCCGGCTCCGGCGGGAGCTGCAGGGTGGTCTCCGACGGAGGCTGCAGCGCAAGGACCTCGGGTACAGCACTTTCGGCGGCATCCGGATCGGGCGCCAGGTTCATTGGCCCTGGAACCGCCGTCGCAAGCGCTTCCTCGGCATCATCCTCTGCGGGCTCATCGCCGGCCTCCTGGCCTGCGTTCTGCTCGTTCCCGCCTTCCTTGTCCTCGTCCTCGTCCGCCTTGATACGCTCGGTCTCGAACTCATCGGCGATCAGATAGGGCACGAAGGGCAGAGGCATGCCTTCGCGCGCAACCGGGAAACGGAGAGGGGCCTGGTCCGGCACGGGGATGAAAACCGGCAGCGGACGTTCCTCGGCGAGGTCTCTGGCCACAACTTCGGGCATGGGCGCAGTCTGCTCGGATGCAACGGCTGCGTCGTCGGTCGGTGTCGCTTCTGGCTTTGGCACAGGGGTACTTGGCGCATCCGATCCAGGGAAGCTGCCGGATCTGGCTGGCGCCTGCGGATCGGGAGACAGCGTCTTCAACTGCAAGAGCGTTCGCACGAAGTCCGTCTCGAACAATTCGGCGAGCCAGCTTGTCGGCATCGCCGCTGCAGGCCGCGCCTGCCCCGGCGCGGGGATTGCCGCGGCTATGGACGGGGTTGAGCGATCGGCGGTGCGGGCGCTATCGGATGCCTTCTCCTCGGAATCCACGACGGGCTGGATTGGCGCTACAGCCCGCTGCCCCTCTTTCTCCGCTTGCAGCTCCGCGTTCTGTGGCGCTGCGGATGATGGGCTCGCGACCTGCAACCCTCGCGCCACGGGCTGTTCCGTCACGGCTTTCTGCGGCGTCTCACTCCTCACCGGCACTGCCGAATCAGCGGGATTTTCAGACGTGATATCATAACCTTGCGGGGGAGGCGGCGGTGCAGCTGCCGTTGCGACCCTTGGCAAGGGTGCGGTGTCCGGGCTCGGGCGCAAAGGCGGGGCGACATTTGCAGAGCGAACCTCCGCCCTGCCCGCAGTCTCGACACCAGGCATACGGGATGGCTGATCTTGCTGCACGGTCGTCCGTGCCGGGAGCTGAGGATCACTTGACGCCCGCCCGCCGTCATTGGCGGCCAAGGGGCGGTTCGCGCTTGCGGCATTCGAACGCCCGTCAGCTGCGACCTCACGGTAGGACGAGATAACCGAGCGCATCGCTCCGTCCCTGTCCGTCTGGCGGTAAAGCTCGAGATAGAGCGCAAGCGTCGCGCGCTCCGGGCCAGAGGGGTTGGCCATGGCTTCCAGCAGGGTGCGCAGCTGCAATCCTGCAAAGGACTGGGTCAGAAGCTTCTGGAGTTTGAGGCGATCTGCCTGCGGGAGTGCTGCGATGCCGTCGATCAGCCGTCTCATGTAATCGTTGAGGCTCTCGTCACCCCGTTGTTCGATCTTCAAGGCAGTGCCCAGCACCTCTGCCAACGCGGCGAGATTCTGGGACATGCGCTCAGGGCCGGAAAGCAGCATGATGTTCAGCTGTCCCGCGATCGCAGAGTTCTGATTGAGTGCTGTCGGGGCTGCGGGCGAAGGAACGGTCGCGGGTCGAGGTGCTGCCGGCTGATCCGGGCGCAGTTTTGGCTCGGTCGCCGTCACATAGGAACTTGGGGACGCAGGGACTGGAGGAAGCATAGGTGACCTCTCCGGTTCTGGTGCCTCGGGACTTTCGCTTGGGGTAGGCCCAGACTGCGCGGGAACAGAAACAGGTGCGCCATCGGTGGGCCTTCACCGATCCTCAATCCTCCCGTGATTTGGTTAATGAAGCGCTAATGCACCGCATCCATGAGGTTGCCCCGTGCGCGACACCAGCCTCGCGCATAGATTGGGGTGCATCATGGAGAAGGCGGCAGACTGTCGTCGAATCGACCAATCACAGGCGCAGGCATGACACGTAATCTTCTCCTGAACACCGACAGCTACAAGCTTGGCGTCTTTCTGCAGTATCCGAAGACCGCACGGGCCGTCAGCGCCTTCGTCACGACGCGGGGCAACTCCTTCCGTCCCGAGGTGATGTTCTTCGGTCTGCAGATGTTCCTGAAGGATTATCTGTCCACACCGATTAGCCGTGCCGATATCGACGAGGCAGAAGAGGTTGCGCGCGCTAACGGCCAGCCCTTCGACCGCAGTGGCTGGGTGCATATCCTCAAGGTCCATGGCGGTGTTTTGCCGCTGAGGATCGAGGCATTGCCGGAAGGTACGGCCATCCGCCGCGGCGTGCCTGTCATGCAGGTGGTCAATACCGATCCTCTCGTGCCGTGGCTGACCTCCTACATGGAGACGGCACTCCTGCGCGCGGTGTGGTATCCCTCGACGGTCGCCACCACGGCCTGGCGGCTGCGCCTCGCAATCCAGCCCTTCCTCGATCGGACGACCGACGATCCGATGGGCCTGCAGCCGAGCCGGATCAGCGACTATGGTTGCCGCAGCACGTCGAGCGTGGAACAAGCGGCCATCGGCGGTGCGGCGCATCTCGTGCACTTCCACAGCTCCGATTCGCTTCCCGCCATCCTGCAGGCGCGGCGCTTTTACAACGCGTCCATGCCGGCCTATTCGATCCCGGCGGCTGAACACGGGACGATCATCGCCTGGGGTCAGGCGCATGAGGTCGAAGCCTATTCCAACATGATCGATAACTTCGCGAGCTTCGGCGCCTATTCCGTCGTCTCCGACAGCTTCGACCTGCACAATGCCGTCTCGGAGATCTGGGGCAAGAAACTGCAGACCAAGGTGCGGGCAGCGGGCGGCGTTCTTGTCGTGCGTCCCGACAGCGGCGATCCGATCGACACGCCCGTGCAGGTGGTCGCCCAGCTCGCCTATGCCTTTGGTACCCGATTGAACGGCAAGGGCTTCAAAGTGCTCGACGGCAATGTGCGCGTGCTGCAGGCAGACGGCGTTTCGATCCAGGACATCCAGATGATCCTCGGACGGCTCGAAGGCATGGGCTTTTCTGCGGAGAACATCTCGTTCGGCATGGGCTCGGGGCTGCTGCACAAGATCAACCGTGACACCATGTCCTTCACGATGCGCACAAGTGCCGTGCAGGATGATGGCGGACGATGGCAGGCAATTGCCCGCCGCCCCTCCAATCCGCAGGAGAAGGCGCCGATGGCAGGCCGCGTCGCCGCGATTGCAGACGGCCATGATATCATGCCGGTCGCTCTGGAAGAGCTTGGCGGGCGACCCAACCTGCTGCAGCCAGTCTGGCAGAACGGAAAGCTGATGGTGGACTGGAGCCTGGACGAGATCCGCGCGCGGGCGACGGCCGCCAGCCTGCCCCGCTAGCTCAGTCGACGAGACGCATGAAGTGCGGATAGAGCCCGGCCTCGTCCGAGGGGACAGGCACACGCTCTCCAAAGGCCTCGTCCGAGCGGCTGCGCTCGTCGACGATAAAGGCGTCCAGCCAGTTGGCCGGCGCGTATCGGGGACCTTCAATGTCGGCTTTATCGACAGGCATTTCGATCAGATCGAGATCATAGTTTGAGGGATTACGCGATACCGAGTCGAGGAGGATACTGGATGCTTCCGTCATGGTCGCCTGATCAACGCCTTTATGAAACGGGGGACTTGAAAGACCCGTTTTTGCCACTGATTTGTATGCGAGGATGATCCGAAGTCTGGGTTAACGAAACCTTGGCGAATGTCGCTGAGGTCCTCCCAATTCTCATCCATGAGAAGATCTAGGCATGAGTTTTAGACCGCCCGCGTTCCTTTTATCGTCCATTCCGGGGGAGGCCCTGACGCCGCTCGATGTCGAGCTCGCCGGCGAAAAAGCAGATGCCTTGGGCCGGGCAGGACGCAAAGCGGAGGAGGCTCTCGAGAAGCTATCAGGGACATGCCGACCTCGATTCCCTGCTCGATGCAGCAGCGGATAGCGTGTTTGGTCTTATGGTCCAGCGCGAGTTATGTGGCCTGCGCAGCCAGGCTGACATGATTCGCCGCTACGCCATTCCCGCAGATGTAATGGCACGCGTTGGCGTCAGCCGCCGCCGATAACACGAACAGCCAATCACGGGCGTGGTCAGCTATGGGCGAAGATGTCGGTTTCTTCCCAGCCGAGAAGGTCGAGCTTGGAGCGGGTGGGGAGAAAGGCGAAACAGGCCTTGGCGTGCTCAATGCGGCCGTCGCGCACGAGACGCTGGGTCAGCTTGTCTCGCAAGGCATGCAGATGCAGGACATCGGACGCCGCATATTCAAGCTGCGCCTGGCTCAGCGTCTCGGCAGCCCAATCCGAAGACTGCTGCGCCTTGGAGATATCGACTTCCAGGAGTTCCTTGAGATTGTCCTTGAGACCATGGCGGTCCGTATAGGTGCGGGTGAGGCGTGAGGCGATCTTGGTGCAGAAGACGTTGGTCGTCGTGACGCCGAAGGTATGAAACAGGACGGCGATGTCGAATCGGCCGTAGTGGAAGATCTTCTCCCGTTCGGGATCCGCAAGCAGGGCGATCAGATTGGGCGCAGATGTCTGCCCTTTTGCTATACGGATGACATCGGCCGTGCCGTCGCCGGGCGACAGTTGCACGACACAGAGTCGATCTCTGCGCGGGACGAGGCCGAGGGTCTCCGTATCGATCGCGATTGCATCAACATAGCGAGCGGCATCCCGCGTCGAGATGTCTCCCTCGTGATAGCGAATCGTCGTCATGCAAACCTCCGGAATTACTCTGGTTTCTCGCCCGCTATAGCCCAAAGCGCCTCCCTGTACCATCCTGAGGACGCGGCAGCAGCGGGATCACCGCTTAAGCGACTGCGGCCGACTGAGGGTCACAGCCTTGTGACTAGCGCATGCAGACATCATAGGCAGCGCTTCGGACTGCATAAATGATGCGCAAACGCACTTCGCAATCTGCTAAACCGCGCCAATCCGAAAGAGATGAAAGCCATTTCAGGTGGCGAACGCGGGGCAAAGTTTGCTGCTCGATGGAAAGCTATGCATTAAACGCACTGCTGCGTTGCAACAACGGTGATTGGCAGACCAAAGCGATCTGCGTATAACAAAACCATCGAAGCGGCGCACTCCTCCTCCCAGTGCCGCTCGGTAGGATCGGCAATACTCCTCCTCCTCCCAATTGCCGATCAAGTTTAAGAGCCTGGCGCATCCTCCTCCCGCGCCAGGCTCTTTTCATTTCAAGCCATCCCCACCGATTTTGACCTGATCCGCACGCTGCGGACGCTTCCGCTTGATGTGGCCCGTCGCGGGACCATATAAGGCCTTCTGCTCGCAAGGAGCTCAGGAGGCATGCATGACGGTGAAGTTCGGTACGAGCGGCTTAAGAGGTCTGTCGACGGATCTGGTCGGGTCGGTTTCGGCGCTCTATTCGACCGCCTTTGCTCGGTACATGCTGGAGAGCGGCGCACTACAGCCAGGGGGGCAGGTCGTGATCGCCCGGGACTTTCGGCCGTCGAGCCCGGAAATCTCGGCAACGATCATGGCCGCTGTGAAGCGGCTTGGTCTGATCCCCATTGATTGCGGGACCATTCCCACCCCGGCCCTTGCTCTCTATGGCGCCTCGATCGGGGCCGCCGGTATCATGGTCACCGGATCCCATATTCCGGCCGACCGCAACGGGATCAAGTTCTACCGGCCCGACGGCGAAATCAACAAGAGCGACGAAGAGGCGATTACCCGGTTCGCTGACGAACTGATGGCCGATGCGGAGGCCAACAAGGTGGAGGCCGGCTCCGGTGACGATCGCGAAGCGGAAGCCACCGCGCTTTTTGTCGATCGCAACCTCGGGATTCTCGCGGCCGACGCCTTGAAGGGCAAACGGATCGGGATCTACCAGCACAGTTCTGTCGCCCGCGACATGCTGGTCACGATCTTCGAGCACTGCGGGGCGACGGTGTTTCCGCTTGGCCGTTCCGAACAGTTCATCCCGGTGGATACGGAAGCGGTTTCTGCCGACACCGTGACACAACTCGCCCGCTGGTCGGACGAGCTTGCGCTCGATGCCGTCTTGTCGACCGATGGTGACGGCGATCGCCCGCTGGTTGCCGACGAACACGGCGTGCCGCTGCGCGGCGATCTCCTCGGCCTGATCGTTTCCCGTTTCCTCGGCGCAAAGGTTGTCGCAACACCGGTCACATCGAATTCCGGCCTCGAACAGGACGGGGGGTTCAGCGTGCGCCGGACGCGCGTCGGCTCACCTTTTGTCATTGCCGCCATGGAGGACGCACTTGCGGCTGGCGAGACGGGCGTGCTCGGCTTCGAGGCGAATGGCGGCCTGATGCTCGGTTCCGATTTCACCATCGGGGACAAGGCGATTGCGGCTCTGCCGACCCGCGACAGTTTCCTCCCGGCGCTGGCGGTGCTCGGCACGGCCGCAGAACGCGGCCTGTCGCTTTCGGCACTGGTCGAAGACGTCAAACTGCCGGTGGCACTCAGCGATCGCCTGGAGGATTATGCGAGCCAGCGCAGCGCCTCGCTCATGGCACATCTGAGAGGTTCGCGAGAACAACTGTCGGCGTTCCTCGCTCCCATCGGATCTGTGGCTGCGGTCAGCGACATCGATGGGCTTCGCGTGACGCTGACCGACGGACGCGTCATCCATTTCCGCCCATCCGGCAACGCGCCGGAAATGCGCTGCTATGTGGAAGCAGCCGACAAGGCAAGTGCCGCCTCGCTGCTCGAAGAGGGGCTTTCGCTGCTGGGACGCTGGCCCGCCTGAACCGGGAGAGATCTTGCGGCGTATTGGTCATGACAAGAACAAGAGGATGTCATGACCAAAATTGCCTGGATTACCGGTTCTAGCTCCGGCATCGGCCGCGCGCTTGCCGAACGCCTGGTTCGCGACGGATACCGTGTCGCCGTGAGTGCACGGAGCGGGGATGCGCTTGCTTCGATCGCCGCGAGCCATCCTGGCAAGGTCGGGGTCTACCCACTCGACGTCACCGACCCCGCCGCCGTCAAGCAAGTCTTCGATAGGATCGAGAGCGAGATGGGGCCGGTCGATCTCGCGGTCTTTGCGGCGGGCTCCTACACGCGTGACTATGCCGAGGATTTCGACAGTGCACGGACCCGGCAGATGTTCGAACTCAATGTTCTCGGCACGGCATCCTGCCTTGAAACCGTGATGCCGGCGATGATTGGCCGTCGCCGCGGGCACATTGCGGTTGTCGCTTCGGTGTCGGGTTATGTCGGCCTGCCCGGGGCTGCGACTTACGGGGCGACCAAGGCTGCCCTCAATGTGATGTGTGAAGCGCTTTACCCCGAACTTGAGCGCCACGGCGTGAAGATGACCATCGTCAATCCGGGCTTCGTCGATACGCCGCTGACGAAGAAGAACGACTTCCCCATGCCCTTCCTCGTCTCATCGGAAGAGGCAGCTGACACGATTGCCAAGGGGCTGGCCAAGGGCAAGTTCGAGATCATCTTCCCCTGGAAGATGGCACTCGCAATCCGGTTTCTCCACGCCCTGCCCCATTCGCTGCGCTTTGCGTTGACGCGCAAGATGCTCCGGCCAAGGGGTCAATGACCGGAGCGCAATCTCAAAAAACGAGGGATCATGAGGTTCAGGCTGGCTTGTCCAGCCTGAACTGGACGACGTCAATCCGACCGAAGCGGAAGCCGACCGCGCAATAGTGCAGATAGAGCCGCCACATGCGGTAGAAGCGGCGATCAAAGCCAAGCGGCTCGATCTTCTGCCAGTTGGCCGTGAAAGCGCTGTCCCAGGCGATGAGGGTGCGGTCGTAATCCCGACCAAAACGAAAGCGATCCCCAACCGCCAGACCAGCAGTCTCTGCATCCCGTTCGAACACAGTGACCGAGGGCAACATGCCGCCGGGAAAGATATAGGTCTGGATGAAATCAGCGCTGCGGCGATAATAGTCGAAACGGCTTTCGTCGATGGTGATGGTCTGGACCAGCGCCTGGCCGCCTGCAACGAGGCGCTCCTGCACGGCCTTGAAATAGACCGGCCAGTTCTCTTCACCAACCGCCTCGAACATTTCGATCGAAACGATCTTGTCATATTGCCCGCGACAATCGCGGTAGTCCTCAAGCCTGATGTCGACCCGATCGGCGAAACCAGCCTTTTCCAGGCGCTCACGGGCGAACTTGGCTTGCTCTGTCGACAGGGTCAGGCAAGTGACCCGGCAACCGGTCTTGCGGACCGCGTGCTCGGCGAAGCCGCCCCAGCCGCAGCCGATTTCCAGTACGTGGTCGTCCGGACCGATCTTCAGCGCATCAACGATGCGGGCGTATTTGGCCTCTTGCGCGTCCGCAAGCGTCATGCCCGGCGCGTTGTAGAGCGCCGAGGAATAGGTCATCGTCCGGTCGAGCCAGAGGCCGTAGAAAGCGTTTCCGAGATCGTAGTGATAGGCGATATTGCGCCGGCTACCCTTCTTGGAGTTGCGACGCAGTTTGTGGCGCAGGCGGGCCAAGGCCATGAAGATGGAGGAGGATGCCAGCACGCGCCCCAGTTGGCCTTCGTTGGCCAGGGCGAGTTCGAGGACCGCTCCGATATCGGGTGAGTCGAGGTCTCCGTCGATAAAGGACTGAGCGAAACCGAGCGTACCATTGGTCAGGATGCGCAGGACGGGGCTCGCATTGCGGACACACAGAACTGCGTTCGGACCCGGGGTGGCCCCGATCGCAACATGCTCGCCATAGCCCTCGAACTGTAGCGTGAGGCGGCCGACGGCAATGCGATCGGCCCAGCGGCACATCATCCGCTGCCAGAAGGTGAGAGAGCTAACGACAGGGTGCATTTCCTGCTCAGCGTGACTCATGACTTGTTCATCCCATTCTGCACGACGATCGTGGAGGCTATTCTGGCTGCGGCTGGCTCGTGTCGATAGATCGGAACTCCCTTCCACCAGAGCTTCAGCGCCTCCCAGTGAATGCCCCCCATCACCTTGAGGGTCATCAAAGGATACTTCAGCAACATGCGCAACAGCCCCGCATCGGACAAGGGGCGGCGCTTGCCGGAAAAGGTTGCAAACAGAAGCGGGCCTTCCGGATCGCTCTCGCCGATATTGATGGTGACATCCTCGTCTGGCGGGCTGATGCGGAAACTGTATTCGCAGTTCATCGGCATGAAGGGAGAAACATACATCTCCTTGGCGCAGCGATGACGGAGGATGTGGCCGGCAGCGTCCGCCTCGACCGGAATCACATAGGTATGGCGTTCGTTGAAGGTGTTGCACACTTCATAAAGCACCGCTGCGAGATCACCTTCGGCGCGGTAGCAGAAATAGACCGTGAGCGGATTGAAGACGTAACCGAGGATGCGCGGATAGCAGAGCATGCGGATTTTCCAGCCGGTGCCTACCAGCTCCGCTGCAGCCAGACGCTCTTCGACCCAGGCCCTGAGTTCGCCCGTGCGGCCATTGCCATGGTCCACATCATGCACGGAATACAGCGCTGCCCGGTTGTAGCCGAATAGACGCATGCCTTTGTTGAGCTGGTCGATCTCATCAAGATCAACCAGCAGGGAGAAGACGCTGTAGCGAAGGCTATGCTTGCGAGGCCGGCTGCGGGCATGCAGCACATGCCCGGCATAGATTGCGGAATTCGGCGTCATTCCGCAGCCTCGAGCTGGCGGCCGATCACGATCCGGCCGGACTCGTTTTCGACGGACCACGGGCGACGGACGCCCCCGAGAGCCTCTGCGACGGCAAGACCCGCCTGCAGCCCGTCCTCATGGAAACCACTGCCGAAATAGGCACCGCAGAACCAGGTGTTGCGACGGCCCTGCAGCTGCCAGATCCGGCGCTGGGCCCTGATCGCGGCCACATCGAAGAGCGGATGTTCGTAGTTGAAGGTCTTGATGATTTTCGACGGGTCGATAGGGCGGCATGGATTGAGGGTCACGAACAGCGGTGTTGCCGGATCGAGCGACTGCAGCATGTTCATCCAATACGTCACGCATAGCGTTTCGCTGGCGTCAGCCTGCTTCTCCGCCACATAATTCCAGCTCGACCAGACGGATTTGCGCTTCGGCATCAAACGCTCGTCGGAATGCAGCACGGCGAGGTTGGGGGTATACTGAAAGGATTCCAGAACGTCGCGCTCTTCGATATCCGCATCTTCAAGCAGGTCGATGCTCTGGTTTGCATGGGTGGCGAGAACCACGTCATCGAACGCGTCGATGCCGCCATGCACATCGGTCACCTCAACTCCGGATATGCCACGGCGAACACCCGTGACAGCCGTGCCGAGGCGCACTTCGCCGCCGAAATCGGCGAGAATGCGGGCGACATATTCGCGGCTGCCGCCCTTTACGGTCCGCCAGCGCGGGCGATCCTTGAGCACCAGCAATCCGTGGTTTGCGAAAAAGCGGATGAAGGCGTGCAGCGGATAGAGCCGCATTTCCGACGCCGTCGTTGACCAGATGGCGGCGCCCATCGGCAGGAGATGATCCTCGACGAAAGACGGGGCATAGTCTGCCGAGGCGAGATAGTCGCCGAGCGACACGCCCTCGAGCTCACGGCGTTCAAGAAGACCGGGGGCTTCCTTGTAGAAGCGGAGGATGTCCTTGACCATGCGCCAGAAACGCGGGCGCAGGATGTTCGACCTTTGCCCCAGGAGACCGGAAAGGCCCGAGCCCGAATACTCGAATGCCCCGTCGTCGAGCGAGGCGGCAAAAGACATGTTCGACGGCAGTGTCGGAACATCGAGATGCTCGAAAAGCTTCACGAGGTTGGGATAGTTCCGGTCATTGTAGACGATGAACCCGGTGTCGACGGGGATTTCCTTGCTGTCGCCGGGCGCCAGGACCGTGTTTGAATGACCGCCGGGCCGGCTCTCTGTTTCGTAGAGAACGACATCGGCGCTTTTCGAGAGCAACCAGGCACAGGAAAGACCCGAGATACCCGATCCGATGACCGCGATCCTGCGTTTACCGCCGAATGCGGCCTTCGTCATACCAGTGTCCATTACCCGCCCTTTGTCGCTTTATCATCCAATGGATTTGTCCATGATTACGCAAGGCAATTCTGAATGGATCGATCAACGCGAATAAATTCATCTGCAGTGATCCGGGCAACGGACAGCGGCGTAAACCGCTTCATGATGAACGCGATACACATCTCGGCAGATGCGTGCCACAATGACCCCGGGCGAACAGCACGGCAGCAGGTCGTGGCGTCGCTCAAACGAGGGAAAAAAAGCGTTTCGATGACCGAGTCGGTGGAAGAACTGGACCAGCGTAACTTCTCGCAGCTTCTGGCCGCCGTCGGTCGCGACAGAGACGTCGAAGCCTTTGAGGCACTTTTCAAATACTATGGTCCCAAGGTGCGCGCCTACATGGCGAAGCTCGCCCGTGACGGGCAGGCCGCAGAAGAATTGATGCAGGAAACCATGCTGGCGGTCTGGAACAAGGCCGAGCAATTCGACCCCACCCGGGGCAATGTCTCCAGCTGGATTTTCACCATCGCCAGAAATCAACGCATCGACGCCTTCCGGCGCGAAAGACGGCCGACCTTCGACCCGTCTGATCCGGCCTTCGTGCCTGACGACGTGCCGGCGGCCGATGTCGAATTCGAAGGCAAGCAAGAGGCTGACCGCCTCCGGCGCGCCATGGAAACCCTACCACCCGAACAGCTCGAACTCCTCAAAATGTCATTCTACAGAGAAGCATCCCACAGCACGATCGCAGCCGAACTCGGCCTGCCCATGGGAACCGTGAAATCGCGCATCCGCCTCGCCTTTGCGAAGTTGCGCGCAGCACTGGAGGAGCGGGCATGACGCTCCACGTTCAACATCACATCAGCGATGAGCTATTGCTCGATTATGCAACGGGCAATCTGGCCGAAGGCTGGAGCATTGCCGTTGCGACACATCTGGCACTGTGCCCGGCCTGCCGTGACCGGCTGTCTTTCATGGAACACACCGGAGGGCAGCTTCTGGAGGCGACCGAGGTGACGGCCGAGGAAACGCAGGCAACGGACAGCTGGTCGGCGATGAAGGCAAAGCTCCAGGCACAGGGCTCCTCGCCGACCACGGTGGCGAAACCGATTGCCACGCCGTCTGACATTGCCATTCTGCCCGAGCCGCTGCGGTCCTACCTCGGCGGCGACGTGGAGGCCTTGAAGTGGAAGGCACTCGGTCGCGGCGCCTACCACATCCCGATCAAGACGGGAGACAGGGAAAGCCAGGTTCGTCTGCTGAAGATCCCGGCCGGCAAACCCGTACCTGAACACTCGCATGGCGGTCGTGAGCTGACGCTGGTGCTGAAGGGTGCATTTACCGATGGTGCGAGCGTGTTCAAGCGCGGCGACATCGAAGAAGCCGACGAGACTTTGACGCACCAGCCGGTGGCGACACCGGATGAGGATTGCATCTGTCTTGCGGTTACCGATGCACCGCTCAAGTTCAAGAGCCTTCTGGTCCGTCTGGTCCAGCCGGTTCTCGGAATATGATGGAAGGCCGGGCCAATGCCCGGCCCAGAGGGAAGACCGATGCCTTATGTGATCGCCTATATCTCGACGGCTGTGGTCTTCTTCGCCATCGATTACCTGTGGCTCACGCGCATTGCCATCGGCTTCTATCGCGAGCACATCGGCAGCCTGTTGCTAGCAACGCCGAATTTCGCGGCTGCTGGGATCTTCTATCTGTTTTACGTGGTCGGTCTCGTCTATTTCGCGGTTATGCCTGCCGTCTCCGCCGGTAGTTTCGTCACGGCGCTCGTCAATGGCGCGCTGCTCGGTCTGCTCGCTTATGGCACATATGACATGACCAATCTCGCGACGCTCAAGGGCTGGTCGCTGCAGGTCAGTCTCGTCGACATGGCCTGGGGTGCTTTCCTGTCGGCAACCGCCTCCGTCGCAGGTTATTACGCCGTCTCCCGCTTTGCGGCGTGAGTGCTGGCAGGTCATCGTCAGGCGCCCTATGTTCTCGGCATGATCAAGCCGGACCTTCTTCTTCACCCTACACCCAGTGGGCTTTTCTGCCCGCCGGGTGATTTTTATGTCGATCCTGTGCGGCCGGTCGATCGGGCGTTGATCACCCATGGTCATTCCGACCATGCTCGCTCCGGCCACGGCCATGTGCTCGCCACCCGCCAGACACTCGACATCATGGCGATCCGCTACGGCGCTGATTTCTGCGGCACATCGCAAAGTGCGGCCTTCGGCGAAACCATCTCGGTCAACGGCGTCACCGTGCGGTTCCATCCGGCAGGGCATGTGCTCGGATCTGCACAGATCGAGATCGAGACACAGGGCACACGGATCGTCGTCTCAGGCGACTACAAGCGCGGTGCGGACCCGACCTGTGCGAGCTTTGAGCCCGTCCCTTGCGATGTTTTCATCACCGAAGCCACCTTCGGGCTGCCGGTCTTCCACCATCCGGAGCCAAGGCTGGAAATCCAGAAGCTTCTAACCTCTCTGCAGCAATTTCCGGAACGCAGCCACCTGATCGGCGCCTATGCGCTGGGCAAGGCGCAGCGGGTGATCTCGCTGATCCGGCGTGGTGGCTACGAAAAGCCGATTTACATCCACGGCTCAATGGCAAAGCTTTGTGACTATTACACCGAGCAGGGCGTGGAACTCGGCGAGCTCCGACCTGCGACGACCGAAGACAAGACGTCGGGCGCGCTCAAGGGCGCCGTGGTGATCGGCCCGCCCTCGGCCTTCAACGATCGCTGGGCGCGACGCTTCGAGGACCCGCTCGCCATTTTCGCCTCCGGCTGGATGATGGTCCGCCAAAGGGCGAAACAGCGGGGTGTGGAACTGCCGCTTGTGATCTCCGACCATTGCGACTGGCCGGAGCTGCTGGACACGATCCGGGAAGTCGGGCCGCAGGAGGTCTGGGTGACCCATGGCCGCGAGGAGGCACTGGTGCGCTGGTGCGAACTTTCGGGCATCAAGGCGCGACCGCTGCATCTCGTCGGCTACGAAGACGAGGGGGATTGAGATGAAGGCCTTTGCCCGTCTCCTCGACCGCCTTGTCCTGACACCCAGCCGCAACGGCAAGCTCACGCTGCTGACAGACTATTTCCGTGCGACGCCCGATCCCGATCGCGGTTATGCGCTGGCCGCACTCACCGACGGTCTCGACATCAAGGGCGTGAAACCGGCGCTTCTCAAGGAACTCGTGCTGGAGCGGATGGACCCGATCCTGTTTCAGTATTCCTACGATTATGTCGGCGATCTCGCCGAGACCATTTCTCTGGTCTGGGAACCGCAGGCACTGGAAGCCGAGAGCGACCAGGAGATGGGAAGCCTTTCCCAGATCGTCGAACGGCTGCAGCGGCTTGGGCGCAACGAGACCCGGTCCGTCATGCGTGAACTTTTCGACAGGCTGGATACGTCCGAGCGGTTTGCCCTGATCAAGCTGGTGACCGGGGGGCTTCGGATCGGGGTATCTGCCAGGCTCACCAAGCAGGCGCTGGCGCTATACGGCGACAAGGATGTCGTTGACATCGAGAGCCTCTGGCATGGGTTGAAGCCACCTTACACAGAGCTTTTCGCCTGGCTGGAGGATCGGATCGAAAAGCCTGTCTTGTCGACGCCGGCGATCTTCCATTCCGTCATGCTCTCGACGCCAATAGAGGACAGGGATCTCTCCAATCTGGACCCCAAGGATTTTGCCGCCGAATGGAAATGGGATGGCATCCGCGTGCAGCTCTCCTGCTCCGGCGGCAGGAGCCGGCTCTATTCCCGCTCCGGCGATGATATCTCGGGGGCGTTTCCTGACATCATCGAGGCTGCGCAGTTTGAGGGCGTGATCGACGGCGAACTGCTCGTCGGGGGCACGTCGCGGACAAATGCGCCGACCCGGACTTTTTCGGATCTCCAGCAGCGGCTCAATCGCAAGACGGTGACGGCCAAGATGCTGGAGGACTATCCGGTCTTCATCCGCGCCTATGACATTCTGTTCGATGGCGATGCCGATGTGCGGCCTGAAACCTTTCTCGCGCGCCGTGAGCGGCTGAGCGCTCTGGTCGAACGGCAGGAACCAAGACGTTTCGATCTTTCGCCGCTCGTTTCCTTTTCGACCTGGGAGGAGCTGGAACAATTGCGGGCGGCACCGCCCGATCCTGTGATCGAAGGGGTGATGCTGAAGCGGCTGGACAGCAGCTATCAGGCGGGACGGGCCAAGGGGCCTTGGTTCAAGTGGAAACGCGACCCGATGAATGCCGATGCCGTGCTGATGTATGCCCAGCGCGGGCATGGCAAACGCTCCAGCTACTATTCGGATTTCACCTTCGGGGTCTGGACGGCGATCCCCGGCGAAGGCGATGTGCTGGTGCCCGTCGGCAAGGCCTATTTTGGCTTCACCGACGAGGAGCTCGAGGTTCTCGACCGCTTTGTGCGCAACAATACGGTCGATCGCTTCGGGCCTGTGCGGGCTCTCAGGGCCGAGCCTGAGCACGGTTTTGTCGTGGAGGTGGCCTTCGAGGGGCTGGCGCGCTCGACCCGACACAAGTCCGGGGTGGCGATGCGGTTTCCCCGCATCGCGCGTCTGCGTCAGGACAAGCTGCCCAGGGATGCCGACCGGCTCGAGACACTGGTCTCGCTGATCGACAAATAGTTTAGCGGGTGGTCAGGCAGCGGGAGACGCTGTCCTGCCAGCCGGCAATCGCTGCCTCGCGCTCACTTGCAGCCATGCCGGGCTCGAAACGGCGATCACGCCGCCACGTCGCCGCAAAGCCCTTCTGGTCGGGCCAGAGACCGGCGCGCGAACCTGCGAGCCAGGCGGCACCGAGGACGGTGGTTTCGAGAACCACGGGACGATCGACGGGGGCAGCGAGGATGTCGGCAAGCCGCTGCATCGTCCAGTCGGAGGCGACCATGCCGCCATCGACGCGGAGCACGGTCTTCGAGGCGCTGCCATTCCAATCCTTCTTCATCGCCTCCAGGAGATCGTGGGTCTGGTAGGCGACGCTTTCGAGTACGGCGCGGGCGAATTCGGCAGGGCCCGTGCCCCGCGTCAGGCCGAAGATCGCGCCCCGGGCATCGGCATCCCAATGGGGCGCGCCAAGGCCGGTGAAAGCAGGCACGAGATAGACGCGCTGATGCGGATCGGCCTTGCTGGCCAGCGCATCGGTTTCTGAAGCGACCTTGACGAAGCCCATCTGGTCGCGCAGCCATTGGACGGCCGCGCCAGCGATGAAGATCGAGCCTTCGAGGGCGTAAGTTGTCTCGCCATTCAGGCGATAGGCGATGGTGGTGAGCAGGCGGTTCGACGAGGCGACGCGATCTGGCCCGGTGTTGAGAAGCGCAAAGCAACCCGTGCCATAGGTCGATTTCATCATGCCGGGCTCGAAGCAGGCATTGCCGATGACGGCGGCCTGCTGGTCACCGGCGACGCCGAGGATCGGGATTTCGGCGCCGAGCACGGACGCATCCGTAATGCCGAAATCATCGGCGCAGTCCTTCACCTCCGGCAGCATGGCGCGTGGGATCTCAAGGATGGACAGAAGCTCATCGTCGAAGCGGTTGGCGCCGATGTCGTAGATCAGGGTGCGCGAAGCATTGGTTGCGTCGGTCGCATGGACCTTGCCGCCGGTCAGCTTGTAGATGAGCCAGCTATCGACCGTGCCGAAGCAGATCTCGCCCTTTTCGGCGCCGGCCTTCAGGCCGTCGACATTCTTCAGCAGCCAGGACAGCTTGGTTCCGGAGAAATAGGGATCGAGCAGAAGACCGGTCTTGTTCGTGAAAAGCGGCTCCAGGCCCTTGTGCTTCAGCTCATCGCAGAAGCGCGCGGTGCGGCGGTCCTGCCAGACGATCGCGCGATGGGCGGGCTTGCCGCTTTCGCGGTCCCAGACGACGACCGTTTCGCGCTGGTTGGTGATACCGATTGCGGTGACATCGCCGATCTTGATCCTGGCGGCCGCGAGCGCCTTTTCGATGGTCGCCAGCACACTCTGCCAGATCTCGTCCGCATCATGCTCGACCCAGCCGGAATCCGGGAAGTGCTGGGTGAACTCCTGCTGGGCGACGCCGACGATGTGCATCTCGTGATCGAAGATCATCGAGCGGGTCGAGGTCGTTCCTTGGTCGATGGCCAGAATGTAACCGCTCATCAGGCGCAAACTCCTTAATTGAAGAAGCCGGGGCGTAGATTTCGCCCCGGCGGTTGTCAACGATCAGGGACTGATCGGGATCACTTCTGCCAGCTCTTGACCAGTTCGTCGTAGTTGACGGTGATCGGCTTTTCTTTTTCTTCAGCGATCTTCAGCTGCGGAGCGAGATTGCCCTTGGCAACGGCATCGGCATTCCACTCTTCGAGGGTCTTTTCCTCGGCAAGCTTCGGACCGATGTCGCCCTGAACGCCAGCGCGTTCGAGACGCTCAAGGACCTTTTCCTGCTCGGCGCAGAGCGAGTCCATGGCTTCCTGGGCAGTCTTTGCGCCCGAAGAGGCGTCACCGATTGCCTGCCACCAGAGCTGAGCCAGCTTCGGATAGTCAGGAACGTTGGTGCCGGTCGGCGACCACTGCAGGCGAGCCGGCGAGCGGTAGAATTCGACCAGACCGCCGAGCTTCGGAGCACGATCGGTGAAGGACTGGTGGTCGAGGGTCGACTGACGGATGAAGGTCAGGCCGACATGGCTCTTCTTCACGTCGACAGTCTTCGAGGTGACGAACTGTGCGTAGAGCCAGGCGGCCTTTGCACGGTCTTCCGGGGTCGACTTCATCAGCGTCCAGGAACCTGCGTCCTGATAGCCGAGCTTCATGCCGTCCTTCCAGTAGACGCCATGCGGGCTCGGAGCGAAGCGCCACTTCGGCGTGCCGTCCGCGTTGACGACCGGCAGGCCTTCCTTGACGAAGTCGGCCGTGAAGGCGGTGTAAGTGAACATCTGCTGGGCGATTTCACCCTGCGACGGCACCGGACCGGATTCGGAGAAGGTCATGCCCTGGGCAGCCGGAGGGGCGTATTTCTTCAGCCATTCAAGATACTTCTCGATGGCGTATACGGAAGCAGGGCCGTTGGTGTCACCGCCGCGGGCGACGCAGGAGCCGACCGGACGGGAGTTTTCGTCGACCTTGATGCCCCATTCGTCAACCGGGTTGCCGTTCGGAATGCCCTTGTCGCCGTTGCCAGCCATGGAGAGCCAGGCGTCGGTGAAGCGCCAGCCGAGCGACGGGTCCTTCTTGCCGTAGTCCATGTGGCCGAAGACCTTCTTGCCGTCGATTTCGCGACCGGTGAAGAATTCGGCGATGTCCTCGTAAGCCGACCAGTTGACGGGCACGCCGAGATCGTAGCCGTACTTCGCCTTGAAGTCGGTCTTGTTCTTTTCGTCGTTGAACCAGTCGTAACGGAAGAAGTAGAGGTTGGCGAACTGCTGGGTCGGCAGCTGATAGAGCTTGCCATCCGGAGCGGTCGTGAACGACTTGCCGATGAAGTCATCGATGTCGAGGGTCGGGCTGGTGACGTCCTTGCCTTCGTTCGCCATCCAGTCGGTCAGGTTGCGAACCTGCTGATAGCGCCAGTGGGTGCCGATCAGGTCAGAGTCGTTGATATAGGCGTCGTAGATATTCTCGCCCGACTGCATCTGGGTCTGCAGCTTTTCGACCACGTCACCTTCACCGATCAGGTCGTGGGTGATCTTGATGCCGGTGATGGCTTCGAAGGCCGGTGCAAGCACCTTGGATTCGTATTCATGCGTGGTGATGGTTTCGGAAACGACCTTGATTTCCATGCCGGCGAACGGCTTGGCGGCGTCAACGAACCACTGCATTTCGGCTTCCTGCGTGGCACGATCCACTGCCGACATGTCGCCGATCTCAGCGTCCAGGAATTTCTTCGCCGCTTCCATGTCGGCGAAGGCGACGCCCGTCATGGCCAGAAGCATGGCAGCCGTCGTCGTCAAAAGGTGCTTTCGCATTGTGTCCTCCCTAAGGTTGCGATTGCATTCAGTTTTTCAGTCTCGAGGATGGCGACCTCCCGCCGCCATCCATCTTGTCTTGCCCTAGACGAAGCGGAAAACACCGATGGCGTAGACCACGGACAGGGCCAGAGCCCACCACAGGCTCGGTCCAACGAGACCGAGCCAAGCGAGATTGATGAAAGCCGATCCGAGCAGCGACACGAAGAGACGGTCGCCGCGGGTCGTCTCGAAGCGCAGGATGCCGGTGCGCGGATTGCCGCCCGGCGACAGGTATTCCCAGACCGCCATCGACAGGATCAGGCCAAAGATCACGAGGAAGAATATCGTGGTCGGTATTGTCCAGGCCATCCATGTAAAGTCCATTGGAACCTCCTCAGACGCGGCCCAGGGCAAAGCCCTTGGCAATGTAGTTGCGGACGAAATAGATCACGAGCGCTCCCGGGATGATGGTGAGCACACCGGCAGCTGCCAGCACGCCCCAGTCCATGCCCGAGGCAGAAACGGTACGCGTCATGATGGCCGCGATCGGCTTTGCATCCGTTGTCGTCAGGGTACGGGCAATCAACAGCTCGACCCAGGAGAACATGAAGCAGAAGAAGGCGGCGACACCGATGCCGGATGCGATCAGCGGCATAAAGATCTTCACGAAGAACTTCGGGAAGGAATAGCCGTCGATATAGGCCGTCTCGTCGATCTCTTTCGGCACGCCCGACATGAAGCCTTCCAGGATCCAGACAGCGAGCGGCACGTTGAACAGGCAGTGCGCAATCGCAACGGCGATGTGCGTGTCGATGAGCCCAAAGGCGGAGTACAGCTGGAAGAAGGGCAGCGCGAAGACGGCCGGCGGCGCCATGCGGTTGGTCAGCAGCCAGAAGAACAGATGCTTGTCACCGAGGAAGCGATATCGTGAGAAGGCATAGGCTGCCGGCAGGGCGACAGCGACTGCGATCACAGTGTTCATGCACACATAGATGATCGAGTTGATGTAGCCCTTGTACCACGACGGATCGGTGAAGATCACCGCGTAATTGGCAAGTGTCGGGTCGACGGGCCAGAGCGAGAAGGCGCCGGTGATCTCCGCATTCGTCTTGAAGCTCATGTTCACGAGCCAATAGATCGGCAGCAGAAGGAAGATGATGTAGATCGTCGGAACCAGGAAGCCGAAGCGGGTGCGGTCATCAGTGCTTTTCATCGGTATCTCCCTCAGCCCTTCGCGTCACTGTTGGTCATGACGGTGTAGAAAACCCAGGACAGCGCCAGGATGATCAGGAAGTAGATGATCGACATGGCAGCCGCCGGACCGAGGTCGAACTGGCCAACCGCCATCTTGACGAGGTCGATCGACAGGAAGGTGGTCGAATTGCCGGGGCCGCCGCCTGTCAGGACGAAGGGCTCGGTGTAGATCATGAAACTGTCCATGAAGCGCAGCAGCACGGCGATCAGAAGCACGCGCTTCATCTTCGGCAGCTGAATGAAGCGGAACACGGACCAGCGCGATGCGCCGTCGATCTTGGCTGCCTGATAGTAGGCATCCGGGATCGAGACGAGACCGGCATAGCAGAGCAGCACGACGAGGCTCGTCCAGTGCCAGACATCCATGACGATGATGGTGACCCAGGCATGGATCGGGTTCTGCGTGTAATTGTAATCGAAGCCCAGGGCGTTCAGCGAATAACCGAGCAGACCGATGTCGACGCGACCGAAGACCTGCCAGATGGTGCCGACGACATTCCACGGAATGAGCAGAGGCAGCGCCATCAGGACGAGGCAAACCGGGACGCCCAATCCCTTTTTCGGCATGTTGAGCGCGATGAAGATGCCAAGCGGCACCTGGATCGCCAGAATGATCATGGAGAAGATCAGGTTGCGGCCGAGCGCATCCCAGAAGCGTTCCGATGTCAGGATTTCGGTAAACCAGTCGGTGCCTGCCCAGAAGAACTGGTTGTTGCCGAAGGTATCCTGGACCGAATAGTTGACGACCGTCATCAGCGGGATCACGGCGGAAAACGCCACGAGCACCAGCACCGGGATGACCATGAACCAGGCCTTGTTGTTCCAGGTCTTTTCCATGATCAGCCCTCCATTTCCACGCGCCAGCTATCGGCGAAGATGCCCATGCCGTCGGGCACGAAGGTGACCTTGGGATCTGCCGGGATTTCCGAATCCTCTGGGATGACGATCGATAGCGGATTGCCGGCAAACTGTGCACGCACGATCTTCTGACGGCCGATATCCTCAATCTTGGCGACGGTCACGGGCATGCCTTCGCGTCCGATACGCAGGAATTCGGGGCGGATGCCGAGCTCGATCTTGCCCTGGCCGAAAAGTTTGGGCGTGCCCGGCAGGTTTACCGTCTGATCGCCAACGATGGCGGTTGCGCCGCTCACCTTCGCGGGCATGACATTCATGCCCGGCGAGCCGATGAAGTAACCGACAAAGGTGTGGCTGGGGCGCTCGAAAAGTTCGGCAGGGGTGCCAATCTGGACGATCTGGCCGTCATACATGACGACGACCTTATCGGCGAAAGTGAGCGCTTCGGTCTGGTCATGCGTGACATAGACCATGGTGAAGCCGGACTGGCGATGCAGGCGCTTCAACTGCGAGCGGAGCACCCACTTCATATGCGGGTCGATCACCGTCAGCGGCTCGTCGAAGAGGATCGCGTTGACATCCGAGCGCACGAGACCGCGACCGAGCGAGATCTTCTGCTTCTGGTCCGCCGTCAGGCCCTGTGCCTGCTTGCGGGCCATGGGCTGCAGGTCGATCATGTCGAGGATCTCGTTGACCCGCTTGTGAACCTGATCGTCCGGGACATTCCGATTGCGCAAGGGGAAGGCCAGGTTGTCGTAGACGCTCATGGTGTCGTAGACGACCGGGAACTGAAAGACCTGGGCGATGTTGCGGGCAGCCGTCGGCAGGTTGGTGACGTCAACGCCGTCGAATTCGATCCGGCCATCCGAGGGATGGATCAGGCCCGAGATGATGTTGAGCAGCGTGGTCTTGCCGCAGCCGGAGGGACCGAGCAGCGCATAGGCGCCGCCATCGTCCCATTCGTGATGGACTTCCTTCAGGGCGTAATCACCGGCTGCGCGGGCGGCCGGGGTATAAGCGTGGCGGATATGGTCGAGGTTGATGCGTGCCATGACGTTCCTCCTCACGCAGCCAGTTCGGCGGGGGCGCCGAGCGCCCTGCCGTCGGCGCCAAACGCCATCAGGTGACGGGTGTCGATGAAGACGTCGATCTCGCGGTCGGGATCAATGTCGTGAATGCCATGCGCCAGGCAAACCCAGCGGGCACTTCCATATTCGACGTGAATGAAGCTCTCGGAGCCGGCGATTTCCGACACGAGGGTGCGCGAGCGCATGGCCATGGCGCCAGGCAGGGCAGCAAGCGACAGGTGGTGCGGGTGGAAGGCCACTGTCACCGGACCATCTGCGATGGATGAGAGATGGGCCGGCATGCCGAGAACCGGTTGGCCGTTCAGCTCGAAGCTTGCGCCTTTTTTGACGAGCGCGATGGTGTTGAGCGGCGGATCGGCGAAGGTCCGGGCTGTCAGAAGATCCGACGGACGACGGTAGACATTGATCGTCTCGCCGAACTGGGTGATGCGACCTTCGGAGAGCGTCGCCGTGTGGCCACCGAGCAGCAGAGCTTCGGATGGCTCGGTCGTGGCATAGACGAAAATTGCGCCGGACTCGGCGAAGATTTTCGGCAGTTCCTCGCGTAGTTCTTCGCGCAGCTTGTAATCGAGATTGGCAAGCGGTTCGTCGAGGAGGACGAGGTTGGCCTTCTTGACGATCGCCCGCGCCAGCGCAGTGCGCTGCTGCTGGCCACCTGAAAGGTTAAGCGGCGTGCGGTTGAGATAGGGCGTCAGGCGCAGGAGATCTGCTGCCTTGCGGACCTCGCGATCGATGGTGGCCGCATCCTTGCCCGCAACACGCATCGGCGAGGCGATGTTTTCATAGACGGTCAGCGCCGGATAATTGATGAACTGCTGGTAGACCATGGCGACGCTGCGCTTCTGGACAGGCATGCCCGTCACATCCTGCCCGTCGAAATGGACGGTTCCGGATGTCGGCTTCTCAAGGCCCGCCATCAGGCGCATCAGGGTTGTCTTTCCCGAAAGCGTGGGGCCGAGCAGGACGTTGAGCGTACCTCGCTGCAGCGTCAGGTCGGTCGGGTGAATATGATATTCACCTCCCACCATTTTCGAGACTTTACGCAGTTCCAACATATGTCCTCAGGCCTCCTCCAAACCGTCGGTCTTTTTCAGTGGGATAGGCGATCAGGCCGCCGCCAGCATCCCCAGATAGGCATCCAGTCCCTTCGCCTCCTCCGGCGTCAGGAACAGTCCCTGTTTCGTTCGGCGCCACAGCACGTCTTCTGCGGTGACCGCCCATTCCTGCTCGACCAGCCAGCGGACTTCTGCTTCGTAAAGCGTGCCGCCGAAGCACCGGCCGAGATCGGCATTCGACCGGGCCTTGCCCAGGATCGATTTCGAATCCGTGCCGTAGCAGCGGATCAGGCGCTCTGCATGTCCACGCTCCAGGAAGGGATAGGCCTTCAGGAGATCCGCAACCGTGGACTCGAAGGCGGTGGCGGCGAAATCACCACCTGGCAGGCGGCTGCCTGCGGTCCAGGGCGTACCCTTTTCGCCAATCGATTCGCCGATCTTTTCCAGCGCATGTTCGGCGAGGCGCCGATAGGTGGTGAGCTTGCCACCGAAGACGTTGAGCAAGGAGGCATCGCCCGCCGTTCCCTCGACCTTTAGCACGTAATCACGCGTCGCTTCCTGTGCTTTCGAGGCGCCGTCATCGAATAGCGGGCGGACGGCGGAATAGCTCCAGACGATATCATCAGGGCGCACCGGCTCCTGGAAGTATTCGCTGGCCGCGTCACAGAGGTAGTTCACCTCTTCGGGGCTGATGCGCACATCCTTCGGATCGTCGGTGTAGTCACGGTCGGTCGTGCCGATCAGCGTGAATTCGCCCTCATACGGGATGGCGAAGATGATGCGGTTGTCGGGGTTCTGGAAGAAGTAGGCACGCGGGTCGGTGAACTTTTTCCGGACGATGATATGGCTGCCCTGAACCAGGCGCACGTTGTGCACGTTGTTGCGGCCGAAGGCGCCGGCCAGCACCTGATCAACCCAGGGGCCGGCGGCATTGACCAGCATGCGGGCCTTGTGCGTCACGACTGAGCCATCGCGCTGTGATTTCGTCGTCACAAGCCAATAGCCATCTTCGCGATGGGCGGACACGACGCGGGCACGGCTCAGGATGTTTGCGCCACGGATCTGCGCGTCGCGGGCATTGAGCACGACCATACGGGCGTCATCGACCCAGCCGTCGGAATATTCGAAGGCCTTGGAGAAGACCGGCTTCAACGGCTTGCCGGCGGGATCGCGGCGCAGGTCGAGGGTCTTCGTCGCCGGCAGCAGCTTTCGGCCACCGAGATTGTCGTAGAGGAACAGGCCGAGGCGGATGAGCCAGGCCGGGCGAATGCCGCCCTTCTGGAAGGGCAGCACGAAACGCAGCGGCCAGATGACATGCGGCGCCATGGCCCAGAGGACCTCGCGCTCCATCAGAGCTTCGCGCACCAGGCGGAATTCGTAATGCTCGAGATAGCGCAGGCCACCATGAATCAGCTTGGTGGCGCCTGACGACGTACCGGAGGCGAAGTCGTTCATTTCAGCCAGGGCGACAGAATAACCACGGCCGGCCGCATCGCGCG
This sequence comes from Rhizobium sp., assembly GCA_029865885.1. Taxonomy (GTDB): domain Bacteria; phylum Pseudomonadota; class Alphaproteobacteria; order Rhizobiales; family Rhizobiaceae; genus Allorhizobium. Next base: position 2,732 of record JARXAK010000079.1, on the reverse strand, counting down.
CGATCCCGCATCCGTTGATCCCGCCGCCGATCACAAAGAGATCGTAGATTGGCTGCCCCGACATTGCTCCTCCAGATGTTCGCACCTGCAGCATTTGCTGCTATTGCGAAAGCATGAATATATTTTTCGAAATTTAAACGAATGTCAAACGAAACTTATTCCGCAGATATGTGATCGTTCTCCGGAGCGGTTTCGATGATGCGGACGTCCTGCTCCGCGCAGATGGCGCGAATGCTGTCAGAGGGACAGTTGTCGGTGATAAAGGTCTGAACCTGCGAGATATGGCCGATCCGGACCGGCGCCGTGCGCTCGAATTTCGAGGCGTCGGAGACCAGGATGACATGACGCGCATTGGCGATGATCGCCTGGGCAACTTTCACTTCGCGGAAATCGAAATCGAGCAGTGCACCATCCTGATCGATCGCCGACACGCCGATCACGGCGAAATCCACCTTGAACTGGCGGATAAAATCGACAGCCGCCTCGCCGACAATACCACCGTCCGAACCGCGCACCACGCCACCGGCGATGACGACTTCGATCGAGGGAAAGACCCGCAAGCGGTTGGCAACGTTGATGTTATTGGTAATGACCATCAATTCCTTGTGGTCGATCAGAGCTTCGCCGACCGCTTCGGTCGTGGTGCCGATATTGATGAACAGCGAGGAATTGTCGGGGATGAGATCAGCCGCGGCGCGGCCGATGGCCTGTTTCTCGGTCGCGGCCATGGAACGTCGCGCTTCGTATTTGACGTTTTCATTTCCGCTCGGGAAAACGGCGCCGCCATGAATGCGATTGAGCGCCCGGGCATCACACAGGTCGTTCAAATCCTTGCGGATTGTCTGAGGCGTGACGGCAAACCGTGCCGCGAGTTCATCGACCAGAACGCGGCCCTGCTCCTTGGCCAGAGCCATGATCTCCGCCTGTCGTGCCGAAAACATCATATCGCCCCTCCCCTTTTCGTTTTTCTTCAGTCTAGGCCAAAACGAAACAGGGGCAATAGCCCACTCTGAAACTAGCGACGTCGCAGCAGCAGAATGAAGGCGAGGCCGCCGGCAAGCCCGGTGATGACGCCGATCGGCATATCCTCTGGCGCCATGATCGTGCGCGAGACGATGTCAGCGAGAATGAGGATGACGGCTCCCGCAAGAGCAGAAAGCGGAATGACGCGGATGTTGTCGCTGCCTGCTGTCAGGCGGACGAAATGGGGCACGAGCAGGCCCACAAAGCCGATGGCGCCGGAAAAGGCAACCATGACGCCTGTCAGCAGCGCCGTGACGACGAAGAGTTCGGCGCGGAAGCGGGCGACCGGTACGCCGAGGGTTGCCGCCGTTTCGTCGCCCATGGCCATGGCGTTGATTTCCCGCGCCCGCACGACGAGGAAGACAAGACAGGCGGCGAGCACGATCGCGGGATAGATAAGCTGTGACCACTGGGCGAGGCCGAAACCGCCCAGCATCCAGAAGACCACCGTATGGGCAGCTCTCGGATCGCCAAAGAAGATGGCGAGATTCCCGAGAGACGTAGCGACGAAGGCAATCGCCACACCCGAGAGAACAAGGCGATCGGCGCCGGCGCCGGTGAAACGGGTCACGGCGACGACGGCAAGGGTTGCCAGAAGCGAACCGCCAAAGGCGAAGAGCGGAACCGTGACCAGGCCGAAGATCAGACCGGTGTGAAGCAGCGCGATGACCGCGCCCAAAGCGCCACCGGAAGAGACCCCGAGCAGATGAGGATCGGCCAGCGGATTGCGTGTCACGGATTGCAGGACGGCACCGACCGTTGCCAATCCGGCGCCAACGAGGCCGGCGAGGATGACGCGGGGGAAGCGAACGTCCCAGACGATGCTTTCGCGCCCTGCCGACCAGGTCGGCTCGACGGTGCCGGGCGCGAGTTTGTTGATGAGGATCGACCAGACGGTCTCCGCCGGAATGGCAGCCGCGCCCAAGGACACGCCAGCCGTCACACATAGGGCCAGCAGGACAAAAGCCAGCCCCGCCCAGAAAAACAATCGACCCTGCATCATGCTGCCTTGCGTATCTCCTGCCGGGCGGGACCGCGATGCGGCCCCGCCTCAGGCGCATTACATATTGCGCGGATGAAAGGCGTTCGCGAGGCGATCAATCGCCTGGACGTTACGCGGGCCGGGCGTTGCCTCGACATATTCGAGCACGACGAAACGATCCTGCTTGACCGCATCCAGGTTCTTGAAGGCCGGGTTTTCCTTCATGAAGGCGATCTTCTGCTCGGCGGTCACATCGCCGTAGTTGACGATGACGATGACTTCCGGGTTTCGCTCGATGACAGGCTCCCAGGAGACCTCCGTCCAGCTCTTTTCAACGTCGTCCATGATGTTGACGCCACCAGCCGCCTCGATCATCGCCGTTGGGATGCCGAAACGGCCGGAGGTGAAGGGCTTCTCCGTGCCGGAATCATAGACGAAAACGCGCACGGGCTTTGCGATGCCACCGATTCGCGTGGTGATCTCGTCAAGCTGCTTGCGGTAGCCGGCAACCAGCGCGTCGGCACGATCCTCGACACCAAAGATCTTGCCGAGGTTGACCAGGTCCACGAACATATCGTCCATGCTCGGCTTGTTCTTGTTCATGATGTGAATGCAGGATTCGGTGAGTTCGTAGACCTTGATGCCGAGGGGCTCCAGCGTCTCGGGCGTCACCTCGCCGCCAACCTTCATGCCGTAATTCCAGCCGGCGAAGTAGAAGTCCGCATCG
>JARXAK010000027.1 GCA_029865885.1 Rhizobium sp. | reverse complement strand
CGCACCAGCCGCAAGCCCTCGATGATCGAGGCGAAGAACGGCGAGGTGCCCTCGCTCGTTCTGCTCGGGATCGGCGCCAGCACCGAAGACGACATCGAAAACCGCAAGTCACATCACGAACTGGAGCACGAGGCGCTGCATGCCTCGGGCGAAGACCACGATCATCATCATGACCACGACGAGTTCGAAAGCTTCGTCCTGAAGCTCGGCGCGATCAAGGATCCCCAAGAGTTCATCGATCGCCTGAAGCCGGTCATCGAGAAGCACGACATCCTGCGCCTGAAGGGCTTCATCGACGTGCCCGGCAAGCCGATGCGCCTCGTCATCCAGGCCGTCGGCACCCGCATCGACACCTATTTCGACCGTCCGTGGACGAGCACCGAGAAGCGCGAGACGCGGCTCGTGGTGATCGGTCTGCATGAGTGGGATTTCGGGTCTGTCGTCGAGGACGTGCAGGCGGCGGCGGGTTGAAAGACCGTCTGGCGATGGCACGCGTTGTGACCCCCCTCTGGCCTGCCGGCCATCTCCCCCTCAAGGGGGGAGATCGGAAAACCGTGCGCTTCGTGGTTCCCGGACAAGTTGGCATCCGGCTGCCAAGGTTATTGCTTACGCCAGCGACTTTTCGCGGCCAGACATCCAGGGCTGCAGCAGCTGAAGGCTTTCCAGATGGGCGTGACGTTGCCGCCTTCCGATCTCCCCCCTTGAGGGGGAGATGCCCGGCAGGGCAGAGGGGGGTATCCCAACCTCTGATCGCCAGCCGGTCAAAGAATATTCGCCGGGAGCCGTCATGCATCTCCTCCTAGCCCAGAAGGGATCGATCAGCGACGGCGACGAGGCGATCGATCTTGGCCAGACGCCGGGGGACGTGCTGTTCCTCTCGGCGGCCGACACGGAGCTTGCGGCAATTGCCGCAGCCGTTGAGGCGAGGGGCGGAGAGGCGACACGCTGGCGGCTCGCGAGCCTGATGACGCTGAAGCACCCGATGTCGGTCGATACCTATATCGAGCGCACGGCGCGCCATGCGCGGCTGATCGTGGTCCGGGCGCTGGGGGGCGCGAGTTACTTTCACTATGCGCTGGAGGCCCTGCATGCCTGCGCGCGCCGCAGCGGCGCGGCCATCGTTGTGCTGCCCGGTGACGACAAGCCGGATGAGGGGCTTTCTCCATTCCAGGCCTGCGCGGATGACGATCGCCAGGCGCTCTGGACCTATCTGACCGAAGGCGGGGCTGGGAATGCCGAAGCCTTCGCCGCCTATGCCGAGGCTATGCTACGCGGCGACGAACGCCCGGAACCGGCGCGGCCCCTGCTGAAGGCCGGAATCTGGTGGCCGGGCAGGGGCGTGATTGGGGTTGAAGAGTGGGAGAGGCTGGCGTTCCCGGCACCCCCCTCTGGCCTGCCGGCCATCTCCCCCACAAGGGGGGAGAGCGGCTTCGTGGCTGGCGGCGTGCCTCCTTCTCCCCGTTCACGGGGAGAAGGTGCCCGCAGGTCAGGCACAACAAGTTGCGCCGGGGATGAGGGGCAAATCTCAGCGCAAGCCCAGCCCCTCACCCTCTCCTTTGCCGCGGGGAGAGGGAATGTAACCCCCCTCTGCTTCTACCGCGCGCTTGTCCAGAGCGGCGAAACCGCACCCGTTGAAGCCATGGTCGAAGCACTGAAGGCCAAGGGCCTCATCCCGCTTCCGGTCTTCGTCTCCAGCCTCAAGGACCAGGTGTCCGTCGACACGCTCCGCGCCATCTTCACCCGCTTCCCGCCGGCTGTGGTCATCAACACGACCGGTTTCGCCGTCTCGACCCCGGGCGCGGAAAAGCCGTCGACGGTGCTCGACGAGACCGGTGCCGTAGTCCTGCAGGCGATCTTCTCGTCCTCGCCGCGCGCCACCTGGGAGACCTCAAGCCAAGGCTTGAGCGCCCGCGATCTGGCGATGAGCGTCGCTTTGCCGGAAGTCGATGGCCGGGTCATGACCCGTGCCGTCTCCTTCAAGTCGAAGGCGCGCTTCGACGAGCGGGTCGAGGCCAATCTTGTGAGCCACGAGCCGGATGCCGGACGCATGCGTTTCGTCGCCGAACTGGCGGCGAACTGGGCGAAGCTCCGGGCAACTGAACCCGCCGACCGCCACGTGGCGCTTGTTATGGCCAACTATCCGAACCGCGATGGCCGCCTCGGCAACGGCGTTGGACTGGATACACCAGCGGGCACCGTCGAGGTGATGCGCGCCATGCGCGACGCCGGTTACGATGTCACCGATCTGCCCGTCGATGGTGATGCATTGATCCAGGCGCTGATGGCTGGACCGACCAATGCTGCGAATGATGGAAGAGTTGTCCGGGAATGTTTTTCCATCAGTGATTACAATTTGTTCTTGAGGGATCTTCCCAAAGAGGTTCAGGAACGCGTCACCGCGCGCTGGGGTGCGCCTGAGGCGGATCCCTTCCATCTCGACGGTGCCTTCGCGCTGCCGCTGATGCGCTTCGGCAAGCTGATGATCGGCATCCAGCCGGCGCGTGGCTACAATATCGACCCCAAGGAAACCTATCATTCACCCGACCTCGTGCCGCCGCATGGCTATCTCGCCTTCTACGCCTTCCTGAGACGGGAATTCGGCGCTCAAGCCATCATCCACATGGGCAAACACGGCAATCTCGAATGGCTGCCGGGCAAGGCGCTGGCGCTGTCGGAGACCTGTTTCCCCGAAGCCGTCTTCGGCCCGCTGCCGCATCTCTATCCCTTCATTGTCAATGATCCCGGCGAGGGCACCCAGGCCAAGCGCCGCAGCTCCGCCGTCATCATCGACCACCTGACGCCGCCTTTGACGCGGGCTGAAAGCTACGGCCCGCTGAAGGATCTGGAGGCGCTGGTCGATGAGTATTACGAGGCCTCGGGCGGCGATCCGCGCCGGCTGGTTTTGCTGAAAAAACAGATCCTGGAGCTGATCGAAGACATCGGCCTCGACCAGGATGCCGGTATCGCCAAGGGCGAGGCGGAAGATCAGGCGCTGGAAAAGCTCGACGCGTATCTCTGCGACCTCAAGGAAATGCAGATCCGTGATGGCTTGCACATCTTCGGACTTGCCCCTGAGGGGCGGCTGCTCACCGATCTCGTCGTCGCGCTGGCGCGTGTGCCGCGAGGCCAGGGCGAGGGTGGCGATGCCAGCCTGCAGCGGGCAATTGCGGGGGATCTCCATCTGCTCTCCCCCTTTGTGGGGGAGATGCCCGGCAGGGCAGAGGGGGGTACCCCAGGCACAGCGCCGAAGATATTTGATCCCCTCGACTGCGTGATGTCGGATCCTTGGAACGGGGCAAAACCCGCAATCCTCACCGGTCTCGCCGACGCCCCATGGCGCACGGCTGGCGACACCGTCGAGCGCATCGAACTGCTTGGTGCCAAGCTAGTCTCCGGGGATATCCAATGCCCGGATGACTGGCCGCGCACCCGCGCAGTGCTCGCCGAGATCGAAACCCGCCTGAAACCCGCCGTCGTCAGATCCGGCCCCGCCGAAATCGAGGGCCTGCTCAAGGGCCTCTCCGGCCACTTCGTGCCCCCCGGCCCCTCCGGCGCACCGACACGCGGACGCCCGGACGTGCTGCCGACCGGGCGCAATTTCTACTCGGTCGACAGCCGCGCCGTGCCGACGCCAGCGGCTTATGAACTCGGCAAGAAGTCCGCCGAGCTGCTGATCCAGCGTTATGTGCAGGACCATGGCGAATGGCCTGTTTCCTTCGGCATCACCGCCTGGGGCACGTCGAATATGCGCACCGGTGGCGATGACATCGCCCAGGCCCTGGCGTTGATCGGCGTCAAGCCGCTCTGGGACATGGCTTCCCGCCGCGTCACCGGCTTCGAGGTAATCCCCATGGCCTTGCTGGGACGGCCGCGCGTTGATGTCACGCTGCGGATCTCCGGCTTCTTCCGGGATGCCTTCCCCGAACAGATTGCACTCTTCGACAAGGCGGTACGCGCCGTCGCGACTCTCGACGAGGACGAGGGCGACAATCCGATTGCCGCCCGCGTTACGGCCGAAACCACGAAGCTCAAGGCCGAGGGGCTGGACGAGAAGCAGGCCGCCCGCCGCGCCGGTTACCGCGTCTTCGGCTCCAAGCCCGGCGCCTATGGTGCCGGCCTGCAAGCACTCATCGACGAGAAGGGTTGGAACGACCGCGCCGATCTCGCCGAGAGTTATCTCGTCTGGGGCGGTTATGCCTATGGCGCTGGCGAGGAGGGCAAGGCCGAACGCGGCCTCTTCGAGGAGCGCCTGCGCTCCGTTCAGGCGGTGGTGCAGAACCAGGACAACCGCGAACACGATTTGCTCGACAGCGATGATTATTACCAGTTCGAGGGCGGCATGACGGCGGCGATCGAACACGTCGCGGGTGTGAGGCCCAAGGTCTATCACAACGACCACTCGCGGCCGGAAAAGCCCGTCATCCGCAGCCTCGAGGAAGAGATCGGCCGCGTCGTGCGCGCCCGCGTGGTCAATCCGAAATGGATCGAAGGCGTCATGCGCCACGGCTACAAGGGCGCCTTCGAGATGACCGCGACGGTCGACTACATGTTCGCCTTTGCCGCAACGACGGGTGCCGTCCGCGATCACCATTTCGAAGCCGTCTACCAGGCCTTCATTCTCGACGAGCGGGTGCGCGACTTCATGGCCGAGAAGAATGCCCCGGCGCAGAGGGAACTCGCCGACCGCCTGATCGAGGCGATCGAGCGCGGCCTGTGGACGCCGAAGAGCAATTCGGCAAAATTTACACTTGAGGAGCTGGCTGTCGTCGGCGCCAAGGATTTGAAGGAAGTGCGGATATGAGCGACGACCCGAACATCGAAACCTCCGAGACCGATCTCGCCCGCCATGCGGAAAAGATGGCCAAGAAGAAGGCCGCCCGCGACAAGATCATGGCGACCAAGACCGGCGAAAAGGGCCTGATCATCGTCCATACCGGCAAGGGCAAGGGCAAGTCCTCGGCCGCCTTCGGCATGATCTTCCGCCACATTGCCCATGGCAAGAAATGCGCCGTGGTGCAGTTCATCAAGGGGGCGATGTCGACGGGTGAGCGCGACCTGATCCTGAAGCACTTCTCGGATCTCTGTGAATTCCACACCATGGGCGAGGGCTTCACCTGGGAGACCCAGGACAAGGCGCGCGATATCGCCATGGCGCAAGCGGCCTGGGAAAAGGCCAAGGAACTGATCCGCGATCCCTTGAATTCCATGGTGCTGCTCGACGAGGTCAATATCGCCATCCGCTACGACTACATCGATCTCGCCGAGGTTCTCGAATTCCTGGCGACCGAGAAGCCTCCGATGACCCATGTCGTTCTGACCGGCCGCAATGCCAAGGATGAGTTGATCGAGCTTGCCGATCTCGTGACCGAGATGGAACTGGTGAAGCACCCGTTCCGCTCCGGCATCAAGGCGCAGATCGGCGTGGAATACTGAAAAGCGACCTCGATCAGCGGAAGGCAGGTCGGCTCAAGGTCTTGTTCGAAGGGCCTGGGAAGTCTGGTTGGACTGGATCAGGCCCCAGGCCTCTAAGGTGCTGATGGCCGTTTCCACGCCGGCTTCGAGCTTCAGCCGCTCGCCGAGAGCCTGAGCAGCCCGGCGCATGGCGGGGTCCTCGACGGCGCTGAGGGCTCTTTGCAGGCGCGCTTCGGTGAGTTGGCTTCGAGGGATCGCGGGCGGAGCGGCGCCAAGGCGCTGGAGCCGTGACGCCCAGAAGGGCTGGTCGCCGAAAACGGGCACGACGATGGAGGGAATGCCCGCACGGGCCGCCGCGATCGTTGTCCCCGCACCCCCATGATGGATTGCGGCTGCCATCAACGGCATCAGCCAGTCATGCGGCACATGCTGGACGACATGGATCAGCGGGCATTCGGCAATCTCTTCGCTCTCCAGCCCGCCCCAGCCCGTGGCCAGCACAAAGCGGCGTCCGGTCTTGCTGGCGACCCTGGTTACGGTCCTTGCCAAGGCGTTTGCGTCGATATTGGTCATGCTCCCGAAGCCGACATAGATCGGCTTTGGTCCGGAAAGCAGGAATGTCGTCAGTTCGAGCGAGGGCTTATACTCGGACGGAGCGCGCAAGACCCAGGGCCCCGTTACCTGCACCGTTTCCGGCCATCGAGGGTCCGGCGGCACCAAGATGGGGCTGTAGCCGAACAGCCTCAGATGGCGTGACGGGATGCCGGACAAGGGGCCGGGTTCGGGATAGGGGGCAAGGCCCAGAGCAGGGCGCACGACGTCCTGATAGGCCGGAGCCATCACCTTCCACACGAGACGGCGTGACAGGCGGCCGAGGAGCCGATTGGCCGCGCCCGGCAGCCGATACATCCAGTGCGGCATCGGCATGAGCGGCGGATTTTGCGACGGAAGCGTCGGGACCAGCTGTGTTTCGACCACGGGAAGACCAAGCTTTTCCGCGATCGAATCCGCCAGCAGAAACACCATGCCGTTGCCGATCAGCAGATCCGCATCTGCCGCCGCTGCCATGCCCTGTTTCGGCCAGTCCTCGGCGAGGATGCGCAGGCGCTCGCGAAACGCTCGGGCCATGGCGGGGGCCGATAATCCCCGCTTGTGCAGATTGGGATCCTCCAGCATCCAGCTGCGGAAATCGCCGGCCAATGGGCGATAGTTGAGCCCATTGGCCGTGACGAGGTCGGCGCAACTTTTGTCCGTGGCAAGTGTGACGACATGGCCCTCGCGTGCCAGCCTGACACCGAGGGCGACCAGCGGCCGTACGTCGCCTTCCGTGCCAATGGTGAATATGGTCACGCGCATGGGCTGCTTCCCGATCCAAAATCGATGCCTGAAATGCGATGAGGAATGAAATTTCCCGACGATATGGCAGCCGAGATCGTGCGCAGCCGTGGGGTGCGGGTCAATTCTTAGGGATCTAGGGGTGTTTGACCGTCTCGGCCGATTTTTGTGCGAAGACGGGGCGTCTCAGGGGCGCCTGAGGAGAACCGTGCTCAGAACCCGATCCAGATCCGGATCGGGTTGGTCGGGTCGGCGAGCAGGCGGATGGCGAGCGCCACGCAGGTGACGACCAAGAGCGGCTTGATCAGCCGCGCGCCGTTCTTCATCGCAAGCTTGGACCCGGTCTGGGCGCCGAGGAACTGGCCGATCCCCATCAGGAAACCGATTTTCCAGAGCACCACGCCGCCGGCGACGAAAACGAGGAAGGCGCCGACATTCGAGCCGAAGTTCAAGAGCTTCGTATGCGCCGTCGCCTTCAGCATGCCGAAGCCGGCCAGCGAGACGAAGGCGAGCATGTAGAAGGAGCCGGTGCCCGGCCCGAAGACACCGTCATAAAAGCCGATCATCGGCACGAAGGTCAGGCCGAACATGAAGGGTGTCATGCGCTGGTGGCTGTCGACGTCTGAGAGGTTCGGCTTCAGGGCGAAGTAGAGCGCGATCGCGACGAGCAGAAAGGGCATGAAGGCGCGCAGCACGGCGGCCGGCACGAAGCTCGCGACCACGGCGCCAAGCGCACCGCCGATCACCGCCATGGCGGCCATCGGCAATTGCTTCTTCAGGTCCACATGGCCCTTGCGCGAATAGGCGATGGTGGCTGATCCCGCGCCGAACATCGATTGCAGCTTGTTGGTCCCGAGCGTCTCAAGTGGTGGAATGCCCGCAATCAGCATGGCCGGAATGGTGATCAGCCCGCCGCCGCCCGCAATCGAATCGATGAAACCGGCGATAAAGGCGGCGACGAAGAGCAGCAGCAAAGCTTGGAAAGCGAGATCGACCACGGCGAGACTCAAGGGTTTGGGGGGCGGGCAGGGAGGGCTCGCCCTTGTGAACCAATCGTCACGGTCACGCAACCTCGTTGCGGTGTCGGAGAGGTCGCATGCGGGACATTCTGTGGACTGGCGCTTCCGTCACACAAAGCGCCGCAATCCGGTTTGACCGTTGGATAAGGCTTCGATAAAGCTCGTGGTAATGTGCGACGGCGCCTGTTCGACAGGCTGGAAATAGTCCGGTGCGGCTGACCCAATCAGGGGGCCAATTCCGGAGCTGTCCCAAAGGCCATGGACCACACCTTGCGAGGTGGATGGTTCGGCGCTTCGTACAGGCAGAAAAAACGAAGCAGGGAGGCCTTGTATCATGGCGGAAAAACTCGGAATCATGGTCTGCGGCCACGGCAGCCGCAATCAGAACGCGGCGAAGGAGTTCGCCGTGATCGCGGAGGCGCTGCGCGCCCGCAACCCCGACATACCGGTCGAATATGGCTATCTCGAATTCTGCAATCCGGTGATTTCGGCCGGTCTCGACAGCCTGCGCGAACAGGGCGTGACCCGCGTGCTGGCAGTGCCGGGCATGCTGTTTGCCGCCGGCCACGCCAAGAACGACATCCCCTCGGTGCTCAACACCTACCAGGCGCAGCACAAGGATTTCGTCATCAATTACGGCCGCGAACTCGGTATCGACCTGAAGATGATCCGCGCTGCCGGTGACCGTATCCAGACGGCTGTCGACGAGGCAAACGAGACGCTTGGCTTCGTCGACAAGCACGAGACGCTGTTGATGGTGGTCGGTCGCGGCTCGTCTGATCCGGACGCCAATTCCAACGCCACGAAGGTGATGCGCATGCTCTGGGAAGGCATGGGCTTCGGCTGGGGCGAGACCTGTTATTCGGGCGTCACCTTCCCGCTGGTCGAGCCGGGGCTGACCCATGCCGCCATGCTTGGCTACAAGCGCATCGTCGTCTTCCCCTATTTCCTCTTCACCGGCGTGCTGGTGAAGCGCATCTACAGCTACACCGACGAAGTGGCGGCGCGGCATCCGGAGATCCAGTTCGTCAAGGCGAGCTATTTGAACGACCACCCGCTGGTGCTCGACGCCTTCCAGGATCGCGTCAAGGAAATCCTCGAAGGTGCGGCGGTGATGAACTGCCAGATGTGCAAGTACCGCGAACAGGTTCTCGGCTTCGAAGCCGATGTCGGCCAGCGCCAGGAAAGCCACCACCACCATGTCGAAGGCATCGGCGGCGGCCTGGAAAACTGTCCCTGCAAGGGCGATTGCGATGCCTCCTGCCGCGATCCGGATTTCTGTCGCGAGCATGGTCTTCCCTGGACCCCGGTGCACAGCCATGCCGAGCCGGCACCGCTGAAGCCCGTGCCGGTCGTTGAGGCCTTCGACTATGCGCCGTCCATTACGCTGGGCGGCAAATATGCAGGCCTCAAGGACAAGACGCCGGATGCCGAGCTGCAGGCCGTGATGGACGCCCCGTCCTCGGGCAAGGCGGCCCATCACGAGCATGGACCGAACTGTGGCTGCGGCCACCACGACCATGATCATGGGCACGACCACAATCATAGTCATGACCATGGGCATCACGATCATCACCATAATCACGACCACAGTCATGACCATGCGCACGCGCATAACCACGATCACGGCCACGGCCATTCCCATGGCCACGATCACCACCACGCGCCTTATCCCCATGCCGACCATCCGCTGGGGCCGAAGTCGATGCAGAAGAAAAAATGATGCCGCTCTTCGATCACATCCTGATCGTCGACTGGTCCGGTGCCGGGCAACCGGTCACGGGCAAGAACTCGCTCTGGGCGTGCCTCGCCCGGCGCGAGGGCGATCGCTGTGAGATCGAGTGGAACGAAAATTTCTCGACCCGTCATGCCTTCATGCAGCGGCTTGATGCGGTGGTCGCTGCCTCGATTGCCGAGGGCCAACGCCTGCTCTGCGGTTTCGACTTTGCCTTCGGCTATCCGGCAGGCACCGCCGAGCGGCTGGCAGGGACTGCGGACTGGCGGGCCCTCTGGCGCAAGATCGCCGACGAAATCGAGGACGGACCAGACAACCGTAACAACCGCTTCGATCTCGCTTCGCGCTGGAACGCCACCTATTTTGCCGGCGAACCGCGCTTCTGGGGACGGCCGCATCAGCATGCCTATGCCGATCTCTCCGACAAGAAGCCGCCCGCGCCGACCGAGGCCCCGCTTGCTTTCCGCAGATCTGAGCACTTCGCCAAGGGGGCAAAGTCCGTCTGGCAGCTGACCTATAACGGCTCCGTCGGCAGCCAGACATTGCTCGGCATTAACAGCCTGTCGCGTTTTCTGGACGAAAGCGGCCACGGTGAACACATCGCCGTCTGGCCGTTCGAGACCGGCTTTGCTGCCTCATTCGACAAGCCTGTTGTCTTTGCCGAAATTTATCCGTCGCTCTTTGCGCTGGCCGTCGGCGACGAAGTGAAGGACCAGGCGCAGGTCCGCACCGTCGCCGAGGCTTTCGCCCGGTTCGATGCGGATGGCCGGCTTGCGAGGCTGCTCGATCGTCCGCCGATGCTGTCAGACGAGGAGGTGGCAACGTCGCTTGCCGAGGAGGGCTGGGTGCTCGGGATCGGGCATCGGGAGTTGGAGGTTGCGGGCGAAGGCACCCCCCTCTGGCCTGCCGGCCATCTCCCCCACAAGGGGGGAGAGCGGACTGCGGTGGCCGCCGAGATCGCCGCCGACCCTCCCGGTAAACGGAGAATTTCTGGGGCGCAATCTAACGCTGCTGCGGCTGTCACCGAGGCTGCCACACGGCACACCCCATTCTCCCCCCGTGTGGGGG
>JARXAK010000261.1 GCA_029865885.1 Rhizobium sp. | reverse complement strand
CCCTTGCTGATGTCTTTGAATTCGAGAAAGGCCATGAAAGCTCCGCAGAGTGGCCCGGCGCCGGTTGATCGCCGCCGGGCAGATGTTGCGAAAACCGGATTACTCGATCCCGAGATCCTTGCGCACAGCTTCATAGTCGCTGCGCATGGCAAGCGCGCCGGCGGTCAGCGTCAGCTTTTCCGGTTCCTTGCCATTGGCAACCCACTCATACATGTTCATCGCGGTCTCATAGCCGTGACGCTTCGGCGAGATGATCACGGTGCCGAAGAAACCGGTCGGTGTCGGCTTCTTGAACTCGTTGATTGCCGATTCTGCACCGCCGATGCCAACGCCGATGACGTTGTCGGCGGAGATGCCGACCGATTCGGTGGCCCTGACAGCACCGAGGACAGCTTCGTCATTGAGGCCGAAGGCGATCCAGTGCTTCACGTCGGCATGCTTGTTGAGCACGGTGGTGGCCGCATTCAGGGCAGCTTCGGTGTCGGTCTTGGCCTGCGGCGCGTCATATATGTTTTCGGCCGGGAAACCGGCGGCCTTCAGGGCGGCAATCGCGCCTTCGACGCGGTCGACGGCGGTTGGCAGCTGATCATAGGACACGCGGATCGCGCCAACATCCTTCATGTCCCAGCCGCGCTTCTTGATTTCGTCGGCCAGCGCCTGACCGACGGTCTCGCCGATCTTGGTCGCCGAAATGCCCATATGCACGACGTCTTCGAGCGGATTGCCATCGGCGCCGACAAGACGATCGTCGACGGTCATCAGTTTCAAGTCATTGGCTGCTGCCTTCGCGACGATGCCCGGGCCGAGCTTGACGTCAGGCGTGCAGACGATGAAACCCTGCGCGCCCTGGGCGGCCAGGTTGTCGATGGCCGACATGACCTTTTCACCGTCCTCGGCGCCGATCTTGACGAGCGTGAAGCCCTTTTCGGCGGCGGCCTGGTCAGCGAATTTCCATTCGTCCTGGAACCAGGGCTCTTCAGGCTGCTTGACGATGAAGCCGATCTTGATGTCGGCGGCATAGGTTGTGCCGGCCGCCGCAAACGCGACGACGCCAGCCAGAATGGCGGCTTTCCATGAACGCATGTGATCTCTCCCATATCTCAAAAATTGAGCAACTGCCCTCCGACAGTGCCCAAGAATTAGGTTAAATCATCGTACCAGTCAATTGCCTTGGTATGATGATTGAGATAAAGATTGCGAATTGCCGGTTTGGCATGTGGGTGCGATATCGTAAGCCCCTGCAAATTCGGCTAGACGATGGGTTTCAGACGGCAGAGGGAGGCGATGGTGGCAAGCGTGGAGCAGCACAGCGAAGGGCAGGGACCGGTGACGGTTCGCCGACCGCGTGTCCGCCGCAGCATTACGGCGGCGATCGCGCAGGACATCTGTGCTGATCGGTATCCGCCGGGGTCGCAGTTGCCGCGGGAAAACGATCTCTGCGAGATCTATGGCGTCAGCCGCACCGTCATTCGTGAATCGCTGAAAATCCTCGAATCCAAGGGGCTGCTGCATGGCAAGCCACGGGTCGGCACGGTTGTCTGTGACAAGGATGACTGGAATATCCTCGATGCCGACGTGCTCGAATGGATCGGCCCCAATATCAAGGACTTCGACCTGCTCGGCTGCATCCTGGAAGCCAGACGGACGATCGAGCCTGTCGCCGCCGAACTGGCCGCAAGCCGGGCGACGACGCAGCAGATCGCCGATCTGGAAAGCGCCTGGCGCCAGATGCGCGATTCGAGCGATGACCCGGAACGCTTCACCGAAGCCGATGTGCAGTTTCACGCCGTGCTTCTTCTCGCCAGCCACAATCAGGTGTTCCGGCGGCTGTCGAGCGCCATCCATGCCGCCCTTCGCTACGCCTTGCATGCCTCGAACGTTGCCGTGGAAAGCCGTGAAGACGCGGTGGTGATCCATGGCGAACTGGTCGAGGCCTTGCGGATGCGCGACGGCGAAAAGGCAAGGCATGCATCCAACCGCATGCTTGATCTGGCCGTGCACGATCTGGCCGCCGCCGAACGGGTGATCGGCCGCAACAACAGCAGATAAGCGGGCTGAACGCCTGCGACAGCAGAGAAGATGACACGCATGAAAATCACCAAGCTCACGACCTACATCGTTCCACCGCGCTGGATGTTCCTCAAGATTGAGACCGACGAGGGCATCGTCGGCTGGGGCGAGCCGGTGGTCGAAGGCCGCGCATTGACGGTCGAGGCGGCCGTGCATGAGCTTTCGGATTATCTGATCGGCAAGGATCCGATGATGATCGAGGATCACTGGCAGGTCATGTACCGTGCCGGTTTCTATCGTGGCGGCGCCATCCACATGAGCGCGATTGCCGGCATCGACCAGGCGCTCTGGGACATCAAGGGCAAGGCCCTCGGCCAGCCCGTGCATGCGCTGCTCGGTGGTCAGGTGCGTGACCGGATCAAGGTCTATTCCTGGATCGGCGGTGATCGTCCCTCGGACGTAGCCAACAATGCCCGCGATGTCGTCGCCCGTGGTTTCAAGGCGATCAAGCTGAACGGCTGCGAGGAAATGCAGATCGTAGATACCTGGGAGAAGGTCGAAAAGGCCGTCGAGACGATCGCCATCATCCGCGAAGCGGTCGGTCCCCATGTCGGGATCGGCGTCGATTTCCATGGCCGCGTCCATCGTCCCATGGCCAAGGTGCTCGCCAAGGAACTGCAGCCTTACAACCTCCTGTTCATCGAGGAACCGGTGCTGTCGGAAAACCGCGAAGCGCTGCGCGAGATTGCCAATCACTGCTCGACGCCGATTGCGCTTGGCGAGCGGCTCTATTCGCGCTGGGACTTCAAGTCGGTTCTGTCTGACGGTTTCGTCGATATCCTGCAGCCAGACCTCTCGCATGCCGGCGGCATCACCGAGTGCCGAAAGATCGCCACCATGGCGGAGGCCTATGATGTGGCCCTTGCCCCGCATTGCCCGCTCGGCCCGATCGCGCTGGCCGCCTGCCTGCAGGTCGATGCCGTCAGCCACAATGCCTTCATCCAGGAACAGAGCCTCGGCATTCACTACAACACCGGCAATGACATCCTCGACTACATCTCCAATAAGGAGGTGTTCCACTATGCCGATGGCTTCGTCAGCATTCCCCAGGGCCCTGGCCTTGGCGTCGAGGTTGACGAGCAATATGTGATCGAGCGGGCCAAGGAAGGTCATCGCTGGCGCAATCCCGTCTGGCGCCATGAGGATGGCAGCGTCGCCGAATGGTGAGCCGCAAGAGGACCGGCTCACCTAAGGCCATACAAAAATGCCTTGTGCCGCACTGGAACTCAGATCGCAAAACCGCCCCGTGTTGAAGCGCATCGATTGAGTCCCTTTGCATCGTCTGCGGAAAGGACGAGAGGACAGCCTGAACAGGCGACCGCTTTGTCTCATTCGCGAGGTCATCAGCGGAACGGGCCCTGCAGTCGAAAAGCCTTATTCCATATGGCTCGCGACCTTGAACTTCCGCTTTGCGAGCTCGGCAAAGTAGGGCGATACCTCGAAATATTCTTCCGGCGCCCAGACACCCGGCTTCATGGTGCCGGCCAGCATCAACTGTGCGGCAATCGAACCGTTCATCGATGTGCAGGCGTCGACATAAGGGGCATAGATCGGATCCGGCTCAACGATGACTTCGACCCGCACGGTTGCCGGCTTGCCGTTCTTTCGTCCCTTGCCGATGGCGAAGTGAATCTCGTGGCTGTCCTGTTCAGGGATACGGTCGCGATTGCGCTCTATGTTGCGATTGATGACCTTTTGCAGCACGTCCAGGGGACTGATCTCGACATTGTTGATGACAACGGGCTCGGCAAAATCCCCGAAGCCGGCCTTGACCAGACCGACCCAGGCCTCATGCTCGCGATGCGGCAGATGCAGCTTCCACGAAAACTCCTTGATGCCCTTCTCCCGGATCCCGTCAGCCAACGGCACCGTCAGCTGTTCGGAATGCGGAGAATGCATGAATTCACACGATCCCCATGGCTCCGGGAGTTCGAGAATCTCCCGCCCGCTCATTGGGGCACAGGTCACATGCTCCCCTCCATAGAACTGCGTGCTTTCCTGCGCATATTCCGCCAGCACGGTCGAGATGCTGTAGGGGGGCACGAGAACCGGGTTTTCCTCGCCGACGAATTCGGCGGCCCAGTAAAGCTTGATGGAATCGATTTCATCGAGCTGGTCGGCCACAGCGCGGCAAATCACATTCGACATGCCAGGATCCGCTCCACAACCGATCACGGCCGTGACACCGGCAGCCTTGAACCGTTCATGCTCGGCCAGCTGCTTGACAGTGAAGGTCCCGAGCCCACCTAGGTCGACATAATGCACCTTTGCCGTCAGGGCAGCCTCGAAGATGGCCATCTGGAAGCCGAGAAGGGTCGGTACGCAGTTGATGCACAGATCGGATCCGGCAATCGCTGCAGACAGGATCGCGCCATCGGCAACATCAAGATCGACAAGCTCAATGCGGGGATCGGACAGCTCTGCCTGCAGAGCTTCCATGCGCGGGCGCGCCGCATCGCAAAGACGGATGGTCGTGATGTCGATGATGCATCGGTCGGAAAGCAGATCGCGGATGATGCCCGCGCCCATCAGGCCGGCGCCTCCAAGGATGGTGATGATCATGTATTCGTGTTCCTGTTTCATCTCATATGCGCCGGCCAGGCCGGCTAACTCAGACGTGCTTGCGGCCACCTGTTTCGTAGAACCAGTCGTCCGGATAGGGATACCACCAGTCCTGACGCACCGGCTTGTGGTCGATGATGACCATCTTGGAGCGGCGGAAGGTGTCGAGGCCGAGGCGCGAGAGTTCGCGCCCGATGCCCGACGCCTTCCAGCCGCCAAACGGCAGCGCGTCATTGTCGATCAGCGGATTGTTGACCCAGACCATGCCGGCCTCCAGTCGCTCCGCCGCGTCCATGGCCTCCTCCAGCGAGGTGGTGAAGACCGAGGCGCCGAGGCCGAATTCACTGTCATTCGCCTTGTCGATGGCCTCGTTGAAATCGGCAACGCGCATCACGGCGGCGACAGGGCCGAAACATTCCTCATGCATGATCGCCATATCGGCGGTGCAGCCGGTGAGGATGGTCGGCTCATAGAACCAGCCGACCGGTTCCGACGGCGGGATGCGGCCACCGATTTCCACCTTTGCGCCCTTTGACACGGCATCCTCGACCAGCCTGATGACCTTGGCACGAGCCGCTTCCGAGACCAGCGGGCCGATCTCCGCGCAGCTCAGCCCATGGCCGATGCGCAGGCGTTTGGTTTCCGCCACGAATTTTGCGATGAAATCGTCAAACACGGCATCGACCACGAAGAAGCGCTCGGCCGAGGTGCAGACCTGACCGGACATATGGAACGCGGCGGTGACGGCACCGGCTGCGGCAATTTCCAGCGGCGCATGGGCAGTGATGATCATCGGATCGGAGCCGCCGGCCTCGATGACCGCCGGCTTCATCTGCCCGGCGGCAGCCATGGCGACCGCCCTGCCCGCGGCAACCGAGCCGGTAAAGGCCACTGCATGGGTCTTCGGCGAGGCGATCAGCGCCTGGGCGAGCGCAGCCCCACCCGGCAGGCAGGCGATCAGACCCTCCGGCAGATCGGCAAAGACCTGCATGAACTCCAGCGTCGAGAGCGTGGTGGCAGGCGCCGGCTTGATGATGCAGCCATTGCCCGAGGCGAGTGATGCCGCCACCGTCCAGCACATCAGAAGGATCGGGAAATTGAAGGGCATGATGTGCACGGACAAACCCAGCGGTTCGTAGCGGGCAAACTGGAAGGAGCCGGCCTGGGTTGTGCCGGCGACCTTGCCGGCCTCGTCGCGGGCCATTTCGGCGAAATAACGGAAGGCGCCGGCGCAATTGGCGACTTCGCCGATCGCTTCCGGATAAGGTTTCCCCATTTCCCGCGACATGATCTCGGCGCAGCGCCGCATGTCGGTCGCCTCGATGCGGTTGGCGATCTTATGCAGGATAGTGGCCCGCGTCTTGGCATCGAGCGCCTTCCACTTGCGCTGTGCAGCGGTTGCTGCGTCCAGCGTCGCGCACAGCTCGTCCCCGGTCACTTCGGTAATCACGCCGACCGTTTCGAGACGGGCCGGATCGATGACCTCAAGGACAGGCCCCAGGCTTTGCCGGTAGCTACCGGATGAATAATAGTGGGGCTTGGAAAGGTCGAAACTGCTCATGGCGTCCTGCCTGCATGGAAAATTCGAGAATGGGACGGCGCGCCCGGCACGGAGCCTTGTCCGGGCGCAGCTTCGGTCAGCGGATCATGTAAACCTTCTTGATCGTCTCATGGACCGTGCAGACGCCCTTCCAGTCCTTGGGGAAGAAGGCGGCGGTATCCGGCGTGATCTCGATCACCTCGCCGCTTTCATGCACATAGGTGCTGCGGCCTTCGAGGAAATGGCAGAATTCGTCGCGGGTCACGTGGCAGTCCCATTTGCCCGGGGTGCAGATCCAAAGGCCGCATTCGCTTTCGCCATTCGGGCCCTTGTGGATCAACCTGCCGGAGACATGGCTTGTGCCCTCGATCATGGTCGGGATGGTGCCCCAGTCGACGAGGTCGGTCTGCTCAAGGGGATTACGCATCAGGGGTGCGGAGGTCATGGTCATGGTCCTTTCGAGTGGCCGGATCAGGCCAGCATGTAGATATTGCGCATGGTTTCATGGACGGTGCATTCGCCGGTCCAGCCGGCCTTGAACATCACCGCCGTGCCGGGCGAAACTTCGATCACCTCGCCGTCATCCGAACGATAGGTCGCCGAACCGGCGACGAAATGGCAGAACTCGTCGCGCGGGATCGACAGACGCCATTTTCCCGGCGTGCAGACCCAGATCCCGGTTTCCGGCTGGTTGTTCGGCCCCTTGAACAGCAGGCGCCCGGTAGAGGCCGAACTGCCCTCGATGGCATCAGCCTGAACACCCCAGTCGACGAGGTCGTCAAAGGTGGTGGCGCCATGGATATGCGGCGCAGTGGTTTTGAGGGTATCAACCATCGTATTTTCCCGTCTTGAGCAGCGCATCGAGAATGCCGGCCGCCTTTTGCGGCCCATTCTGGCTGTGCATGTGTGTTGAGGTGGCTTTGAGCTTCGCCTTCATACCAGGATCGTTGATCATCTGATCCAGCCGGGCGGCGAGGTCCGCATCAGTCCAGTCATAACGCGGCATCTTGAAACCGTGGCCGGTTTCATCGACGCGGGTCGCATTGTCGTGGCCGTCCCAGACATAGGGCATGATGATGGCGGGCTTGCCGAAATAGAGGCATTCGGTGAACGAGTTGTTCCCCCCGTGATGGATGACGGCATCGACCTGCGGGATCACCGAGGGCTGCGGGAACCAGCTGTCGATGATGACATTGTCGGGCACATCGGAATACTGGTCCTTGTAGTCGCCGACATTGACGAGGGCCCGGTAGGGAAGTTTCGCGACCGTGGCGATGATCCGCTTCAGAAGCTCGGTATCGCCGGCGCCCAGCGAACCGAAGGAGACATAGAGCAGCGGCTTGTCGTTGTTGGCTTTGAAGACCGGCACCTCATAGGGCTTTTCCGAGCGCACGCAGCCTTCGAGATACTGAAACTGGCCGGGATCAAGCGGGT
Source organism: Rhizobium sp. (assembly GCA_029865885.1). GTDB lineage: Bacteria > Pseudomonadota > Alphaproteobacteria > Rhizobiales > Rhizobiaceae > Allorhizobium. The sequence continues at coordinate 5,277 of JARXAK010000261.1, read as the reverse complement.
GCTCGCGCTCAAACTTGACCGCTTCCGGATAGAGCAGCAGGTTCATGAAGGGCGAGGCTTCGAAGAACTGGCCGATCGGATAGGACGCCTCGCCATTCTCGGCCAGGAAGGCGTTGAAGTCGTCATGGATCGGCTGGATGACGGCATTGAAATGATCGCGATAGGCAGCATGGCCGGCATAGTCGTCCGCGCCGCAGCCAGACAGATGCGGCGGGATCTTCGGATCCTCGATCTCGTTCTCCGAGCAGGAAATGATGCGCACCCAGGGCTTGCCGAACTGCTTGATAGCCGGAAACAGGATGACATTGTCGACGCAGATCAGATCCGGCTGGATGCGGGCAAGCACGCCCGGCAGATCCTTCTGCGCCCATTTGGCGCTGTCGACGATCGCGGTCCAGCAGTCCTTCACATAGGTGTCGATCTGCTCATAGGGGCTCTTGCGGAAATTCGGGATGTGGCCGTTGATGAAGTCCTCCCAGAACTTCGCCATCTGTTCCGGCGGCATAGGTTCGGAGAGGTTCACCGGATGCGCCTCGAAGCCGTAACCTTGATAGACGGAGACAAAGCCTGGATCGGAGAGGAAGACGGCCTTGTGGCCCAGTGCCTCGACGGCCTGGGCAATGCCGACCGAGTTCAAGGCGGGGCCGAAGGCGGCTTCGGGAAAGAATGCGATGGTCTTTTGCGACATGGGGCTCCCCTTTGTTCTCAAGCCTTGAAAAGACGGATGCGATCCGGATCGATCGCGATCTGGATCGTGTCACCGGCGGTGTGCGGAACGGCGGCATTCGCCGGCACCCTGACCTGCAGCGGCGTCTCGCTGGCGGCGATCCTGACATGCAAGACGCGGTCGAGGCCGTGATAGGCCATGTCGACGACCCTACCCTCGATGCCTGCACCGGCGGTCGTGACCCTGATGTTTTCGGGTCTAACGGCCAGGGTGGCGACCCCGCGGATGTCGGTCGGGACGGCCAGGTTGAGGCCGACGGCACTGAAGCTTCCGTCGGACGCGACCACACCGTCAATGAAGTTCATCACGCCGATAAAATTGGCAACGAAGCGATCGGATGGTCTCTCATAAACCTCTTCCGGCGAGCCACATTGCAGCAACTGGCCATCCTTCAGGATCGCCATGCGGTCGGCCATGACGAGGGCCTCTTCCTGATCATGGGTGACGATGATGAAGGTGATGCCGACCTCGTGCTGCAGACGTTTCAGCTCGAGTTGCATGCGTTCGCGCAGCTTCTTGTCGAGCGCGCCGAGTGGTTCATCGAGCAGCAGCACCTTGGGCCGCTTGACCAGCGCCCGGGCCAGCGCCACCCGCTGCTTCTGTCCGCCGGACAGTTGATCGGGCTTGCGCGCGGCGAACTGGCCAAGGTCGGTGACGGCCATGATTTCTTCGACGCGCCTTGCGATTTCCGCCTTGGGCAAGCGGTCCATCTCAAGACCGTAAGCCAGGTTGCGGGCGACGGTCATATGCGGAAAGAGCGCATAGGACTGGAACATCAGGTTGAGCGGTCGCTTTTCCGGCGGCAGGGCGGAAATATCCTTGCCCTCCAGCAGGATGCGGCCACCGCTCGGTGTCTCGAAGCCGGCCAGCATGCGCAAGAGCGTGGTCTTGCCGCAGCCCGACGGGCCGAGCAGCGCGAAGAATTCGTTGCGGCGAATGTCGAGCGAGACGTGATCGACGGCGGTGACCGGCCCGAAGCTCTTGTGAAGGCCGTCGATCGCCAGGATCGGCGCGTCATGCGAAAGGCGCGTATCAGTCATTGCATCTGTTCTTTGTTGAGCCATTGCGAGATGAGCAGCGCCGTGGCGCTGACCCCCATGACGATCGTGGCAAGGGCATTGATTTCCGGCGTGATGCCAAAGCGGATCATCGAATAGATCTGGATCGGCAGCGTGATCGAGGAGCGTCCGGCACCGGCCGTGAAGAAGGCGATGATGAACTCATCGACCGACAGCGTGAAGGCGAGCAAGGCACCGGCGACGATCGCCGGCAGCAGAACCGGGAAGGTCACGCGCCAGAAGGTCATCCAGCCCGACGCGCCCAGATCACGCGAGGCCTCGACGATGGAATAGTCGAAATGCTTGAGCCGCGCCCTGACCACCGAACTGACGAAGGCCAGATCGAAGATAACGTGACTGATGATGATCGTGTGCAGGCCGAGCGTCACATTGAGCAGCGAGAAGAAGGTCAGAAGGGCGACCGCAAGCACGATATCGGGGATGACCATGGGCGCGAAGGCGAGCGCCTCAAGCCCGGTGCTCTTGCGGCGGCGGCTTTCCATGCCAAGGGCCAGCAGCGTTCCGAGCACAGTGGCAATCACAGTGGCGAAAACGGCAACAATCAGCGTGTTCCAGGCGGCGCCGAGGATCTCGCCATTGCTGGCAAGGGCTGCATACCACTTGAAGGAAAAGCCGGACCAGCTTGTCGGCAGCCCCGCCTCATTGAAGGACAGGCCAACCAGAACTGCGATCGGCAGATAGAGAAAGCCGAAGACGGCAAGCAGGACGAGCCGCCCCGGAACGCGCGAGGAATGGGACAGTCTCATACGCCTGCCCTCGCCTGCTGGTCTGTGTTTTCGCCGGTCCTTTCGCCGCTGGCGCGCGCCGTTGCCCGGGCCTGCAGCATGAGGAGGAGGATCATGATGGCAATCAGCACCAGGCCGAGTGCGGCGCCGAACGGCCAGTCATTGGCGCTGAGGAACTGGTCATAGACGACATTGCCGATCATCTGGAACCGTCCACCGCCCAGCAGAGCCGGCGTAACGAAATTGCCGATCGACAGGACAAAGACAAAGACGCCGCCGGCTGCGACGCCTGGCAGGGTGAGCGGCAGTGTCACACGCCAGAAGGTGCGGAACGGACCGCCGCCGAGATCGCGGGAGGCCTCCATCAGCTCCGGATTGAGCCGCGACAGCGACGAATAGATCGCGAGGATCACGAAGGGCAGATAGTTGTAGACGAGGCCGATGATCACCGCGCCCTCGGTATAGAGAAGCGACAGCGGCTCGCCCTCATAGCCGAACCAGCGCAGGAGATTGTTGATAAGGCCTTCGCGGTTGAGCAGCACCATCCAGGCATAGGTCCGGATCAGGTAGTTGCTCCAGAAGGGCAGAACGGCAAAGAACAGCAGCATGGGCTGGCGCATCTGCGGCGCACGGCTGATCGCATAGGCCGCCGGATAGGCGATCAGGATCGCCAAAAGCGTGGCAAGGCCGGCAATGCGGGCCGATGTCAGGAAGATATTGGCATAAAGCGGATCGATGACGCGGGCGAAATTCTCAAGCGTCAGCGTGTATTCAATGCCACCCCAGACGCCGCGTTCGAAGAAGGCATAGGAGAGGATGAGCAGGCATGGCACGATCATGAATGCCACGAGCCAGGCGACAGCCGGCGCGGCAAGCAGGTTCGATCGGGCGGATTGGTAGGACATGCAGGCGTTCCACGACACTGAAATGGCAAGGGCTGCGGCCAAAGGACAATAGCGTCCAGAGCGGGTCATCCCAAGGGGCGATCGAGGGAGACGGGTGCCTCCCTCGATGCAGTGCAGGCAGTCGCTGGCGATTGCCGGACGTCAGGTCAGTTGGCGGCCTTGATCTCGCTGACGGCGCGAGAATAGTCCTTCTGGGCCGGACCGAGATCACGCAACAATTCGAACTTTGTCAGCTCCGCCGGTGTCATGCCCATGTTCGGGTATTGCTCGATCAGTGCCTTGTCGAGGCTCTCCATCGCCGGCTTGTTCGGCACCTTGTAGAGGATGTTCTGGGCTGCCCAGGCATGGTTTGCCGGATCAAGGATGAAGTTGATGAACTTCATCGCCGCATCCTTCTTCTCCGAGTTCTTCATCACGACGATGGTATCGACCCAGAGGTCCGAGCCTTCCTTCGGCACGACGAACTTGATGTCCTTGTTTTCGGTGATGCCATAATTGCACCAGCCGTCCCAGGCATGCACGAGCGAGGCCTCGCCTGAGACAAGCTTCGAATAGAAGGTCGTGTCGTCATAGGCGAGCAGCGTCTTTTTCGCCGCGATCAGCAGATCCTTGACCTCGGCGATCTTTGCCGGGTCCGTTTCGTTGACCGAATAGCCCTTGGCGAGTTCGCCCGCCGCCATCAGCCAGCGGTCAGTCGCGAGCATAGTGGTCTTGCCCTTGATGTCATCCGAGGGAGCCAGCAGGTTCATCCAGCTGTCGGGCGTGGTCTTGACCAGATCGGAACGATAGCAGAGGCCGGTGGTGCCCCAGGTATAAGGCACGGAATAGGCATTGCCCGGGTCATAAGCGAGGCTTGCCGCTTCGGGATAAAGATTGGCGAGGTTCGGAATTGCCGCCTTGTCGAGCGGCTCCACCAGGTTCTGGTGGTTGAGGATTTCGGCAAAGGGCGAAGATACGAAGACAAGGTCATAACCCTTGCCCTGGCTTGCCATCAGCTTGCCCATGATTTCTTCATTGGTGGCGTGGTTGACCACCTCGATCTCCAGACCGGTGGCGGCTTTGAAGGTCTCGGCAATGTCCTTTGCCATATAGCCATCCCAATTCGAGATGACGAGATCAGCCGCATTGGCTGCAGTCACGCTGCCGGCAAGCATGGTCGCGGCGAGAAGTCTGACCGTATAGACACGGGTTTTGGCGTATCCGCTCTTCTTGTGCACGGATCTCTCCCTTTGCTGATGATTGTTCCAACCTCGTCGGCGAGGCGTCGGTCATCCGATCTCGTGTCGCCGTTGCCTGGCAGTATTAATTGAAAAAATAATACGTCAATAGACTCCGTCGATTTTCTTTAACCACGGAAAAAAGACAGGCTGCCGCTTGCCAATTCCGCCTGAAGAGGCGAGCATGGAACGGATAATCAGCAGGTGATCCATGTCGACAGAACCCGGGCGCATACATTTTCGCCATGTGGAATTGGCACAAAAAATACTGGACTATGCCAGCGAGCGGGGGATGGCGCCCGGCGAACGGCTGGCCGAACAGGCGCTGGCCTCGCATTGCAATGTCTCCAGGACGCCTGTGCGAAAGGCGCTGCAGGTCCTCGCCGAACGCGACCTTGTGACCGCCGATGCGGATGGCGGCTATGTGCTGTCCATCGACCCTATGACGGTGGCGCGCCTGGACGACGCTGACGAAAAGGACGGCGATCCGGAGGTCTATTCCGCCATATTGCGCGACCTTGCCGCCGGCCGGATCGGAGAGGCCCAGACGGTTGTCGCCCTGCAGAGACGCTATGACGTCTCCCGTCAGGCAGTACAGAATGCGCTACAAAAACTCTCTGAAGA
>JARXAK010000257.1 GCA_029865885.1 Rhizobium sp. | reverse complement strand
GACCTGAAAATGACAAGGGCGCCACTCGGGCGCCCTTTGATCTCACGGCTCTTCATACTGAACGAAACTCGGCTCGGCCAGATCCGCAAAGCGGGTGAATTCCGACTGGAAGGCGAGCTTGACGGTGCCCGTCGGTCCGTGACGCTGCTTGGCGATGATGACGTCTGCCGTGCCCTTCACCTTCTCCATATGCGCTTCCCATTCCGGATATTTCGGATCGGCCAGATCGCGCGGCTCGAGGTTCTTCACGTAGTATTCCTCGCGGAACACGAAGAGCACCACGTCGGCGTCCTGCTCGATCGAGCCCGATTCGCGAAGGTCGGAGAGCTGCGGGCGTTTGTCTTCGCGGCTTTCGACCTGACGCGAGAGCTGCGAGAGCGCCACGATCGGCACGGCGAGTTCCTTGCCGAGCGATTTCAGGCCCGTCGTGATCTGGGTGATTTCCTGCACGCGGTTTTCACCCGCCTTGCCGGCGCCGGTCATCAGCTGGATATAGTCCACGACGAGGAAGTCGAGGCCGCGCTGGCGCTTCAGGCGTCGGGCACGCGCCGCGAGCTGGGCGATCGAGATACCACCGGTCTGGTCGATGAACAGCGGCACCTTCTGCATGGTTTGGCTGAACCCGACCAGTTTTTCGAATTCGTGCTCGGTGATGTCACCGCGGCGGATCTTCGAGGACGAGACTTCCGTCTGCTCGGACATGATACGGGTGGCGAGCTGTTCGGCCGACATTTCGAGCGAGTAGAAGCCGACGACGCCGCCGTTCTTCGCCTTGAAGGAGCCATCCGGCAGCACCTCGGGCTCGTAGGCAGCTGCGATGTTCCAGGCAATGTTCGTCGCAAGCGAGGTCTTGCCCATACCCGGACGACCGGCAAGCACGATCAAGTCGGAGCGCTGAAGACCACCCATCTTGGCATCGAGCGACATGATGCCGGTCGAGATACCCGAGAGATTGCCATCGCGTTCGAAGGCAGCGCCCGCCATGTCGACGGCCTGGGCGACAGCATCGGAGAAGGACTGGAAGCCGCCGTCATAACGTCCGTTTTCGGCAAGCGCGAAGAGACGGCGCTCGGTGTCTTCGATCTGCGCCTGGGGCGGCATGTCGAGCGGCGCATCATAGGCGATGTTGACGACATCCTCGCCGATCTGGATCAGCGAGCGGCGCAGCGCCAGATCGTAGATAGCGCGACCATAGTCTTCCGCATTGATGATGGTCACGGCTTCGGAGGCCAGACGGGCGAGATATTGCGCCACCGTCAGGTCACCGACCTTCTGGTCGGCGGGCAGGAAGGTTTTGATCGTGACCGGGTTCGCCGTCTTGCCCATGCGGATGATCTCGGAGGCGACTTCGAAGATCTTCCGGTGCAGCGGCTCGTAGAGATGCTCGGGCTTCAGGAAGTCCGATACGCGGTAGAAGGCATCGTTGTTGACGAGAATGGCGCCGAGCAGGGCCTGTTCGGCTTCGATATTGTTCGGAGCCTCCCGGTAGAGCGGCTCAGTCGGCTGGACCGGGCTCAGTTTGCGCGCAGCGTCATTCATTCGTTCGAATCCAATCAGTGTGTCGGCGGTGGCTGCACCATAGCGAGAACGCGGGGCGGCGAAATGGCTCGCACGCCAACCCACATTGATTCACAGGCACCAGATCGCGACTTCAGAAAAAGCTCAAGGATCCGATCTTTTCGGTTGACTGTGACATTCAACGAATCGGCCTTGGGAGCTCCCATTCTAGCAGAGCGCAAACGAAAAACGCCCGGAAAAATCCGGGCGTTCCGTCTCCGCGATGGCGGAAAAATCAGTCGTCGTCGCCGTCCATGTCGGCTTCCGGATCGAAGAAGTCTTCCGGACGCAGAGCGTCTTCGTCCACGCCGTAGATGGCGTCGGCGGAGGTGAGGCTTTCGCCCTTGGCCTGGCGCTCGGCTTCTTCGGCCGAACGGGCAACGTTGAGCTCAACGCTCAGTTCGACTTCTGCATGCAGGTGCAGCGTGACCTGGTGCAGGCCGATGGCCTTGATCGGGGTGTTCAGCTCGACCTGGTTGCGGCCGATGTTGAAGCCTTCGGCAGCCAGGATCTCGACGACGTCACGGGCAGCAACCGAACCGTAGAGCTGGCCGGTTTCGCCAGCCGAACGGACGACGATGAAGGACTTGCCGGCGAGAGCGTCGGCAACCTTCTGGGCTTCCGAGCGGCGCTCCAGGTTGCGGGCTTCGAGCGTGGCGCGCTCGGATTCGAAACGCTTCTTGTTGGCTTCGTTGGCGCGCAGCGCCTTGCCCTGCGGCAGCAGGTAGTTACGGGCAAAGCCGTCGCGAACCTTTACGGTTTCGCCCATCTGGCCGAGCTTTGCGATGCGTTCGAGGAGAATGACTTGCATGATCCTGTTCCTTTCAGTTGTCAGTATCGGAGTTTTCGTTTTCGGTGTCGGCCTTGCGGGCCGGCGTGAGGGCAACGGTCCGCCGGGTGTCCGAGAGGCCGATGATGAGGGGGATCATGAGCGGCAAGAGCATGATCGAGGAGAGATAGGCGAGAATGAGGGCCGGCAGACGCCAGTCCTTGCCCCGCGTCTTCAGATGCATGGAGGCAAAGCCCGCCATCAGGAAGCCGGCGCCGAAGGTGCCGCAGATGGTCGCCCCGATCATCGCGGGCACGCCGCCGATGAAGCAGGCGACGATGCCTGCAAGGAAGATGAAGACCGTATTGCGGTTCATCCGGAGCGCCGAGGTGAAGTCCTCGCGCGGGCGCTTGTTGCGGCCGGACGCCGTCACGATGCGCATGGCGATGTAATACATCATGGTCAAGAGCAGCACCCAGGTGCCGCCCTGGATGATCGGCAGCAGGATGACCATGGTGCGCTTCAGCTGCTCGAGCGCGGCGGCATCCGGAAGCATGGCCGGATCCTGCGTGCTCATCGCCTGTACCATGGCGTCGACCAGCTGACCGGTGAATTCCGGGCCGAAGCCGATGATGGCGCCGAGCACGACCACGGCGATCGTGACGAAGGCGCAGAGCTGCAGCAGGATGTCGGAGAGCGGGTACCAGGCCATCAGATGGTCCGGACCGCCGAGTTCGGACGCAGGGCGCGCCAAGCTCGACAGATGCGCAAGCCAGCCAGCAGGCGCAAGCGTGAAGATCGCCATGCCGAAGGCAAACATCGGCGATACGCTGACGGTACCAAGCAGGGCCGCCGTGACAATCGCGGTGATGGCCGCGACATTGCCCCAGCCAAGGCCGACGATCAGGACGGGCAGGGCGGAGGCGGCATAGAGAAGTGAGGCAAGCGAAGGCTGTGCCGCAGCACCCAGCACGAGCAGGGCGGCGGTAATGCCGGCAACAAAGCCGGTCGTCAGCAATTTTGCGTCCAGTTTTTTCAACGTCGCTGTCCTGCTGGTTCAAGCAGTTAGGGGAGGAATTCAAGCGATCTCGCGAGAGCCATCCCCAACATGGGATTTCACCTGACGTCGCGGCAAGCGCGCCATCCGGCAGTCGGTTCCGATCCGCGCCCAACGCGGAAGGGGTGAAGCCTGCCGGTCGAGGACCGGCAGGCTTCGGATCAGATTACGCTACGACGTAGGGCAGCAGGCCGAGGAAACGGGCGCGCTTGATGGCCTGGGCCAGTTCGCGCTGCTTCTTCTGGGAAACTGCAGTGATACGCGAGGGAACGATCTTGCCGCGCTCGGAAATGTAGCGCTGCAGGAGACGAACGTCCTTGTAGTCGATCTTCGGTGCATTCGCGCCCGAGAAGGGGCAGGTCTTGCGACGACGATGGAAAGGACGGCGGGCCTGAGAAGAGGATGCATCAGCCATTGTGTGTTCTCCTATTGCTCAGATTACGCGCGGTCTTCGCGCGGACGACGCTCGAAGCCACCTTCACGGGGGCCACGGTCCGGACGCGGACCACGATCGCCGAAGTCGCGGCGCGGGCCACGATCGTCGCCTTCGCGGCGCGGACGGTCGTCACGGTCGCGCTTCTGCATCATTGCGGACGGGCCTTCTTCGTGGGCTTCGACGGCAATGGTCATGTAACGAAGAATGTCTTCGTTGATGCGCATCTGGCGCTCCATTTCATGGACGGCAGCTGCCGGAGCATCGATGTCCATGAGGGCGTAGTGAGCCTTGCGGTTCTTCTTGATGCGGTAGGTCAGGGACTTGAGGCCCCAGTTTTCTACGCGCCCGACCTTGCCGCCGTTAGCTTCGAGGACACCCTTGTACTGTTCGACGAGGGCATCAACCTGCTGAGCGGACATATCCTGCCGGGCAAGGAATACGTGTTCGTAAAGAGCCATGTAAGCTTTGCCTTTTCTTGCGGTTGTCGTCACCCGGATCCGGCGCTAAGCCTCACAGACTGCTCCTGTGCGACATACGTCGCGGCAAGAAAAGTGTTGTGTTCGAGACGGTCGAGAGCGGAGACACGGGAGGCCGGAAAACCCTTCGGTTCCTGCGGCTCCCTTGCGAAAGCCGGCCCTCCGTTCAGCCACCAGCCATGAGACCGGGTGTTGTGAACGGCGCGCTTATACGCGCATTGTCCACAAAAGCAAGGGCCGCTCCGCGTTTTTACGCAGGCGGCCCAGGTTGTGCTTCATCGGATCGGCTGATGGCTCAGACCTGCACCAGCGCGAAGGTGTAGCCGACATAGGCGACCATCATCGCGCCTGCCGTCAGTCTGCGGACACCCAGATGGGTGAGAAGCAGGAAGGCAAACCCAAGCGTGACGCCTAGCATGACTGGAATATCGAAGCTTGTGAAGCGCGGTGCAACGGTGATTGGCTGGATGACGGATGTAACGCCGAGGATGAACAGGATGTTGAAGATGTTCGATCCGACGATGTTGCCAATCATGATGTCAGAATGCTTGCGGATCGCTGACATGATGCCGGCGGCAAGCTCCGGCAGCGAGGTGCCGACGGCCACGATCGTCAGCCCGATGACGGCTTCGGAAACACCGAAATTCCGGGCGAGGCTGGTAGCGCCACGAACAAGGAATTCAGCACCGATGAAGAGGGCGACCAAGCCGCCGAGAATCAGCACCGTCATGAAGCCGCTGCTCAGGGTCTCGTGCTTGACCTCTTCATTTTTGGCGGCTTCGACACTGCCCTTGCTGTTGATATAGGCGTAGACCACATAAGCCAGAATGAGGGCGATCATGATCAGGCCTGCGAGGCGCCCGATGAGCGAAAACTGCGCAAGGCCGAGAAGAAGCACGGCTGCTGCGATCATCACATAGGTGTCGCGCTTCACGCCCTTGTCCCACTGGGTGATCGGGTAGATGAGCGCACAGACGGCAATGATCAGCAGGATATTGGCGGTGTTCGAGCCAACCACGTTGCCCAATGCGATATCAGACGAGCCTGCCAATCCCGCGCGTACGGAGACCAGCAGCTCCGGCATCGACGTGCCGAAACCGACAATGACAAGCGAGACGATCAGCGTCGGAATGGCCAGCTTGTGGGCGAGAGCGATGGAACCACGCAGCAGCCATTCGGCGCCGAAGTAGAGCCCGACGAGACCGACGGCAATCAGTAGGTAATCCAAGTTAATCCCCCATCATTCATGGCCGAGAGGCCGATTTTCGATCGTCGCCGCAAGTGGTGAGCCATTGCGGCGATGTGTAGGTCACGTGTGTTCACGTTTTTGTTGGGTACACGGGCAGTCGCAATGACAGGCTTTAGATCGGCATCGGATAGAGACGATGGATCTTGGCGATCTCGCCCATGACTTCGTCTGAGAGCTTCAAATCTGCAGCGCTGATGTTCACCTTCAACTGCTCCATGCTGGTCGCGCCGATAATGACGGAGGCCATGAAGGGGCGGGTCAGGCAGAAAGCGAGCGCCATGGCGGACGGGTCGAGCCCGTTTTTCTTCGCGAGCTCCACATAGGCCCTCGTCGCCGCTTCCTGATGCGGCACGAGACGTCCGCCGATATCGCCGTTGATCGCCCCACGCGAACCGGCGGGCTTCTGTCCGTCGAGATATTTGCCGGAGAGAATGCCACCGGCGAGCGGCGAATAGGCGAGCAGCCCGACATCCTCGTGATGCGACAGCTCTGCGAGGTCGAGATCGTAATGCCGGTAGAGCAGATTGTATTCGTTCTGGATCGTCGCGACACGGGGAAGCCCCTTGGCTTCCGCAAGCGAAAGATATTTCTGCGTGCCCCAGGTGGTTTCATTGGACAGGCCGACGGCCTTCAGCTTGCCGGCCTTCACGCAATCGCCCAGCGCGTCGAGGATTTCCGCAATGTCGGCAGAGGCCTTCGCCTTGTCCTGCTTGAAGGGATTGTAGTTCCAGGCGCCGCGGAAGTGGAAATGGCCGCGGTTTGGCCAGTGGATCTGGTAAAGGTCGACATAGTCGGTCTTCAGCCGCTTCAGGCTGGCGTCGAGCGCTTGCCTGACGACCGCGCCGGTGATCGGCTTGCCCTCGCGGATATAGGGACGGCCAGGGCCAGCGACCTTGGTCGCCAGCACCACCTTGTCGCGCTTGCCTGATTTCTCAAACCAGTCGCCGATCAGCCGCTCGGTATCGGCATAGGTCTCGGCCGCAAGCGGTGTGGTCGGATAAAGTTCGGCCGTGTCGAAGAAGTTGACGCCGTTCTCCAGCGCATAGTCCATCTGCGCAAAGGCTTCCTCGGCGGTATTCTGCGAGCCCCAGGTCATGGTGCCCAGGCAGATTTCGGAGACAAGGATATCGGTTCGGCCGAGCCGGTTCATCTTCATGGGGGAAGCCTCTGGTGGGAAAGAATGTCTTGGGAGACAGGGAAACGTTCAGCGGCAATTTAGGCAGAAATTGATGCACCGCAAGATACCGATAGCTGTGGAACAGCGCTGACGTAAGGGCGGTTGGCACGCTCGCCTGTGCGGTGCAAGGCTTGACTCGCAAGGGGCTTCTGTGAATTGACAGGGAAAAACCAAGGGAGATACGCCCATGTCAGTCGCATTCACCTTTCCCGGTCAGGGCAGCCAGGCCGTCGGAATGGGCAAGGACCTTGCCGACAATTTCACTGAGGCCCGCGCCGTTTTCGAAGAAGTCGACGAAGCGCTCGGCCAGAAACTGTCCGACATCATGTGGAATGGTCCGGAAGAGACGCTGACGCTGACCGCCAACGCCCAGCCGGCACTGATGGCCGTCTCGATGGCCGTCATCCGCGTCCTGGAAGCCAAGGGCCTCGATCTGAAGTCGAAGGTCGCCTATGTCGCCGGCCATTCGCTCGGCGAGTATTCGGCGCTCTGCGCTGCCGGCACCTTCTCGATTGCCGACACCGCGCGTCTCCTGCGCATTCGCGGCAACGCCATGCAGGCGGCCGTTCCCGTGGGTGAGGGCGCCATGGCTGCGATCATCGGCCTGGAGCACGGCGACGTGCAGGCGATCTGCGCGGAAGCCGCAGCTCTCGGTCCCTGCCAGATCGCCAATGACAATGGCGGCGGTCAGCTGGTCATTTCGGGCGGCAAGGCTGCCGTCGAGAAGGCAGCAGCCCTTGCCACCGAAAAGGGCGCCAAGCGCGCCATCATGCTGCCGGTGTCCGCGCCCTTCCATTCAGCCCTGATGGGCCCGGCGGCCGATGCCATGCGCGAGGCGCTGGCCAAGGTCGAAAAGAAGGACCCCATCGTGCCGCTGATCGCCAATGTCCGGGCCGCTCCTGTGACCTCCGCGTCCGAAATCGCTGATCTGCTCGTCGAACAGGTCACCGGGCAGGTGCGCTGGCGCGAAACGGTCGAATGGTTCGGCGCCAATGGTGTGACCACGCTTTATGAAGTGGGTGCCGGCAAGGTGCTGACGGGTCTCGCCCGCCGCATCGACAAGAATTTGAACGGCATCGCCGTCAACGGCCCGGCCGATATCGACGCAGCACTTGCTGCACTCAACGGCTGATAGCCTCAACGAACAACAAGGAAACCGATCATGTTCGATCTGACCGGCCGCAAGGCCCTCGTGACTGGCGCCACCGGTGGCATCGGCGAGGAAATCGCCCGCCAGCTGCATGCAAGGGGCGCCATCGTCGGCCTGCACGGCACCCGCGTCGAAAAGCTGGAAGCGCTGGCCGCCGAACTCGGTGACCGCGTCAAGATCTTCCCGGCCAACCTTTCGGACCGCGATGAGGTCAAGGCGCTTGGCGAGAAGGCCGAAGCCGAACTGGAAGGCGTCGACATCCTCGTCAACAATGCCGGCATCACCAAGGACGGCCTGTTCGTGCGCATGTCGGATGCCGACTGGGATGCGGTTCTTGAAGTCAATCTCACCGCCGTCTTCCGTCTGACGCGCGAGCTGACGCATCCGATGATGCGCCGCCGCTTCGGCCGCATCATCAACATCACCTCGATCGTCGGCGTCACCGGCAATCCGGGTCAGGCCAACTATTGCGCCTCCAAGGCCGGCATGATCGGCTTTTCCAAGTCGCTCGCCCAGGAAATCGCCACCCGCAACGTGACGGTCAACTGCGTCGCGCCTGGCTTCATCGAAAGCGCGATGACCGGCAAGCTGAACGACAAGCAGAAAGATGCGATCATGGGCGCCATCCCGATGAAGCGCATGGGCACCGGTGCAGAAGTCGCGTCCGCCGTCGTCTACCTCGCCTCCAACGAGGCAGCCTACATGACCGGACAGACGCTGCACGTGAACGGCGGCATGGCGATGATCTGATCGCATTGCCGGAAACAGCCCCTCTGCAATAGGATGTTGACCGAGGCAAGGGGGCGAATTTCAGGCTTTGCGGCGCGCTGAAACCGTGTTAAGCGGGCCATGACTGTGAGCAGTCGCTCCGTCTCGTGAGCCGAAGTTTATGCTTTTATTTGCATAAACCGCTCTGGGTCAGGGCCGAACGGGTTTGCTGGTGGGGACGAAAGCGTCACCGGCTGAATGCAGGGCAGGGATGCTATCACGGCTCCCTCTGAATTTTAGAAGGTCGAGGATACCGACATGAGCGATATCGCAGAACGCGTGAAGAAAATTGTAGTTGATCATCTCGGCGTTGACGCTGAAAAGGTCGTCGAAGGCGCCAGCTTCATCGACGATCTGGGCGCTGACTCGCTCGACACCGTCGAACTCGTCATGGCCTTCGAAGAAGAATTCGGCGTCGAGATCCCGGACGATGCAGCTGACTCGATCCTGACGGTCGGTGACGCTGTAAAGTTCATCGAGAAGGCCCAGGCCTGATCGATCCGACTGCTGCGGAAGGCGGGCGAAAGCCCGTCCTGTCCGCTTGGGCCCGCGATGAGCGGGCCTTGTTGTATCTGGACCTTTGTTTACAGTGACTTCGGTCAACGAATTTGGGGTGGGCTTCGCACGATGAGACGTGTCGTCATCACCGGTACCGGCATGGTATCGCCTCTTGGATGTGGAACGGAACTGACCTGGCAGCGCCTTCTGGCCGGCCAGAGCGGCGCGCGTCTGGTTACGGAATTTGAGGTCGATGACCTGCCTGCCAAGATCGCCTGCCGTATTCCGACCGAAGGTGAGGGCGCCTGGAATCCGGATGACTGGATGGAGCTCAAGGAACAGCGCAAGGTCGATCACTTCATCATCTATGCCGTCGCTGCTGCCGACATGGCCCTCAAGGATGCCGGCTGGGCGCCGAGCACCTATGAAGACCAGTGCCAGACAGGCGTGCTCATCGGCTCCGGCATCGGTGGCATCGAAGGCATCGTCGAGGCCGGCCATATCCTGCGTGACAAGGGACCGCGCCGCCTCTCGCCCTTCTTCATTCCCGGCCGCCTGATCAACCTGGCGTCTGGCCATGTTTCGATCCGCCACAAGCTGCGCGGCCCGAACCATTCCGTCGTTACCGCCTGCTCGACCGGCGCCCATGCGATCGGTGACGCAGCCCGCCTCGTGGCACTCGGCGATGCCGATGTGATGGTGGCCGGAGGTACGGAATCGCCGATCAACCGCGTTTCGCTGGCTGGCTTTGCCGCCTGCAAGGCGCTCTCGACCGCCCGCAACGACAACCCGACCGCCGCATCGCGCCCGTATGACAAGGACCGTGACGGCTTCGTCATGGGCGAAGGCGCCGGCATCGTCGTGCTCGAAGAGCTGGAACACGCCAAGGCGCGTGGCGCCAAGATCTACGCCGAAGTCGTTGGCTACGGTCTGTCGGGCGACGCCTTCCACATCACCGCTCCCTCGGAAGATGGCGACGGTGCCTTCCGCTGCATGACCATGGCGCTGAAGCGTGCCGGTCTGACGCCGGCGGATATCGATTACATCAACGCCCATGGCACCTCGACCATGGCCGACACGATCGAGCTCGGTGCCGTCGAACGCCTGGTTGGCGAACACGCCTCGAAGATCTCGATGTCCTCGACCAAGTCTGCCATCGGCCATCTTCTCGGTGCCGCAGGCGCCGTCGAGGCGATCTTCTCGGCGCTGGCGATCCGCGACAATGTCGCTCCGCCGACGTTGAACCTCGACAATCCCCAGGTCGAGACCGCGATCGATCTCGTGCCGCACAAGGCCCGCAAGCGTGACATCAATGTTGCCCTGTCGAATTCCTTCGGCTTCGGCGGCACGAATGCCTCGCTGGTGCTGCGCCGCTACGACGCCTGAGGCGAAAGAGGCAACGGTCGCCTCCAGGCAGCCCTTGACCTTGCCATTGGCTTGAATGACGGGGGTGCCGGTCTTGCCCGCACCCCTTTTTTGCGGATAGAAATCTGACGCCCGCACGACGCA
>JARXAK010000193.1 GCA_029865885.1 Rhizobium sp. | reverse complement strand
GTCGCCAGGCGCGATGATCATCTCGCGTACCGAAAAATCCGTCAAACTTACACCGGAAGCAGCCGCTGCCATCGGGCTGGAGACCACAACCGCCACGCCGATGGACATCATGACGGCGATCCTCAAGGCACCGGTCGACCTTCTCTGGTTCGGCGGCATTGGCACCTATATCAAGGCGGGCTCGGAAACCGATGCGGAAGTCGGCGATCGCGCCAATGACGCGATCCGCATCAATGCGACCGATGTGCGCGCCAAGGTGATCGGCGAGGGCGCCAATCTCGGGGTGACCCAGAAGGGCCGCATCGCCTACGCCTTGAATGGTGGACGCTGCAATTCAGACGCGATCGACAACTCGGCCGGCGTGAATTCTTCCGACGTCGAGGTCAACATCAAGATCGCGCTGAGCCCCGCCATGCAGGATGGGCGTCTCCCCCGCGAGAAGCGCAACGTGCTGCTGGCACAGATGACCGACGAAGTCGCAGGCCTCGTGCTCCGCAACAACTATCTTCAGTCTCTGGCCATCTCCCTGACAGAGGCAAAGGGTGCCGGCAATCGGGAGGAACTGAGCCGGCTGATGGATTACCTCGAGGGCATGGGACGCCTCAACCGTAAGGTCGAGACCCTTCCGGATTCCTCGGCCGTTGCGGAACGTTATGTCTCTGGCAAGGCGCTGACCCGGCCGGAAATCGGCGTGTTGCTCTCCTATGCGAAGATCGTGCTGTTCGATCAGTTGATCGAATCGGATCTCCCGGACGACCCCTACTGCGAAACGACCCTGTTCAACTACTTCCCCGCCGCGATGCGCAAGACCTTCGCGAGCGACATCGCGGGTCATCGCCTGCGTCGGGAAATCATCGCGACGGTTCTCGCCAATCACGCGATCAATCGCGGTGGACCAGGCTTCGTCGTCTCGGTTTCGGACGCCACCGGCAGTTCGCCCGACGCCGTGGTGAAGGCAGCACTCGTCACCCGCGACGCTCTTGGTCTTTCGGCACTGTGGGAGAAGATCGACGCACTGGATGCCAAGCTCCCCGGCCAGACGCAGAACCGCCTTTATGCGACCATCGCGACCGTCTATGCGGCCATGACCCGGCTGCTGATCGACACCGGCCTCGTCAAGGGATCGATCGGCGATGCCGTGGCGCAGGTCAAGGCCGCCGTCTCGGCAGCCTCACCCGTCTTCAAGAAGACCGTACCGGCGGCACTGCGCCAGCACTTTGATGAGCAGATCTCGGAACTCACCGAGGCAGGCGCCCCAGCGGCGCTTGCGACCGAAGTGGTCAACCTTCAGACCCTACAGTTGCTGCCCGAGATCCTGCAGATCGCGGACCGAACCGGAGCGGACTTTGCAGACGCCACACGCGGCTTCTTCGCGGTCTCGGAAGCATTCCGTATCGGTCGCATCATCGAGACTGCAGGACGGATCCAGGTGACGGACCATTATGACAGCCTGGCACTGACACGGAGCCTCGACCGGATCGGCCAGGCGCGCCGACAGATCGTCTGCGCGGCCCTGACAAGCCATGGAAAGGACGTACAGCCCGTTCAGGCCTGGATTGCCACTGACAAGATCCGTGTGGAGCGGATTGGCAAGGAACTCGCCTCGATCGTCGACAGCGGCGAACCGAGCATTTCCAAGCTCGCGGTCGCAGCGGGACTGCTGGGTGATCTTGCACAAGACAACATGAGGTGACACTGTCCCGGGCCTGAGAGCCTGTTGGGGGTGCGCGTGACGACAAGTGCAGAGCTAAAGACCGGCCATGGACCCATCAACAGAGGGGTCCGTGGCTGGATGTTTTTCGACTGGGCAGCGCAGCCCTTCTTCACCGTCGTGACCACCTTCATCTTCGGTCCTTACTTCGTTTCACGGATGACCGATGATCCCGTGAGCGCCCAGACGGCCTGGAGCAATGCGGCGACCATCTCCGGGGTGATCATCGCAATTCTCGCCCCGATCCTCGGCTCGATCGCTGACGAGTCCGGGGCCCGAAAGCCCTGGATCGCCTTCTTTGCGTTCATCAAGATCGTCTGCCTCGCGCTCCTCTGGACCGCAGCTCCGGGATCGCCCGTCGCCATGGTGATGCTTCTGATGATCCTCGCCAGCGTGGCGGCGGAGTTTTCCATCGTCTTCAACGATTCCATGATGCCGCGGCTGGTCAACCAGCAGGATGTCGGACGTGTGTCCAACATCGCCTGGGGCATGGGATATATGGGCGGCATTATCGTGCTGATCTTCGTGGTCCTTTTCCTCGCGGGCAGCCCGACCACCGGCAAGACGCTGATCGGCATGGATCCCCTCTTCGGCCTCGACCCGGCAGCCGGGGAAGACGCCCGCATCACAGGGCCGATATCGGCGGTGTGGTATCTGCTGTTCATCCTGCCGATGTTCATCTTCACCCCGGATGTCGCCAAGGGAAAACCTCTCGGCGCCGCGGTCCGCTCAGGGCTTCGCGAAATCCGCTCGACACTGGGAGAGCTCCGCCATCGAAGCAATATCCTGCGCTTCCTGATCGCCCGCATGGTCTATCAGGATGGCGTCAATGGACTGCTTGTCTTGGGTGGCGTGTTTGCCGCTGCGATGTTCGGCTGGTCGACGATGGAAATCGGCATCTACGGAATCATTCTGAACGTCGTCGCCATCTTCGGCTGCCTCGTCGCCGGTCGCATGGACAAGGCTCTCGGCTCGAAATTCGTTGTTCTCGTGAGCCTCGTCATGCTCATCCTCGCCACCTTCGGCATCATCTCGACCGGGCCCGATTTTACGCTCTTCGGGCTGATCAGTCTGCCTTTAACGGGAACGGAAGGCCTCTTCGCCACGCCGGCGGAGAAGGCTTACATTCTCTATGGCCTGCTGATCGGCGTGTCCTTCGGTCCCGTTCAGGCCTCCTCCCGCTCCTACATGGCGCGAAGCGTCGAGCTTCATGAAGCGGGCCGATATTTCGGCATTTATTCGCTGTCGGGCCGGGCAACCAGCTTCCTCGCGACGCTTTCATTTTCGGTGGTGACGGCTTGGTCCGGCTCGCCCCGGGCAGGCATGGCAACGCTGCTGGTTTTCCTGATTGGCGGTCTCTTGCTGCTCTGGAAGACCGCCTATCCTGCAAGGGACAGGTGATATCGGCATTGCCGGGATAATTGGGCGTCCAATGCAAAAGGGCCGATGGAGTGATCCACCGGCCCTTTGGCTATCCTGGCTTGGTTCTGGTCAGTGGCGGAAATGGCGAACGCCGGTGAAGACCATGGCGACGCCGTGTTCGTCGGCAGCGGCAATCACCTCTTCGTCGCGCATAGAGCCACCCGGCTGAATGACGGCGGTGGCACCGGCCGCGATTGCGGCCAGCAGACCGTCCGCAAAGGGATAGAAGGCTTCCGAGGCGACGGCAGAACCCTTGGTCAGCGGTGCTGCAAGCCCGAGCGCCTTGGCGGCATCCTCAGCTTTCAACGCCGCGATACGGGCCGAATCAACGCGGCTCATCTGACCGGCACCGATCCCGGCGGTCTGGCCGTCCTTGGCATAGATCACGGCGTTCGACTTCACATGCTTGGCGATCTTGAAGGCAAACTTCATGTCTTCCAGCTCGGTCGCAGTCGGCGCCCGCTTGGTCACGACCTTGAGGTCGAGATCCTCGACCATGACATTGTCGCGGCTCTGCACGAGCAGACCGCCGGAAACGGTCTTTGCCATCAGACCGCGTGCGCGGGGGTCGGGCAGGGCGCCGGTCGTCAGCAGGCGAAGGTTGGGCTTGGCGGCGATGATCGCCTTGGCCTCGTCAGTCACTTCAGGCGCAATGATCACTTCGGTGAAGAGCTTGACGATTTCCTGCGCCGTCTCGGCATCGAGGATCTGGTTGAGCGCGATGATCCCGCCGAAGGCCGAGGTGCTGTCACAGGCCAGTGCTCGCTTGTAGGCCTCGACCAGGCTCGACCCCGTCGCGACACCGCAGGGGTTGGCATGCTTGATGATCGCACAGGCCGGACCATTTTCCGGCGGGAACTCGGCCACGAGTTCGAAGGCGGCATCCGTGTCATTGATGTTGTTATAGGAAAGCTGTTTGCCCTGGAGCAGGGTCGCGGTCGCGACACCCGGACGGTTTTCACCGTTGACGTAGAAGCCGGCGCTCTGGTGCGGGTTTTCTCCGTAGCGCATCTTTTCCTTCAGGACACCACCGACCACACGATAGGTCGGCATGTCGATCTCGAGCGCTTCCGCGAACCAGTTGGAGATCGCCGCATCATAGGCGGCCGTGCGTGCATAGGCTTTGGCGGCAAGGCGCTGACGCAGCGCGTAGGTCGTCTGGCCGTCATTGTCTGACAGTGCCGCAATGACCTCAGAATAATCGGCGGCATCGGTGACGACGGTGACATAGGCATGGTTCTTCGCCGAAGCGCGGATCATCGCCGGACCGCCGATGTCGATGTTCTCCACGGTGGTCGGATAGTCACCACCGGCGGCGCGCACCTGTTCGAACGGGTAGAGGTTGATGACCGAGAGATCGATCGCTTCGATCCCATGCGCCTTCATGGCTTCGACATGTTCGGCATCGTCACGGATCGAGAGAAGTCCGCCGTGGACAAGCGGATGCAGGGTCTTCACGCGCCCATCCATGATTTCCGGGAAACCGGTGATCTCGGAAACGTCGATGACGGGCAGACCGGCCGCAGCCAGCGTCTTATGGGTGCCACCGGTCGACAGCAGACGCACACCGCGCTGGTGAAGTGCCTTCGCAAACTCCACGATGCCGGTCTTGTCGGACACCGACAGAAGTGCGGTACGCACGCGCACGAGATCGGGGGCGGGGATCTTCTTGGAAACGACGGCCATGGTTCACTCCGAGCTGGCGGGCGCCCGGAAAAGCGGCAGCGGGCGCGATGCCGCCGCCTAGCACAGCTTCACCTCTGATGAAACCGCAAGATCGCGGCTATCAGGCGTGATGCGCGAGAAACCACCGTATTTCTGGCCCCTCGAACACGATCTCCAGCTGCTGCGAAGGCCGGATGCCCGAAACATCAGCAAAGAAAACGTCCTCTCCGATGACCAGTTCTCCAACCGGAATGGAGAACGACCAGCTCTCGCCATCGGGCGCGACGAGACGCACCTTGCGGTCGTCGGCACGCTCGACGGTGATCGAAGGATGAATGTGAAAACGCGCCACGACCTCGGCATCGGGCAGGTTCGGCGTCGGCAATCCGCCAGGCAAAAGCAGACGATCGCGGCCGGCAATCTTGGTGCCCTGCTCGTTGACGCGGATTTCTCGCTCGTGCAGCACGCCGAAGCGCGACACATAACCGTCATGCCGTGCCGAAAGGCGGTCGCTGCCGTCAGGGCCGGTCTGGCGATCAATCTCGATTTCGGAGGGACCCGACAGGATCACCGGGCCGAGATGCGAGGAATGGGCAATCCGCGCGGACGAGACGTCGCCGATGCAGACGGTACTATGCGCCGCAGTGGTGCGGGCGAGCTGCCGAAGCCGCTCGCCAGCAAAGCGCGGCGACCCGCTGTTGATGATGAAGCGGTTGCGTCCGGAAGACAGTTCGAACGAGAGGCAGCCGGCATGTGCTGTGCTCGAAAGGCGCGCTGACAGCGGCTTTCCGGTATCGACGAGGATTGTGGTGTCGCCACCCGAAAGGCGCTGGTAGCCACCATGCGGCAAGGCCTTGAAGGGCTGTCCAGCCGTTTCGTCATAGCGCAACACACTCATCAGGTCGGTCGCCAGCGAGGAACTGGAGCCGTTGAACAGGGCCAGATCGCCGCTGCTGTGCCGGAAGAAGCGGACTGCCGGATACATGCGGTCAATGACCGGAATGAGTTTGGGCGGGACCTCATGGCCGAGATTGATGTAACTCTGGCGCAGGGGCAGAAGATCGAAAAGCAGATCGACGGCGGCCTGGGGATTTCGCGAAACGTGGCTCCCATCCGGAAGGATCTGCCGTTCGAGCTCACGATCGAGCAGCCGACCCGCGCGACGGACAGCGGCTGGCCGCGCCTCGGCCGCAATCGATGCCATGGCAATTGCGATACGCGCCTTGAGCCGCGGGAGACCGTCGGGCAGTGAATCGGCGCGACGCTGGAGGTGGCGTACCTGCTGTGCAAGAGAGGAGGTAAAGCGGCGATAAAAACCCGCGTCCGCGTCCTGAAGCACGACGGGCGAGTGGGAAAGCCAGCTGATGATCCGCCTCGATACAACTTCACTGTCCCAGGCGATCCCCTTGCTGCGAGAGCCATGCAGCATGATCCACTGATCGGTGATCCAGCGGGCATTGTGGCATGCGGCAGATGTCTTGTCGGCACGGATGTGCCGCAGCCAGCCGAAGCCATGGAGGCGCCGCGCGAATTGTACGGAGGGAAGCTCAAGTTCGAAAGGCGATTGACCGTCGGTATCGAGAACCCGGCCGGCGAGTGGAAAGCGACCATTGACGATTTCTTCCGCCACGAACGGGTCGACCGCCCTAAGGTCGGTCGGGGCGACGACGACGCGGCGCACGCGGAAACCACCACGTTGAACCATTGAAGGCGTCAGGATGGCAGCCGCCTGCCGCATACGCCGCCAGGATTCGGCGACATGAAGCGACATCAGTCGGGCGCGATCATTGATTCGCATAGTGGTTCCTGTCACCGGATCATGATGATCCAGCTATTCCGGTTGTCTGAGCCATGACGCGCCATATGAAAAAGATCCCTGAGGATGCTTTTTCTATGGCACGAAATTGCATGTCATAGCGCCTTGCTTCCGCAATGCAGAGCAGCGCGCGCTGTCCAAGCAGACTTCCCAACAGATTTACTGAGATATTCGTTAAATTTTAGCAATCACTGCCGCGTAGAAGCCATCCAAACCACCATGATCCGCAAGCATGGCGGGCGTGGTCCGGAACTCGCCCTTGGCAGAAATGGCCTCCTCCATCCCCGGCCAGTCGGCCGGGTTGATCGGAACAAGACGCAGGCCGGAAACCTGGACAAGCAGCCGGTCTATGATGTCTTCGCCCTCGGACGGGTCGATGGAACAGTTGGAGAAGACAAGCATGCCGCCGGGCTTCAGCAGACGGACGGCATGCCGAAGCAGTTTCTCCTGGAGCGCAGCGAGTTTGAGGATATCGGCTGCATTCTTCGTCCAGAGGACATCCGGATGCCGGCGCGTGGTGCCCGTGGAAGAGCAGGGCGCATCAAGAAGGATGGCGTCAAAGGCTTCCGCTTCGTCGAGATCGAGCAGGTTCACACAGCGCGTTTCCGCCGAAAGGCCGAGACGTTCGAGATTGCTCTCCAGACGCTTCAGCCGCGACTTCGATTGCTCGACCGCGACAACATCTCCGCCAGCCAGGATCAGCTGCGCCGTCTTGCCTCCCGGAGCAGCACAGAGATCCGCCACGCGCTTGCCCGTCAGGTCACCGAACAGCTTGGCGGGAATGGCAGCGGCAGCGTCCTGTACCCACCATGTGCCATCCTCAAAGCCTTCCAACGACGTGATCGACCCACGGAAGCGGTCGAGCCGGACGCTGCCCGTCGGCAGGACCCGCCCACCCAGACGTTCGGCCCAGCCCGGAGCATCTGCCTTCACGGTCAGGTCGATCGTCGGCGGCTCCAGCTGCGAAGCAGCGATGGCAAGCGCCTGCTCCCCGCCATACACCTCGGCAAGCCGCTGCATGAACCAGTCCGGCATGCACGGAAGATCGTCGACGGAAGAAAGCAGGGCCGCCTTTTCGCGGCCGATCCGCCTGAGGATGGCATTGACCACCTTGGCGAAGCGGCGACTGCGTGGGTCGCTGTTGGCCTGCTCCACGGCAAGATCGACGGCAGAATGATCGGGCACATCAAGATAGAGCATCTGCGCCGCCGCGACGACGAGAAGGTGATGCAGCGAACGTGCGCCTTCCGGAAGCGGATTGTCCAGAAGCTGCCCGATGATGGCCTCGATCCGCGGCAGGTGGCGCAGCGCGCTTTGCAGGATCGCCTTGACGAGACCTCGGTCGGCGTCGTTGAGCGGAAGAAATGCCGGGTTGCCATGTTCAGAATCGAGCATTCCATCCAGAGACGTCTTCTTATCGATGACGGCTGCCAGGATGCGGGATGCTGCGATACGGGCATCGAGCCCCGGCTTGTCGCTGCGCCTGGGGGTCCGCTCCTGGTGGTTTTGGTTCCGTGTCGGCTTCTTCTTGGATTTGTCCGTCGATCGATCGTTCAAGACCATGGTCCCTTGGGTGGTTCGGCTTTGCCGCGTCCCCAACCGGTGGTCGGAACGGAACGCGCCGTGCGCCTTGCCTTAACAGGGGGCTCCGGCGGCGTCGATCCCCCAGGACGGATATCGGTCATGGCGAGCAGCGCTTCAATCCGGTTGCGCGTGTTCGGGTGGGTCGAGAAGAGGTTGTCCATTCGCTGACCGTTCAAGGGATTGATGATGAACATGTGTGCCGTCGCCGGATTGCGTTCGGCATTCACGTTTTCGAACTGGGGGGCGTCGCCGGCAATTTTCTGCAGCGCGGATGCAAGCCAGCGGGGCTGGCCGCAGATTTCGGCACCACGCCGGTCAGCGGAGTATTCACGCGTCCGGCTGATCGCCATCTGGACCAGCATCGCGGCGAGCGGGGCAACAATCATGGCAATGAGGACACCGACAAACCCGAGCGGGTTGCGATTGTCTCGCCCGCTGGAGAACAGGAAGGCAAAATTCGACAGCATCGAGATCGCACCGGCAAGCGTCGCCGTGATCGTCATGGTCAGCGTATCGCGGTTCTCGATATGGGCGAGTTCATGCGCCATGACGCCCGCGACTTCTTCCGGTGTGAGCCGCTGCAGCAGTCCGGTGGATGCCGCGACTGCTGCATTCTGCGGATTGCGGCCCGTGGCAAATGCATTCGGCTGGGGGCTGTCGAAGACATAGACCTTCGGCATCGGCAGGCCGGCATTGCGGGCCAGATCGCGCACCATCACGTAGAACTCAGGGGCTGTCCGCTCATCGACCTCCTGTGCCCGATAGGCACGCAGCACCATCTTGTCCGAGTTCCAATAGGAAAAGAAGTTCATGCCCGCCGCCACGACGAAGGCGATCATCATTCCGCCGCGTCCACCGATCAGAAAGCCAACGCCCATGAAGAGCGCGGTCATGAAGGCGAGCAGCATGGCAGTCCGCATGGTATTCATGTCAAGCTCCTCCAGAAGCAGCACGTCGGCAAATTTCTTGCCGTTTTCGCCTGTTGATTTAAAAAGCAGCCGACCCAATTTCAATGTTTGCGGATGAAATGCCGTCGCAGCAAAGGACGATGTGATGTCAGAAGATCGTGAAGCCGAAGTCAGCGGGGAGGAACAGCCGCGGGAACTGAGCCCGGCTGCGAAACGGGCACTTGCGGAAGCCGAGGGCCGACGCCGGAGTGAGGCCGCGCAGCAGATACCGCTTGAGATCGGCGGACGGGGCGGCGCCGATCCGGCCCGTTTCGGGGATTGGGAGATCAAGGGTCGCGCAATCGATTTTTGAGGAATAATTCCCCATTGATCTCGATCGAGTATCGGAATATGTTCCTATTATGTTCCGATCAATACTCCACACTGTGACAGTTTTCCTGACGCTGGTCCTGGCGGGGCCGGCAGTTGCTGCCAATCGCCAGATCGACGGGCCTGTTGCAGCAGAGGTCGTGAAGGTCATTGACGGTGACACGGTTCTCGTCGAGGCCATGCCCTGGCCCGATCACAAGGTGAGCACCTATGTGCGCCTCCGCGGGATCGATGCACCTGAGCTGCGATCAAAATGCCCGGCTTTTCGAAAAGCAGCTTTCGAGGCGAAGAGCGAACTGAGCAGCCTGATGGAGGGACAGCAGACGGTTCAATTGACCGCGATCTCGGGCGACAAATACTTCGGCCGCGTGGTGGCCGATCTCACACTTCCGGACGGTACCCGCCCGGCAGACAAACTTTTGAACGCTGGTCTGGCCGAACCTTACGAGGGGAAGCGAAAGGCCAGGCAAATTTGCCCTGATAAATTGTAGGCAGTTCGTAGACAGTTACAGATTGGTGCTGCTTGATGCAGCTCATGTCGACTCGTCAGATTTTCACATCATGCGAGGCATTTTTCCTGCTCTTGCTTCTTTCAGCGCTGGCACAGCCCGCCGCCAAAGCAGAAACGAATGGAAAAGAAGTCGCAGCACGCACCTGCCAACAGGTCTCAAGCTGTGAGGAAGCGGTCATTCTATGGTGCAACGGATATCGCCGGGCCGATCGCGACAATGACGGGATACCCTGTGAAAACGTCTGCTCGACACGGGAGCAGGTCAATGAAATCCGCCGGATAATTGGGTGTTGAAGACGCCGGAAGCTCCATCGGCTCCCGGCGTCCCCGTCATGTCAGGCGCTCTTGTTCTGACGATGGGCAATCAGGTCATCGACAACAGCTGGATCAGCCAGTGTTGAGGTATCGCCCAGCGCGCCGAAATCATCTTCGGCGATCTTGCGCAGGATGCGGCGCATGATCTTGCCCGAGCGTGTCTTTGGCAGCCCCGGTGCGAACTGGATCTTGTCCGGCGTCGCGATCGGGCCGATTTCGGTACGGACATGCTTGACCAGATCGGCGCGCAGCGCGTCGTTGCCCTCATGCCCGGACATCAGGGTGACATAGCAATAGATGCCCTGACCCTTGATGCTGTGCGGGTAACCGACAACGGCCGCTTCCGAGACCAGGTGGTGCGAGACCAGCGCCGATTCGACTTCTGCCGTACCCAGGCGGTGACCGGAAACGTTCAGCACGTCGTCGACGCGACCTGTGATCCAGTAGTACCCATCCTCATCGCGACGGCAGCCGTCACCGGTGAAGTACTTGCCCTTGTAGGTCGAGAAGTAGGTCTGCACGTAGCGATCATGATCGCCATAGACGGAGCGAGCCTGGCCCGGCCAGCTGTCGGTGATGCAGAGATTGCCGTCGGTCGCCCCTTCCAGCACCTTTCCTTCATTGTCGACCAATTCAGGCTTAACTCCGAAGAACGGTTTGGTTGCGGAACCGGGCTTGAGCGCTGTGGCACCGGGCAGCGGTGTGATCATGATGCCACCCGTTTCCGTCTGCCACCAGGTATCGACCACAGGCGACTTCTGCTCGCCGACAACGTTGTAATACCATTCCCAGGCTTCCGGATTGATCGGTTCGCCGACAGAACCGAGAAGCCGGAGCGACGAACGGTCCGAGCGCTTGACGAAATCGTCGCCCGCACCCATCAGCGAGCGGATGGCCGTTGGTGCGGTGTAGAAGATATTGACCTTGTGCTTCTCTATCACTTCCCAGAACCGCCCCTGGTCAGGGAAGTTGGGAACGCCTTCAAACATCAGCGTCGTCGCGCAGTTCGAAAGCGGGCCATAGACGATGTAGGAGTGCCCCGTGACCCAGCCGACATCAGCCGTGCACCAGTAGATGTCACCATCGTGATAGTCGAAGACATATTCATGCGTCATCGAGGCATAGACGAGATAGCCGCCCGTCGTGTGCATGACGCCCTTCGGTTTGCCGGTCGAGCCCGAGGTGTAGAGGATGAACAGCGGATCTTCCGCCTTCATCTTCACCGGTGGGCAATCGGCCTTGACGGTGTGCACTTCCTGGTGATGCCAGATGTCGCGACCCGGTGCCCAGCCGATCTTGCCACCGGTGCGGCGCACGACCAGAACCTTGTTGACGATGACATATTGCTTGGCAGCGATATCGATCGCGATATCGGTGTTCTCCTTGAGCGGCACCGGCTTTCCGCCGCGCACGCCTTCGTCGCAGGTAATGACAAAGGTTGATTCGCAGTCGACGATACGGCCTGCCAACGCTTCCGGCGAGAAGCCGCCGAAGACAACCGAATGGATGGCGCCGATGCGGGCACAGGCAAGCATCGCATAAGTCGCTTCCGGGATCATCGGCATGTAGATGGTGACGCGGTCACCCTTCTTGACACCGTGCTTTTTCAGCACGTTCGCCATGCGGCAGACATGCTCATAGAGCTCGTTATAGGTGATCTTCTTGTCGATATAGGGGTTGTCACCTTCCCAGATGATGGCAGTGCGTTCGCCATGCGTCTTCAGGTGACGGTCGATACAGTTGTATGAGACGTTGGTCAGGCCGTCCTCGAACCACTTGATCGGAACCTTGCCCTTGAAGGACGTGTTCTTGACCTTCGTGTAAGGCTTGAACCAGTCGATACGCTTGCCGTGCTTGCCCCAGAACTTCTCGGGGTCTTCGATGCTCTCTTGGTACCATTTCTGGTACTTGTCATCATCGATCAGGGCGCGGACTTTTGCCGATTTCAGCACCGGATAGGTTTTGGCTGACATGAACTCCTCCTCATGTTGACGGGCCACTACAGGCGACCAGGACCGTCCTCCCCGGCCTATCGCCGCCATACATAGCAGGTGCAACATGGCCAGCAATTAGACAAAGGTCATTCGTGACTTCGCGAATTGCAATTTCGTTACATAATCGCTATAAGGACGCCGAATTCCCGGAAATAGTGGTTTAAACCCACGGCTCGCGACAACCGGCGCGACCCTCAGAAGGATTGTATCCATGGCCCAGACACTGCTCATGCCGAAGGCGACCGCTGTATGGCTCGTCGACAATACCGCGCTGTCATTCGACCAGATCGCGCAGTTCTGCAAACTGCATCCGCTTGAGGTGAAGGCGATTGCGGACGGCGAAGCAGCGCAGGGCATCAAGGGTCTGGACCCGATCGCGACCGGCCAGCTCTCGCGTGACGAGATCGCCCGCGCCGAAAAGGACGTGAACTACAAGCTCAAGATCTCCGAGCCCAAGGTTCGTGTGCCGGACTCCAAGCGCCGCGGCCCGCGTTACACCCCGGTCTCCAAGCGCCAGGATCGCCCCAACGCCATCCTCTGGCTGGTTCGCAACCATGCGGAACTGAAGGACGCCCAGATCTCCCGTCTGGTTGGCACGACCAAGTCGACGATCGAGCAGATCCGCGACCGCACCCACTGGAACTCAGCCAACCTGACGCCGATGGATCCGGTCACGCTCGGTCTCTGCAGCCAGATCGATCTGGACCTGGAAGTTGAAAAGGCATCCAAGGGCCGTCCGCTGCCGACCGCTGCCGAACTGGGCGCAACACTTCAGTCGGCGAGCGAAACCGAGAACATCGGCTTCAGCTACGAGCGCGAGGAAGAAAAAGAAATCGACGCCAACGCGGTCTTCGCCAAGCTGCAGTCGCTCAAGTCCGACCGCCGCAACGACGACGAAGACGATCAGTACTGATCTCAGTGCTTGGGCTTCAGACCCCGGCTGCCATGGGCTGCCGGGGTTTTTTGTTGCCGAAATCGAGCTTATGCGCTCGCTGCGGCCTTGGTGACTACCGGCACCTGTCCATGTGCCTGTAGAACGGCGGTGATCTCGTCGAGGATCGCGGGATCGTCGATTGTTGCCGGCATTTTCCAGGGCAGGCCGTCGGCAATCTTCTGCATGGTGCCGCGCAGGATCTTGCCCGAGCGCGTCTTCGGCAAACGGTCGACCATCAGCACCATCTTGAAGGCGGCGACCGGGCCGATCTCGTCCCGCACCAACTGGACCACCTCCTTGGCGATCAGCGCGTGGTCACGGTGCACATTCTTCTTCAGGACGAGGAAACCGCAGGGAATCTGCCCCTTGAGTTCGTCGCCAATGCCGATGACGGCGCATTCCGCGACATCGGGATGCATGGCGCAGACCTCCTCCATGCCACCCGTAGACAGGCGATGGCCAGCACAATTGATGATGTCATCGGTCCGCGCCATGACGAAGACATAACCATCATCGTCGATGACGCCGGCATCGGCGGTCTTGTAGTAGCCCGGGAATTCTTCGAGACACGACGTGCGGAAACGCTCATCGGCATTCCAGAAGGTGACGAGGCATCCCGGGGGCAGGGGAAGCTTGGCGACGATATTGCCGAGTGTACCCGGCGCCACCGGGTGGCCCGCATCATCGAGAACATCGAGTGCATAACCGGGCATGGGCTTGGTCGGCGAACCGTGCTTCACGGGAAGCAGTCCGAGACCGGCTGGGTTGGCGGCAATCGCCCAGCCGGTTTCCGTCTGCCACCAGTGATCGATGACCGGGATCTTGAGGATCCGCTCTGCCCATTTCAGAGTTTCCGGATCAGCCCGCTCGCCGGCGAGGAACAAGGCACGAAGGCCGGACAGATCATAGCGGGCGACATGCTCACCCTCCGGATCGTCTCGGCGAATCGCACGGAAGGCGGTAGGAGCTGTGAACAGCACCTTGACGTCATGGTCATTCACCACGCGCCAGAAAGTGCCAGCGTCCGGCGTGCCCACGGGCTTGCCTTCGAAAACCACGGTGGCATTGCCAGCCAGAAGCGGGCCGTAGACGATATAGGAATGGCCAACGACCCAGCCGATATCGGAGGCTGCCCAGAAGACTTCTCCCGGCTTCACGCCGTAGATGTTCTTCATCGTCCAGTTGAGGGCGACCATATGACCACCATTGTCACGCACGACGCCCTTGGGCTGCCCGGTCGTTCCAGACGTGTAGAGAATGTAGAGCGGATCGGTCGCGGCCACAGGCACGCAGTCGACAGAGGAGCCGTTGATCTTTTCCTGCTCGATCGCCTGGGCGAGATCCACGTCGCCGTGCTCGTAGCGCAGCGGCGCGTGATATTGGTCGCGCTGCAGGATCAGGCAGTAGTCCGGCTTGACCTTGGCCATGTCGACCGCCTGGTCGAGCAACGGCTTATAGGGCACGATGCGCCCCGGTTCGAGGCCGCAGCTGGCGCCGATCACCACCTTCGCGCCGGAATCGTCGATGCGCGTTGCCAGTTCATGTGCCGCGAAACCGCCAAAGACCACCGAATGCACGGCACCGATGCGCGAACAGGCGAGCATCGAGAAAACGGCCTCTGGTATCATCGGCATATAGATGATCACGCGGTCGCCCTTACCGACACCATGCTTGCGAAGCACGGCAGCAATGGCCGAGACCTCAGACAACATCTGGTCGTAGCTGTAGCGCGCCGTCTGCCCGGTCATTGGACTGTCGTAGATGACAGCAGTCTCGGCACCCCGACCGGCCTCGATATGACGATCGATGCAGTTGTAGCAGGTATTGGTCTCACCGCCCGGAAACCACCTCCCATAGGCACCCTGCGCTGGGTCAAAGACGCTTTCCGGCGCCTTGAACCAATGGATGTCTTCCGCCGCAGCCCCCCAGAAACCCTCGGGGTTCGCCGTCCAGGAATCATAGATGTCCTGATAGCTCTCGCGCATGTCGATCCTCCCATGACAACGCTTGAGGCTTTCGCCTTTACCGTCATTTTAGGATCGACGAAGGGAAGAAGAAAGAGAGACCAAAGCGCTATGCCGAAGGTCTAAGGCAACTTAACGCATGCCAAAAATGGCCGAGCCGACCCGTACGCTCGTCGCACCGAAGCCGATTGCGGTCTCGAAATCGCCGGACATGCCCATCGACAGCTTCGACAGTCCGTTTTCGTCTGCGAGTTTCGCGAGCAGGGCAAAATGCGGCCCGGGATTTTCATCGACCGGCGGGATGCACATCAGGCCTTCGACCTGCATCGACAGTTCGCCTCGACACAGGGCAACGAACGACGCGACATCGTCGGGGGCAATGCCTGCCTTTTGCGGCTCAAGGCCTGTGTTTACCTGAATGTAAAAGCGGATCGACCGCCCCTGCCGCTTCGCCTCCTCTGCCAGGACCCGGGCGATCTTTTCGCGATCCACCGTCTCGATGACATCGAAGAGCGCCACGGCATCAGCTGCCTTGTTGGACTGGAGCGGTCCAATCAGATGCAGCTCAAGACCGGCTGTCTCAGCCCTCAGCTCCGGCCATTTTCCCTGCGCTTCCTGCACGCGGTTTTCGCCGAAAACGCGCTGCCCGGCCGCGATGGTCGGAAGAATGTGCTCTGCATCGAAGGTCTTGGAGACAGCAACGAGCGAAACCGAATCCGGCTCACGACCGGCTTCATCCGCCGCATTTGCGATTTTATCCCGGACGTCTTGAAGCCGCTCTTCAACCGACATGCCCAATCCTCGTTTTCATCTGCCCGATATCTGGCGTGATCAGATCTTTCTGCAAGGGGTTAATCGCAGCCTCGTGCGATGGCAAGCGCTCGTCCGGAAAGCCCGCGCGAATGCCTCAAAAACTTGACGCTTGACCGGTTTCATGATGAAGGTCGGCCCTCTCTTTTTGATGCTATTCCCGGAAATGCGATCCATGGCTACCGAACGTTACAATCCGCGCGACGCCGAGCCCCGTTGGCAGGCGAAATGGTCCGAAGACAAGGTCTTCGAGACCGACAATGCCGATCCGCGCGAGAAATACTACGTCCTCGAGATGTTCCCCTATCCATCGGGACGCATCCATATGGGCCATGTCCGCAACTATGCCATGGGCGATGTCGTTGCCCGCTACAAGCGTGCCCGCGGCTACAACGTGCTCCATCCCATGGGTTGGGACGCTTTCGGCATGCCGGCAGAAAATGCCGCGATGAAGAACAAGGTCCACCCAAAGGCATGGACCTATGAAAACATCGCAACCATGCGCGGCCAGCTGAAATCCATGGGCCTGTCGCTCGACTGGTCGCGCGAATTTGCGACCTGTGACGTCGACTACTACCACCGTCAGCAGCACCTCTTCCTCGATTTCCTGGAAAAAGGCCTCGTCTATCGCAAGAACTCCAAGGTCAACTGGGACCCGGAAGACATGACGGTGCTTGCCAACGAGCAGGTCATCGACGGTCGTGGCTGGCGTTCCGGCGCACTCGTTGAGCAGCGCGAACTGACGCAGTGGTTCTTCAAGATCACCGATTTCAGCCAGGACCTGCTCGACGCGCTCGATGACCTCGACCAGTGGCCGGAAAAGGTCCGGCTGATGCAGAAGAACTGGATCGGCCGCTCCGAAGGGATGCTGGTCCGCTGGGAGGTTTCCTCCGGCAGCGAAGCCGGCGAAGTGACCGTTTACACCACGCGTCCCGATACTCTGTTCGGCGCCTCATTCCTGGCGATCGCCGCCGATCACCCAATGGCGAAGGAAGCAGCAGCCCGCAACGAAGCGGTCGACGTATTCTGCCAGGAATGCCGTCATGCCGGCACGTCCCTGGCCGCGCTCGAAACAGCCGAGAAGAGGGGCATCGACACCGGTATCCGTGTGAAGCACCCGCTCGACCCGAACTGGGAGCTGCCGGTCTATGTCGCCAACTTCGTGCTCATGGAATACGGCACGGGCGCGATCTTCGGCTGCCCCTCCGGCGACCAGCGCGACCTGGATTTCGCTCGCAAGTATGACCTTCCCGTCGTCCCGGTCGTTATGCCGAGGGATGGTGACGCCGCAAGCTTTGCAGTCGGCGACACCGCCTTCACCGATGACGGCGTGATGATCAATTCGCGCTTCCTGGATGGGTTCTCCACAGCGGAAGCCTTCGAAGACGTCGCAAACCGCCTTTCGTCCCAGCAGCTCAACGGCGCGCCGCAGGGCGAACGCAAGGTCAATTTCCGCCTGCGCGACTGGGGTATCTCTCGCCAGCGCTATTGGGGCTGCCCGATCCCGGTCATTCACTGCGACGATTGCGGCGTCGTGCCCGTCCCAAAGAAGGACTTGCCGGTGAAGCTGCCTGACGACGTCAGCTTCGACAAGCCGGGCAATCCGCTCGACCGTCACGCGACCTGGCGCCACGTTGCCTGCCCCTGCTGCGGCAAGGACGCCCGTCGCGAGACCGATACGATGGATACCTTCGTCGACTCGAGCTGGTATTTCGCCCGCTTTACCGCTCCCTGGGAAGACAATCCGACGGATCCGGCCGTTGCCAATCACTGGCTGCCTGTCGACCAATATATCGGCGGCATCGAGCATGCGATCCTGCATCTTCTCTATTCGCGCTTCTTCACGCGCGCCATGCGCGAAACCGGTCATCTGGACCTGAAGGAGCCCTTCAAGGGCCTGTTCACCCAGGGCATGGTCGTCCATGAGACCTATAGCATCGGCGAAGGTTTGACGCGCGAATGGGTGGCCCCTGTCGATCTCAGGATCGAGGAGACCGACGGCGCCCGTCGGGCTTTCCTCCTGAGCAATGGCCAGGAAGCCAAGATTGGCTCGATCGAGAAGATGTCGAAGTCGAAGAAGAACGTCGTCGATCCCGATGACATCATCGGCTCCTACGGTGCCGACACCGCTCGCTTCTTCGTTCTCTCCGACTCGCCGCCGGATCGTGACGTCATCTGGTCCGAAGCGGGCGTCGAAGGCGCCCACCGGTTCGTCCAGCGTGTCTGGCGCCTGGTTTCGGAAGCGGCTGACAGGCTGAAGTCTGTTTCGCCGAATCCGGCTAAGGAAGGCGAGAGCCTTGCCGTATCGCAGATCGCGCACAAGACGCTGAAGGCCGTTCAGGGTGATCTGGACAAGCTGGCCTTCAACAAGGCAATCGCGCGCATCTATGAGCTGGTCAATACACTCGCAGCACCGCTGACCAATGTCGCGGCAGGTCAGGGCGACGCGGCCTATGTCGCGGCCGTCCGCAATGCTGCCGAAATCCTCGTACACCTGATCGCGCCGATGACGCCGCATCTGGCTGAAGAGTGCTGGTCCATCCTCGGCAATCAGGGTCTAATCGCCAAGGCTCAATGGCCACAGTTCGATGAAAGCCTTGTCGCTGAAAACGAGGTTGTTCTGCCTGTGCAGATCAACGGCAAGAAGCGCACCGAATTGACAATCGCGCGCGACGCAGACCAAAATGCTGTGCAGGAAGCCGTCCTCGCCCTCGACGCCGTAAAGGCCGTTCTCAACGGCCAGGCGCCGAAGAAGATCATCGTTGTCCCGCTAAGGATCGTGAACATTGTCCTCTGAACTCAAGCCTTCCAAAGTGCTTCGGCGCTCGCTTCTGATTGGTGCGGCTCTGCTTCTGGCGGGCTGCCAGGCACGCCCGCTCTATCAGGACACCAATGGTGAGACTCGCGGCGCACTGGCCGCGATTGCCTATTCGGAAGCAACCAGCCGCGTCGGACTTGAGACGCGCAACCGCCTGATCTTCCTAACAAGCGGTGGCGACGAGACGAAAACGCCGGAGTATCGGGTCGAATTGACCGTGAGTGGTGGTGTCGAAGGCATTCTGCTCGACGAGACTTCGGATACGGCAAACGCGGGCCGAGCCGTCGTTCTTGGAAACTATACCCTGAAGCGGATTTCGGATGACACCGTCCTCAAGACAGGCCGCCGCTCGGGCGTTGCCCTGTTCGACTATCCCCGCCAGGAGTTCGCCAAGCTGCGCGCTGTGCGTGACGCGGAAACGCGCGCCGCACGCGAGCTCGCCGAACTCATCTATGCCGACCTCGCCATGGCTCTCGGTCGCTGATAGCGACCATGGTAGAGGTCAAGTCTCACGAATTTGAGGGGTTCCTCGCCAAATCGGCGAGGCATTACCGTATTTTCGTTATCTACGGGCCGGATCGCGGCCTTGTCGCAGAGCGGGCGGGAGCCATTGCCGGCACGACTGGTGTCGATCTCAATGATGGTTTCGCGCTGATCCGGCTGGATGTCTCCGATATTCAGTCGGATCCCGGGCGCCTCATGGATGAGGTGAATGCTTTCGGCCTCTTTGGTGGCGAGAAACTCATCTGGGTTCGCGGGGCCGCCAATGAAAAGCAACTGGTCGACGGTCTGTCGCATCTTGCAGCACACCCACCCGAGGGAAGCTACCTTCTGATCGAAGCCGGGGATCTCAAAAAGGGATCGGCACTCAGAAAGGTGGCCGAGAGCGAGCGGAGCATTGCCTGCGTTGCCTGCTACCAGGACGACGCGAGGGCTCTCAACGCCCTGATCGACGCGGAACTGTCTGCAGCCAGTCTCAGGATTACGCCGGCAGCAAGAGAGCTTCTGGTCGAGTCGATCGGCGGCGATCGTATAGCCTCGCGCAACGAGATCCAGAAACTCGTGCTTTACTGCATGAAGGATGAGTTGATCGACGAGAAGCATGTGCTTGAGATTGTCGGTGACGCCAGCGCC
The DNA here is from genome assembly GCA_029865885.1 of Rhizobium sp. Lineage (GTDB taxonomy): Bacteria > Pseudomonadota > Alphaproteobacteria > Rhizobiales > Rhizobiaceae > Allorhizobium. Next base: position 36,076 of record JARXAK010000193.1, on the reverse strand, counting down.
GTCTCAACCGACGAAGTGGTCGATGCCGTTCTCTCCGGCGATCCCGATGGATTTCTTCATGCCGTACAGAAGGTCATCGCCTCCAAAACCGCCGTCTTCCTGGTTTTGCAGGGGACGATGAAACAGGTGCAATTGCTGGAAACCATGCGTCTCGAAATGGAGGAGCGTCAGCAGCAGGCGGCACAGGTCATGCAGACGCTCGGGCGCGGAATTCACTTCAAACGAAAACCGATAATCGAGAAAGCGTTACGGAACTGGAACAGTTCTGATCTCGCGCGTGAAAGCGCGAGACTGAATGCTGCGATCCTTCAGAGCAGACAGAACGCCTCTCTCGAGGACAATCTGGCTATCCAGACCCTGCTGGCGACGACTTTGCAGTCAGCCCGGCGAAATCGTCGGACTTGATCAGCGGGCCTCCAGGAGCCTGCAGATTTCTTCAAGCTGATCCAGTGACTTGTAATTGATCTTCAGCTGACCACCACCGCCTTTATGGTTGATCGACACCGACAATCCCAAGCGATCTGAGAGGCTGCGCTCCAGCGCGATCGTATCCGAATCCTTGCCTTCCCTGATATCTGCGGGGGCAGGGGCTTGCTGAGCCTTGATATGATTCTGCGCCAGCTTCTCAGCATCACGAACCGAAAGCCCCTTCTGCGCAATTGTCTTGGCAAGTGCTACAGGATCTGGCGTCGAAACCAGTGCGCGGGCGTGACCGGCTGACAGACTGCCATCGGCAAGCATGTCACGCACGGGATCCGGAAGCTTCAGAAGCCGAAGGCTGTTTGCGACGTGGCTCCGGCTCTTGCCAATGATTTCCCCCAGATCGTTCTGCGTATAGCCATGCTCGGCGATCAGCTGCTCGTAACCAAGGGCTTCTTCGAGGGGGTTCAGGTCAGCGCGCTGGACATTCTCAACGATCGCAAGTTCGAGCGCCGTGCGATCGTCGACATCCCGAACGATCACAGGAATTTCAACCAGACCTGCCAATTGTGCCGCGCGCCAGCGGCGTTCGCCAGCGATGATCTCGTAGCGATCGCTGCCAATCGTACGCACGACGACAGGCTGCACGATCCCGTGTTGCCGAATGGACCCCGCGAGATCCTGAAGCTCTGCCTCATCAAAGTAGCGGCGCGGGTTCTTCGGGCTGCGAGCGACGAACTCAATCGGTATCGTGCGATCCGCACTGATGGTCGGCCGTGTCTCGCCAACAGGAACAGGCTGATCCATCTCACCGATCAGCGCTGCAAGGCCACGCCCGAGGCGCCGTTTCGATACGTCTTCGCTCATACTCACACCCTTGTACGAAGATTAGGCTGCTTTGCGCTGCCGTTCGCGCTGAATGACCTCGGAAGCAAGCTGCAGATAAGCCTGACTGCCGGCGCATTTCAGATCATAAAGGATAGCCGGCTTACCATAAGAAGGAGCTTCGGAGACTCGCACATTGCGCGGAATGAGGGTCGTATAGACCTTCTCACCCAGATGTTCGCGAACGTCGCTGACCACCTGCTGGGCCAGATTGTTGCGCGAATCGAACATCGTGAGCACGATACCCTGAATATCAAGGGTCGGATTCACGGTCTGCCGAACCTGATTGATCGTGTCCAGCAACTGGCTCAGACCTTCAAGCGCGAAGAACTCGCACTGCAGAGGTACCAGAACCGAATGGGCCGCCGCCATGGCATTCATCGTCAGAAGATTGAACGAAGGCGGGCAATCGAGCAGCACATAACTGTAAGCGCGCGCATCATCGAGATTGAGCGCCTTTTTCAGGCGAAAGACTCGATCTGCTTGCTGCGAAATTTCCATTTCGAATCCAAGCAGGTCCATCGTCGACGGCACAATCGACAGGTTCGGAACGGCGGTTTCCAGCGCCGCTTCGCTGATCGAATGCGCACCGATCAGGACATCATAGGAAGAGAGCCGCCGGTCACGGCGGTCAATCCCCAGGCCCGTGCTGGCATTGCCCTGTGGGTCCAGATCGACAATGAGCACCCGCTCACCGATCGCTGCCAAGGCAGTCGCCAGGTTGATAGCCGTCGTGGTCTTACCCACACCGCCCTTTTGATTGGCGATTGTGATGATGCGGTTCTTTTCGAGACTCATTTGGCACCCGAAGCGTTAAACCCTGCGCGTCAGGGAGGTGATTTCCAGAATGACGGAATCTGCCTCGACAACGCTTTGATGTTTTATCAGATCGAAGTCCCAGCGGCCACGCGCTTTATCGATCTCAATCTCGTAATCCCGACCTTTATGGAAGATAAGCTTGAGTTTCGGGTTCGCTTCGGCCCAGGGCTGTACATAGGTGAACAGCAGATCGAGGTCTGCAAGAGCTCGCGCGGAGATATAGTCCGGTGCTGACAGGGTCTTTGCGGCATCTTCAATGCGCACGGCGTGCACTGTGCCGCGCCCTCCGGTTTCGGTGATGGCCATCCGGAGAAAGCTGCACTTCTTGTTGTTGCTCTCAACAAGATCGACCCAGCCTTCCTGACTTTCAGCAAGGGTCAAGGCGGTGATGATGCCAGGAAACCCACCGCCGCTGCCGAGATCAATCCACCGGCCCGGCGCAGGCACAATGTTTCGGAGTTGCAACGAGTCGGCAATGTGTCGTGTCCAGACCTGCTCGACTGTTGAAGGGGCTACCAAATTGATCCTCGAGGCCCATTTCAGGAATAGCTCTGTGAAGCGTTCCAGGCGCTCCTGCGTTTCACGTGAAACATTGATTCCAAACTGGCTGCTCTTTGCACGCTGCATATCAGGACGCTAACCTATTGATTTGATTCTTACGCAGGTGCGCAACCAGCAGAGCAACCGCGGCCGGCGTCATGCCCTCAATCCTAGCCGCTTGCGCAACATTTCTGGGTCGACCTGCCATCAGCTTCGCCTTCAGCTCGTTGGACAATCCCGACAGAGCGGCATAGTCGAAGTCATGCGGGATAATCCGATCTTCCTCCGCACGTACGCCCTCGATATCTGCCGCCTGGCGTTCGAGATACACCTGATACAGGCAGTCGATCTCAACCCCAGCCGCGATCTTACGATCCACCGTCTGCAATTCTGGCCAGATCCGGACCACATGATCCCAACCGATATCCGGATAGGACAAGATCTCTCTCGCCGAGCGTCGACGGCCATCCTGATTGATCGCAACACCGGCTGCAGCCATTTCGTTGGGCGACGCGGTGAGTGTTCCAAGATGGGCGTAAAGACCCTCGCGTTGCGCCCGGTACGTTTCGAATTTAGCTGCCCTGTCCGCCGCCACACAACCGAGCTCGATCCCGATCGGAGTGAGGCGAAGATCTGCATTGTCGGCACGGAGTGATAGCCTGTACTCCGCTCTCGATGTAAACATGCGATAGGGTTCGGCAACGCCGCGTGATGTCAAATCATCAATCATGACGCCGATATAGGAATCGGTTCGACTGAACGTTACCGACTCCTGGCCCGCGGCAAGCCGCGCGGCATTGATACCCGCCAACAACCCTTGGGCGCCGGCCTCTTCATATCCGGTTGTGCCATTGATCTGACCAGCCAGATACAGACCTCTAACACCCTTTACCGCAAGCGAAAGATCAAGTTGCTGCGGGTCGACATAATCATATTCGATGGCATAACCCGGCTGCAGAATACGAACCTGCTCCAGTCCTGGAATCGAGCGGATGAACTGCTCCTGGACCTCTTCCGGCAGGGATGTCGAGATGCCGTTCGGGTAGATGGTGTCGTCATCCAGGCCTTCGGGTTCAAGGAAAATCTGATGTCCGTCCCGGTCGCCGAAGCGGTTGATCTTATCTTCGATCGAGGGGCAATAACGCGGCCCCACACCCTCAATCTGGCCGGAATACATCGCCGAGCGATGAATATTCTCGCGGATGATCCGGTGGGTCTCGACCGTGGTCCGTGTTATGCCGCATGCAATCTGCGGTGTCTTGATCGCCTCCGTCATGAACGAGAAGGGAACCGGATCTTCATCCGCCTCCTGGACCTCAAGGGAATCCCAATCGATCGTTTTACGGTCCAGGCGTGCAGGCGTGCCGGTCTTGAGCCGTCCCAGCTTGAGGCCGAGCGCAGCCAGGTCCCCACTGAGCCCCAGGGCCGGCGCTTCGCCGGCGCGACCAGCGGCTATCTTCCTGTCGCCGATGTGGATGAGGCCATTCAAGAAGGTGCCGGTTGTCAACACGACGGCGGGCGCCAGGATCTGACGGTCGCCTTCAAGGATGACACCTTTCGTTTCGGAGGAGTCACGAACAAGGCCGACAACTCCACCCTCGATAATTGCAAGGTTCGGGATATCGGCGAGCATCCTTTGAACGGCCAAACGATAAAGCTTGCGATCAGCCTGTGTGCGAGGGCCCCAGACAGCAGGACCCTTTTTGCGGTTGAGCATTCGAAATTGAATGCCGCCCTCGTCCGCAGCACGCCCCATGATGCCGTCAAGCGCGTCGATTTCACGGACCAGGTGGCCCTTTCCAAGACCGCCGATCGCGGGATTACACGACATGACGCCGATGGTGTCAGCCTTGTGTGTAACCAGTGCCGTTCTAGCGCCCATGCGTGCCGCAGCCGCAGCCGCTTCAGTGCCCGCATGACCACCGCCCACAACGATTACGTCGAAATGTCCGTCAGACATGATCCCGATACAGCCTGTTTCACGTGAATCACTTGCCGATACAGAATTCGGAGAAAATCTTACCCAAAAGCGTTTCGGTATCGATTCGACCGGTCATCCGCGCCAGTTCGACGGAAGCCAGCCGAAGATCTTCGGCTCGTATTTCAAGAGGCAAGTTCTCGCCATCAAGCGCCGAGGTGAGATACCCAGACGCCGACCGAAGGCGCTCTGCATGCCTCAAACGGCTGGGAATTGCAAGGCTCTCCACCTGGGTGTGATCGCGCACAGCCTGCAACAGGAGATCCCGCAAACGCTCAAGGCCTTCACCGCTGCGGGACGAGACAGTGATGTCACAAACCGCTTCAGAGACCACTGCACCCGCAATGTCGCGCTTGGTCCCGACGCGAAGTCTCGGTCGCTCAGTGACTATAGCCGGTGCCTGCAATGGAACAGACAGATCGACAAGATCCAGCACCAGATCGGCGTCCTTGATGGTCCTGACGGCCCGCCTGATACCCTCTTGCTCAACAAGATCCTCGGTCACGCGCAGACCTGCGGTGTCAAAGAGCTCGAACTTGTAACCATCAAGATCGAGCTCGCACCGCACGACGTCCCGAGTGGTCCCTGCAATAGGGGTGACAATCGCGACATCCCGTTGGACAAGCGCGTTCATCAGGCTTGATTTACCGGCATTGGGAAGACCGGCCAATGCGACCTTGAAACCATCGCGGATAATCTCACCGGCCCTCAGACTCGAAATGGCCTTGTCGACCTGAGCCTTCAAATCCCTCACATCCGCCCATATGCGATCCGAGACCGAGCCTGGAATATCGCCCTCGTCGCTGAAATCCAGTTCGGCCTCCAGCATCGAGCGAGCGAAGATGAGCTTCTCGCGCCAACCTTCGTAAACAGCCGACAGGTGGCCATTCGCCTGTTCCCCTGCAAGCCGTCTCTGCATCTCGGTTTCGGCAGCAAGCAGATCTGCGAGGCCTTCAACTTCGACCAAATCCATCTTGCCGTTCTCGAAGGCGCGTCGGGAGAATTCGCCTGGCTCAGCCATTCTGACGTCGGTGAATCCGGCTAAGGAAAAAAGCACCGCGTTGACGACGGCCCGACCACCATGCAAGTGCAGCTCGGCGCAGTCTTCACCCGTGAAGGAATTGGGTCCCGGAAAGACGAGAACCAGACCACGATCAAGGAATGCGCCCTCGGCTGTCCGGACGGTACGAAGTGCGGCAATTCGGGGAGCCGGCAGAGGGCCAACCATGGCCGCAACTGCCTCAAGTGCCGCAGGACCGCTGATCCTGATGACAGCGACGCCGGCGGGGAGCCCGCCAGACGCCAGGGCACATATTGTATCAGATCGCGTGGTCACGAGATCACCCACAGGCACAGCCTGAGGCTGCCGGCCGGAACCGGCACCACATCAGGTGTTCATTGAGTCGAAGAAATCGCCGTTGTTCTTCGTCTGCTTGAGTTTGTCGATGAGGAATTCGATCGCATCCGTGGTGCCCATCGGGGCCAGAATACGGCGCAGGACAAAGATCTTCTGCAGGTCCTGACGCGGTACCAGCAGGTCTTCCTTACGCGTGCCGGACTTGAGTATGTCCATGGCCGGGAAGATACGCTTGTCGGCCACCTTGCGATCAAGGACGATTTCAGAGTTGCCTGTGCCCTTGAACTCTTCGAAGATGACTTCGTCCATACGGCTGCCAGTATCGATCAGCGCCGTCGCGATGATGGTCAGCGAGCCACCTTCTTCGATGTTACGTGCGGCACCAAAGAAACGCTTCGGACGCTGCAGGGCGTTGGCATCCACACCACCAGTCAGGACCTTACCAGAGGAGGGCACAACGGTGTTGTAGGCGCGGCCGAGACGGGTGATCGAGTCCAGAAGGATGACGACGTCGCGACCATGCTCGACAAGACGCTTTGCCTTCTCGATGACCATTTCGGCCACCTGTACGTGGCGCACAGCCGGCTCGTCGAAAGTCGAAGAAACGACTTCGCCGCGCACCGAGCGCTGCATGTCGGTCACTTCTTCCGGGCGCTCGTCGATCAGCAGTACGATCAGGTAACATTCCGGATGGTTGGCGGTGATCGAATGCGCAATGTTCTGCAAGAGAACGGTCTTACCGGTTCTCGGCGGAGCAACGATCAGACCACGCTGCCCCTTGCCGAGCGGTGCGACGAGATCGATCACCCGCGCCGACAGATCCTTGGACGTCGGGACGTCAAGCTCCATCTTGAACCGCTCGTTCGGATAGAGCGGGGTCAGGTTGTCGAAATGAACCTTATGGCGGATCTTTTCAGGATCCTCGAAGTTGATCGTGTTCACCTTCAGCAGGGCGAAATAGCGCTCGCCTTCCTTGGGACCACGGATCGGACCTTCGACCGTATCGCCTGTCTTCAGCGAGAAGCGGCGAATCTGGGAGGGCGAGATGTAGATGTCGTCCGGGCCCGGCAGGTAGTTGGCGTTTGCGGAGCGCAGGAAGCCGAAGCCATCCTGAAGAACCTCGACAACGCCTTCACCAATGATCTCCACATCCTGGCTCGCCAGCATCTTCAGGATCGCAAACATCAGCTCCTGCTTGCGCATGGTGCTTGCGTTTTCGACTTCAAGCGATTCGGCAAATGTCAGGAGATCGGTCGGCGATTTGCTTTTGAGTTCTTGTAGCTTCATTTCAGCCATGAAGAGGGACCACGTCAGATAGAATTTTAAAGGGGAACGGCGAGCTGGTGGAATTCGGTACGATCGCGAAGGCCGCAAATGACTGAATATTACGCAAGCCAAAAGAGGAAGTGGCGCGAAAATAGCGACTCGCGGATTCGACCGCAAGCGAAAAGCCCGTACTCGCGAAAATAATGCGTGATGCGTCGAGAGATCAGAATGGTTTCACGACCGCGAGAACGACAATCAAAATCATCAGCAGGGTAGGCGCCTCGTTCATCATCCGCCAATAGCGCGGCGTACCGACATACTCGCCCCGACCAAATGATTTGACCGCCTTGGCGAAATAGCCGTGAACACCGGAAAGCGCGATGACGGCTGCGAACTTCGCATGAAGCCAGCCGCCCTGGAAGCCAAACACCTGCCAGGCGAGATAGAGGCCAAGGATCCAAGACACGACCATGGCCGGGCTCATGATCACGTTCATCAGCCGCGCTTCCATCACCGCAAAGGTCCGAGCCTGCTGTGACGACGGATCGCAGTCCGAATGATAGATGAAAAGCCTTGGCAGGTAGAGCATGCCGGCCATCCAAGAGATGACCGCGATCAGATGCAACGCCTTGATCCAGGGATAGGCCTGGTCAGGTCCCGCCAGCATGATCCCGCCGCCGATGATGCCGAAGAACACGAGTGCGGTTGCAGCTTTTCTCGCCGCACGTGCCCCCGGCTTGGCATCGATCTGCTTTTCCATGATCAGCCGTAGCTCCGCACCTGCGCCACCAAGTCCGAAACGTGTTGTGGGTCTGCTTGCGGGGTAATTCCATGACCAAGATTGAAGATCAGCGGACCATGACCAAGCGCTTGAAGGATCGCATCGATACCATCCTTCAGCGCAGCACCGCCTGAAACAACACGCATGGGATCAAGGTTACCTTGCACAGGACCGTCCTTCTGCAGCTCGACGGCAAAACTCAAGGGAACCGACCAGTCGAGACCGATGGCATCCGCATTGGTGTCCTGGCGATAATTTTTCAGCAGGATGCCTGCACCCTTGGCGAAGGCAATAATCTTGGCCTGGGGTCGGCGTGACCTAACGGAATCGATGATCCGACGAACCGGGCGGACCGCAAAGGCTTCGAATTCGGCTTCACCCAGAACACCGGCCCAGGAATCGAAAATCTGCACTGCGTCGGCACCGGCATCAATTTGCGCGACGAGATAGTCTGCAGACACCTCCGCCAGAAAATCGAGCAGCCGCGCAAACACCTCAGGATGACGATAGGCGAAGAGACGGGCAGGGGCCTGGTCCGGGGTTCCATGTCCAGCGATCATGTAGGTCGCAACCGTCCAGGGAGCGCCACAGAAACCGAGGAGGGTCGTCTCGGATGGCAACTCACGACGCAGACGAGACACCGTTTCCATGACCGGCTTCAGGTGATCCAGGACACCTTCGGCAGAGAGGGCAGCAATCCCGTCGGCATCGATCGGGTCCATCTGGGGGCCATGCCCCTCGGTAAACCGCACATTGCGATTGAGCGCATCCGGAATAACCAGAATATCCGAGAAGAGGATCGCAGCATCGAAGCCGTAGCGCCGGATCGGCTGGAGCGTAACCTCCGTCGCAAACTCCGGCGAATAACAGAGATCCAGGAAGCTCCCGGCCTTCTGTCGCGTTTCGCGATATTCCGGGAGATATCGCCCCGCTTGTCTCATGAGCCAGATGGGCGGAGGCGTGACCGTCTTCCCGTTCAATACGTCGAGAATTTTGCGGTTCGGCGTGCTCAAGGCTCAAGCCCTTTCAAAAAAGAAAAGAGATATAGATTCTTCTTCTATTTCTAAGAGTCTCTGACTATCAAGGATTAATAGGGAACCACAGCTTATTCCTCATCCAGAATCCGATAGGCTAATGTCGAGCTCGCTCTTGCCCGGCGTCCTGGGATTATGGGGATAAGTCCAAATTAACCCGTGATTCTATAAGCTTCCAAGCTGCAGCGTGTTTGCATAAGAGGTGCAGTCGGAGTCGACGGACGGATGACAACCTTGTTTTGTCACCATAATCCACAAGCTGCGGAATCGAGATGCCTCGTGGTGATCAATTGTGGATAAATCGGCACTTTTCCTCTTGCCCCTGCGCCACGGTCGCCGCTACCTCTGTTTATCCCAAACAATCAACAGGGCACGGTGAAGAACGTGGAGAACCGGAAAAACTTCTTCCATCTCCACCTGATTTCTGACTCAACCGGTGAAACTCTGATCTCTGCGGGGCGTGCTGCGGCAGCGCAATTCCGCGGTTCGAACGCGATCGAGCATGTCTATCCACTGATCCGCAGCAAGAAGCAGATCAAGGCTCTGATCGAGGCGCTCGACCGGGAGCCTGGGATCGTGCTCTATACAATCGTTGATCAGGATCTGGCCGCACTGGTCGAGACTGGCTGCCACGAACTCGGGCTGCCTTGCGTCAACGTGCTGGCACCGATCATCGAGAAGTTCCAGGCCTATCTTGGCGCTCCGTCGCGCGGACGCGTTGGGGCTCAGCATGTCCTGAATGCTGAATACTTCGCGCGCATTGAAGCCATGAACTTCACAATGGATCACGACGATGGCCAGGCCCCGGAAGACTACGACCAGGCGGATGTCGTGATCATCGGGATAAGTCGGACATCGAAGACCCCGACGAGCATCTATCTCGCCAACCGCGGTATTAAGACTGCGAACTCGCCGATCGTCCCGGGTGTGCCTTTGCCAGAGGGTCTTCTGAAGGCAACGCGACCGTTGATCGTTGGCCTCATTGCAACGTCTGACCGGATCTCACAGGTGCGGGAAAACCGCGTGCTCGGAGCCACGGCTGGTTATGACCGAAGTGAATACGTTGATCGTGCCTCGATCACCGAGGAACTGAAATATGCTCGGTCGCTTTGTGCTCGGAACAACTGGCCTCTGATCGACGTGACGCGTCGATCGATCGAGGAGACGGCCGCCGCGATTGTTGCTCTGCGTCCAAAGCCGCGCTAATCGAGAATCATTGCCATTACGAAGGTTTCATTATGGGCTCACCCTTAATTCTCGCGTCGGGCAGTGCGGCACGCCGGATGCTCCTGAAGAATGCAGGCCTTGAATTCAGCGCAGTTCCGGCCTCGGTGGACGAGCGCGCGATTGAAGACAGTTTGCCCCTTGCCGGGCGTGATCCGGTTTCGGTCGCGCGGCATCTCGCCCTGGCAAAAGCAATCGATGTTTCCGAGCGACATCCAGGAGCCTTCGTCATCGGTTGCGACCAGACGATGTCCCTGGGCGATCGGATTTTCCACAAGGCGACGACCGTCAATGAAGCGCGCGACACGCTGCTCGCTCTGCGCGGCAAGGCCCACTTCCTAAACAGCGCCGTTTGTCTCGTGCAAAACGGTGGGCTTCTCTGGAGTGAAGTTTCCCGCGCCTGCTTGCAGGTGCGCGATTTCTCCGATGACTTTCTCGCCAGCTATCTGGAGCGCAACGCTCAAGCCGTCTTGTCGAGCGTCGGATGTTATCAACTCGAGGGCGAGGGCATCCAGCTCTTCGACGCAATCGCCGGCGACTACTTCACCATCCTCGGTCTACCCCTCTTGCCGCTGCTTGCCGCCCTTCGGCAACACGAGATTAACCATGCATGATTCACGTGAAACATTTCCGCCTCGCGCTTTTGTGGCCGGCTACCCAATTAAACACTCTCGGTCGCCATTGATCCACGGCCACTGGCTGAAGACATACGATCTGCCAGGCGAATACGAAAAAGTCGCGGTCGCTCCGGATGACTTTGCCGAGTTCATTGCCCAGCTTAAGCGGCCGGACAGTCTCTATTGCGGCGGCAACATCACGATTCCCCATAAGGAAGCCGCCTGCAGGCTTGCCGACAAAGCAGATCTGCTGGCTGAAGAGTTGGGGGCGGCCAACACGCTGTGGCGCGAAGATGGTCTGCTGCGCGCGACCAATACAGATGGCATCGGCTTCGTTGCCAATCTGGATGCCAATCGCCCCGGCTGGGACAAGGTCGGGCGTGCGGTCGTGCTGGGCGCCGGCGGCGCCAGCCGGGCAATCCTGCAGGCTCTTCGGGATCGCGGGATCAACGAGATTCACGTCATCAACCGAACGGTCGAACGCGCCCGCGAACTCGTCGACCGGTTTGGAGCACCTCTTGAAGCGCATGGAATGGACGCACTGCCATCCCTCCTTGAGGGAGCAGGTCTGTTCGTGAACACGACGTCGCTTGGAATGGATGGTACAGCAGCACCACGTCTGCCGTTCGAACGGATGGCAGGGGACGCGCTGGTGACGGACATTGTCTACGTTCCCTTGAAGACGCCGTTTCTGCTTCAGGCTGAAGAAATAGGTCTACCGACCGTGGATGGTCTCGGCATGTTGCTGCATCAGGCTGCGCCAGGATTCCAGAAGTGGTTCGGTCGAATGCCCGAAGTCACCAGCGAATTGCGCGCGCTGGTGCTGCACGACATCGAGGGACAAAAATGATTGTCCTTGGGCTGACAGGTTCGATCGGCATGGGAAAGACGACCACGGCAGCTATGTTTGCCGAGGAGGGTGTTCCCGTGAACGATGCCGACAAGGTGGTGCATGAACTCTACCGATCGGAAGCTGTCGCACCGATTGCGAGGCTCTTCCCAGAGGTCGTCGTCGACGGTGTCGTCGATCGAAAGAGCCTATCGGCGAATCTGGCAAAGAATCCGGCTAAGTTCAAAGAGCTTGAGGCCATCGTGCATCCGCTTGTGCGAGCTCGGGAGAAGGCCTTCCTCGAGCAGCAACGCGAAATTGGCGAAACGCTTGTGGTCCTGGATATTCCGCTCTTGTTCGAAACAGGCGGTGAGAACCGCGTTGACGAGGTCGTCGTCGTCACCTGTGATGCCGAGGTTCAGAGACAACGTGTGCTTGCCCGACCCGGGATGACCGAGGAGAAGTTTCATCTCATCCTGTCGCGCCAGGTGCCAGATGCAGAGAAACGGGCCAGGGCTGATTACATCATCGATACAGGCCGCGGTATTGACAGCGCCCGCGAGCAGGTCAAAACGATGGTCAAGGCACTACGCAGTCAGGCGGAACGGACGAACCATGCGTGAGATCATCTTCGATACGGAAACCACCGGGCTCGATAACAAGGCCGACCGCGTTATCGAAATTGGCGGTGTGGAATTGCTGAATCACTTCCCGACCGGCCGCACCTTCCATGTTTACATCAACCCCGGGGACCGCAAGGTTCATCCGGATGCGCTGGCTGTACACGGGATAACGGACGAATTCCTCAAGGACAAACCGCCCTTCGGCGAGATCGTTCCCGAACTGCAGGAATTCTTCGACGGTGCAAAGTGGATTGCCCATAACGCCACATTCGACATGGGCTTCATCAACGCCGAATTCCAGCGTCTCAACTTGCCGCCGGTGCCCTCAGATATGGTCATAGACACGCTGGCCCTTGCGCGCCGGAAGCATCCGATGGGGCCGAACACGCTGGATGCCCTCTGCCGTCGCTACGGTGTCGACAACTCACACCGTACCAAGCATGGCGCCTTGCTCGACTCCGAACTGCTCGCTGAAGTCTATATCGAGATGCTCGGTGGCCGGCAGGCGGCCTTTGGCCTGACGACGGTGGAAACCCGTCGAAACCAGGCGAGCGAAGTCGATGATGTCGTCGAAATCAGCTATGAGCGACCCCGTCCTCTCGCATCGCGGCTGTCGGCGCCGGAAATCGAAGGCCATGCCAAGCTCGTGGCCCGCTTGGGTGGCAAGGCGCTCTGGTCGAAGTATGACGCATGAAAAAGGGCCCCGCGAAGGGCCCTTTTAAGTTCCTGCTGTCGCAAGCTCTGATTAGTTCGGCGCCGACTGGCTGTTGGCGCGAGACTGCTCTTCGGCAACGCGCTGTGCAAACATCTGCGCGAAATCGATGGGGTCGATCATCAGCGGCGGGAAGCCACCGTTGCGGGTTGCGTCGGCGATGATCTGCCGAGCGAAGGGGAAGAGCAGGCGCGGGCACTCGATGAAGAGAACCGGCAGCATGTGTTCCTGCGGGAAGCCGGTGATCCGGAAGACGCCGCCATAGATGAGTTCCGTTACGAACACGACCTTGTCGCCATCCTTGGCTTCCGCATTCAGCGCCAGAACGACGTCGAAGTCGGTATCCGACAGCGGGTTCGCATTGACGTTGACATTGATGTTGATGGCCGGCGCCTTGTCGCGCGCTTGAAGCGAGCGAGGTGCACCCGGATTTTCAAACGAAAAATCCTTGATGTACTGGGCGAGAATATTGAGAGACGGAGAAGCCGTTCCCTGATTGTTGTCGGCCATAGGGCGTTTCCTTGAAGATGAATTGCTAAGGCCATCTAACATTTGAAACTTGACCTTACAACCCTGCGGGCAGGAGGGCGAAAGGCGTCAATCGCGGCCGATCCGTGGATCGCGCCAGGGCGAATTCGGGTCCGGCTCGCGCTGATATTCGTCGTTCCCCAAGTCCACGACATTTTCGTCGGCAGGGCGGGCAGTCCTGAAGCCACCCTGTGAAAATGCGCTCTGTACAACGATCCGCGGTTTGATCAGCCGCCATGCGAGATCGCGGACAAATGGGATGAAGAGCAGGATGCCGATGATGTCGCCGAAGAAGCCGGGTACGATGAGCAGGAATGCAGCAACGACGAGGAGCGCCGCGTGAACGAGCTCGCGCCCGGGATCGAGACCCTTCTGGGCCTCGCTCTGCAGGCGGCGCAAGATGCCCGCGCCCTGAAAACGGAGCAGTGCGACGCCCAGCATGGTCGACAGAATGATCAGTGCGAGGGTCGCCAGCACGCCGATGGCTTGCCCGACAATGATAAAACTAGCGATTTCAACGAGCGGTGCGATCAAAAAAAGCACCAATGGAAGGCGCATGGGTGGCTCCAAACGCCTTTGTGATCCGGATATCGCAAGAGTCGGCGCTTACTCGATGCAAAGAATGCATTGCGCCATTTGAATGATGCGACGCTGGAGACTATATGGGAGAACGAAAAACCAAATTCAATCAAGCCTGGCGGTATTCATGGGATCTAGCGATTTCGTTACATTGTTCTTCCTGGTGGCTGCGGTGCTGATCTTTTTCCAGCTTCGCAGCGTACTCGGACGCCGCACCGGCCATGAAAAGCCGCCGCTCGATCCTTTTGCTCAACGCGATCTGCCAAAGGGGGCAGCCCGCGACGACGGCAAGGTCGTCACGCTGCCGCGCCGCGAGGAAGCGACCGGTGAAGAGCGCTTCAACGCCATAGATGCCTATGCGCCCGCAGGCACCTCGCTGAATGATCAGCTGCGCGAACTTCTGCGCCATGATCAAAGCTTCAACCCGAAGGAATTCCTGAACGGGGCGAAGATTGCTTACGAGATGATCGTCATGGCCTATGCCGAGGGTGATCGGAAGACGCTGAAGGGGCTCTTGTCCCGCGACGTCTTCGATGGCTTCGAGAGCGCCATTGCCGATCGCGAAAGCCGCGGCGAAAGCGTCAAGTCGACCTTTGTCGGCATTGAGAAGGCCGAGATTACTCAAGCGTCTGCACGCGACAATGAGGAGCAGGTGACCGTTCGCATCGTCAGCCAGCTGATCACGGCAAGTTATGATCGGGATGGCACCATGATCGATGGTGATGCGGAAGCCGTGTCTGAGGTGAACGACGTCTGGACCTTCGCCCGCGATGTCCGCTCGCGCGATCCGAACTGGAAGCTGATCGCAACCGAAGCGGAACAATGAGCGGGGAAGGCTCCTACCGCCTCAAGCCGGTTTCGTTCGACGATCTGCCCGGCTGGCATTCTGACGACCCTACATCTCTCTGGGCTGCCATGACCGACTGCCGGAATTACCTGCAGTCGGTCAAAACGTATAAGGCTGGTCGTCTCGGACTGACCACCGGCGACCTCATGCCGCTTCTCGAAGCAGCCGAAAAGGTGGTTCCCGTTGGGCCCCAAGACGCGCGAGATTTCTTCGAGCGCGAAACGCAGCCCTTTCTGATTGAGCCTGCGAATTCAAAATCCGGCCTGGTGACGGCCTTCTACGAACCCGAGGTGGCTGTCAGCGATAGGCCCGATTCGGCGTTTCGCCATCCGTTCTATCGTCGCCCACTCGACCTCGTCGATGTTGATGAGACGAACCGGCCAACTGCTTTTGATCCTTCTTATGCCTTTGCACTTCAGACGGACGAAGGACTGAAACCCTATCCCGATCGCCGCGAAATCGATCTTGGGTGGCTTGAGAGTAGGGGCCTCGAAATCGCCTGGGCTCGCTCGAAGGTCGATGTCTTTTTCGCCCATGTCCAGGGTGCGGCCCGGTTGCGCTATCCGGATGGACGCCTGCGTCGCATCACCTATGCGGCGAAGGCGGGACATCCGTTTTCGGGCATCGGCCGACTGTTGATCGATCTCGGCGAGATCGCAGAAGCAAGTATCTCGATGCAGTCGATCCGGACCTGGCTCGCGGCGCATCCGGACCGCATCGACGAAATCCTTTGGCACAACAGATCCTACATCTTCTTCCGGGAAGCCGAGGTCGACGATCTCTCTCGCGGACCGATCGCGGCCGCCAAGGTGCCATTGATTGCCGGGCGATCTCTCGCCGTCGATCGCCAGATCCATACCTTCGGCTTTCCGTTCTTCATCCACGCCAGCGGCCTCACACACATGGATGGCGGACGGGATTTCGCGCGAACCATGCTTGCCCTCGACACGGGTTCCGCAATCGTCGGTCCTGCCCGCGGTGATATCTTCACGGGGTCTGGAGATGAAGCGGGTGAACTGGCCGGTGCTGTTCGCAATGCGGCGGATTTCTATATACTGATCCCGAAGCAGGCGGCAGAGAGGTTTGTCTGAGTGTCGGGTGGACCAAAGCTCAATCCGGAAGATCGTATTCTCTGGGGTAAGGTCGCACGCTCGACCCGCCCCATGCCGGGTCGTATGGAAGAACTGCTGAGCTTCGAAGAGCAGTTCGTAACACCTTTCGACGAGAAGGATGTGCCGGCTCTGAACAGGGCTTCCCTGTCCACGGTATCCCCTGCCGGTGAAGCTGATCGCAAGCCGTCCCAAAGGCTGCACCATCCGCTGGAAAAACCGGTCAAGCGCAAACTCTCCCGCGGCCACCTGGCACTCGAAGCCCGGATCGATCTGCACGGTCTGATCCAGAGCGAGGCGCATGGCATGCTGCTCGACTTCCTGATCCGAGCCCATGAGCGCGGACTGCGGCATGTCCTCGTGATTACCGGGAAGGGAAGCTCGCTCGGCAGCGAGGGCGCCTTGAAACGCGCTGTTCCGCTCTGGTTTGCCATGGCGGAATTCCGTTTCCTGATTTCGTCCTTTGAGCCGGCCGCGCGTCAGCATGGCGGTGAGGGGGCTCTCTATGTGCGGCTCTCCCGCCGAGGACAGGAGCGCTGATGACACCCTTCGGTGACGCACTTCGACAACTCCGCGAACGAAAGGGCGTCTCCCAGAAGGAGATGGCAGCAGCGATCGGCGTTTCGCCTGCCTATCTTTCGGCGCTTGAGCACGGCAAGCGCGGTCTTCCCAATTTCGATTTCCTGCAGCGCGTTGCCGGATACTTCAACATCATCTGGGATGAAGCCGAGGAATTGTTCTCGACGGCCGGTCGATCTGATCCGCGTGTGGTGCTCGATACCTCCGGAATGAAGCCGGAATATACCGCCTTTGCCAATGATTTGGCGAAGCTGATTCGCCAGCTCTCTCCCGATGTGATACGAGAAATGCAGGATAGTCTGGATAGGGCCAAAAAACGGCCGTGAAGAGGTTGAAAAGCCCTCTATATCCACGAGAAACGACGCCCTCGCCTTTGGAACTCAGGGCAAAACCCCTATAGTCGGGCCACTTGAAGCTGCTGATTCGAATCAGCCGGGCCTTTGAGAGTTGACTGGAAAGATTGCTGAATGACCGACTTGCCGATCGCGGAAAATGATGGACCGGCCGAATATGGCGCGGATTCGATCAAGGTTCTGAAGGGACTGGACGCGGTCCGCAAGCGCCCAGGCATGTATATCGGTGATACCGACGATGGCTCGGGCCTCCACCACATGGTCTATGAAGTCGTCGACAACGCGATCGATGAGGCCCTGGCTGGTCACGCTGACATCGTCACGGTCACCTTGAACGCGGATGGTTCGGTCACAGTCACCGACAACGGTCGTGGTATTCCGACGGATATCCACACCGGCGAAGGCGTTTCGGCTGCCGAGGTCATTATGACCCAGTTGCATGCCGGCGGTAAGTTTGACCAGAATTCCTACAAGGTCTCCGGCGGTCTGCACGGCGTCGGCGTATCGGTCGTCAATGCGCTTTCGGTCAAGCTCACCCTGAAGATCCGCCGCAACAACAAGCTGCATGAAATCACTTTCACCCATGGCGTAGCCGATGGCCCGCTGAAGGTGATCGGTGAATATGAGGGCCGTTCGGGAACGGAAGTCACCTTCCTGCCGAGCACCGAGACTTTCACCAAGGTCGATTTCGATTACGGAACGCTTGAGCACCGCCTGCGCGAACTCGCCTTCCTGAATTCCGGCGTTCGCATCCTGCTGACCGACAAGCGCAAATCGGACATCCGTCAGGAAGAGATGCTGTATGACGGCGGCCTGGAAGCCTTTGTTCGTTATCTCGACCGCTCCAAGAAGCCGCTCGTCGAAAAGCCTGTGGCCATCAAGGGCGAGAAGGACGGAATTACCGTCGAAGTCGCCATGTGGTGGAATGACAGCTACCACGAGAACGTGCTCTGCTTCACCAACAACATTCCCCAGCGCGACGGCGGCACGCATATGGCCGGCTTCCGCGCTGCGCTGACCCGTCAGGTCACCTCCTACGCCGATAGCTCCGGCATCACCAAGAAGGAAAAGGTATCGCTGCAGGGTGAAGACTGCCGTGAAGGTCTGTCTGCCGTCCTCTCGGTAAAGGTCCCGGATCCCAAGTTCTCGTCCCAGACCAAGGACAAGCTCGTTTCTTCGGAAGTCCGACCGGTCGTTGAAAACCTCGTCAACGAGGCGCTCAGCACCTGGTTCGAGGAGCATCCAACCGAAGCCAAGATTCTCGTCGGCAAGGTCGTCGAAGCAGCCGTTGCTCGCGAGGCCGCGCGTAAGGCCCGCGAACTGACGCGCCGCAAGGGCGCACTCGATATCGCCTCACTGCCCGGCAAACTCGCCGATTGCTCCGAGCGTGATCCGGCCAAGTCCGAACTCTTCCTCGTCGAGGGTGACTCTGCAGGTGGCTCGGCCAAGCAGGGTCGCTCGCGCGAAAACCAGGCCATTCTGCCGCTGCGAGGCAAGATCCTGAATGTGGAACGCGCGCGCTTCGACAAGATGCTGTCGAGCCAGGAAATTGGCACGCTGATCACCGCGCTCGGGACCTCGATCGGCAAGGACGAGTTCAACGCCGACAAGCTGCGTTACCACAAGATCATCATCATGACCGATGCTGACGTGGACGGCGCGCATATCAGAACGCTGCTTCTCACATTCTTCTTCCGCCAGATGCCGGAACTGATCGAGCGCGGTCACCTCTACATCGCCCAGCCGCCGCTCTATAAGGTGTCGCGCGGCAAGTCCGTTCAGTACCTGAAGGACGAAAAGGCGCTGGAAGACTACCTGATCACCATGGGTCTCGAAGAAGCGACCCTGACGCTTGCGAATGGCGAAGTTCGTGCCGGACAGGATCTGCGCGACGTGATCCAGGATGCGCTGCGCCTGCGCTCACTGATCGACGGTCTTCATTCCCGTTATAACCGGAATGTCATCGAGCAGGCTGCGATCGCCGGCGCTCTCAATCCGGAACTCACGGGCAACCGTCAGCAGGCGGAGGCAACGGCAGAGCTGGTTGCCAGCCGCCTGGACATGATCGCGGAAGACACCGAACGCGGCTGGCAGGGCTTTGTCACCGATGAGGGTGGGCTGCGCTTCGAACGCATGGTCCGTGGCGTCAAGGAAGTGGCCTCGGTTGACGTGGCGCTGATCGGCTCTGCCGATGCCCGACACCTCGACCAGATGTCCGCTCGCCTGCGCGAGATCTATTCGGCGCCGCCGGTTCTGACCCGCAAGGACGGCCGCAGCGACATGTCGGGCCCGCGCGCGCTTCTCGATTCGATCTTCGCAACGGGCCGCAAGGGTCTGTCGATGCAGCGATACAAGGGCTTGGGCGAAATGAACGCCGAGCAGCTCTGGGAAACCACGCTTGATCCCAATGTCCGCTCGCTGCTCCAGGTGAGGGTGAACGACGCGACCGATGCCGACGGTCTGTTCTCGCGCCTGATGGGCGATGAGGTCGAGCCGCGCCGCGAGTTCATCCAGGAAAACGCGCTGAGCGTCGCCAACCTCGACATCTGAGATACGCTGACTGGAAATGATGAAGGGCCGCTCCTCGGGAAGCGGCCCTTTCTTTTTCAACAGGCTTTGATCTTGGAATGGTTAACGTGATTCACGTGAAACCATGAACGCCAAAGATCAGAAGCCGCCTTCGAAAATCACTTCGGCGAGCGGCTTGCGGGGGCTGGGCGTTTCGCGTCCGCGCAAGCCTTCCGGCAGGACATCCTTGTCGCCGAGCTTGCCGATCGCGACGGCCGCATTGATATGATAGCCATCCGGTGCCTTCAGTTCAGTCACGGCGCGCTCCATGTCGAGCCCGGTCATGGCATGGGCGAAGTAACCCGACTTGATCGCCTGCAGCGAGAGCAGCCCCCAGGCCGCGCCAGCGTCGAAGCTGTGGCTCCGGTAGGGCTTCGGCTCAGAGCCATCGGCGCTGCGGCTCAGCGTATCCGAGAAGACGAAAACCAGCGCCGAGGCGTTCTTAGCCCAACCCTGGTTGAACTCGATCAGGATGCCCAGCAGTTTCTCGAACTCCGGCGTGCCCTTCAGCCCATAGACGAAGCGCCATGGCTGGTAATTGAAGGCCGACGGTGCCCAATGCGCTGCGTCGAGAATGGTCAAAAGATCTTCCTTGGGCATGACGCTTCCGTCGAAAGCGCGAGGAGACCAGCGGTCGAGGAAAAGAGGATCGACATTGTATTCGGATTGGCGATTGTTGCTGGTGGTCATGGTGTTCCTTCACTCGTGTCTTGGGTTGACCGATGGAACAAACATCAATTCGCAAGCCTCGGAAAGGGTAGAGCCTGCATTTTCTGGTGAACTCTGTGATCGTTGATTAACTGCATCCGCAGCAGGGAACCTTAAGGCTTTTCGACCATCATCCGAGGTCTGAAGGCTTCGCGACGACGCAGACGAGGAAAAATCCGGGCTTTTGCGTTGCACAAAGTCTGTTAGTGTAGCGAATGAACGCGGATCCGAAGTGGTCCGGTACAAAGGTACAGAACCCATGTTCTATCAGCTCTACGAACTGAACCACGCATTCATGGCGCCTTTCCGGGCCACGGCCGACGCGATGAACCTGGCCTGGAAAAATCCCCTGAACCCGTGGTCTCATACGGTCGTCGGGCGGTCCTTTTCGGCAGGCTTTGAAGTCTTCGAGCGCGTCACCCGCCGCTATGGCAAGCCCGCTTTCGGCCTGCCGACAACAACGGTTGACGGTGAGAGCGTCACGGTCGAGGAAGAGATCGTCTGGCGCAAACCCTTCTGCGATATGATCCATTTCAAGCGGCATTTGCCGGCCGGCGCTGACAAGGGTCCGCGGATCCTCATCGTGGCCCCCATGTCCGGCCACTATGCGACGCTGCTGCGTGGAACGGTCGAAGCCCTCCTGCCAAGCGCCGACGTCTACATCAGCGACTGGATCGATGCCCGCATGGTACCGGTCACCGAAGGCGACTTCGACCTTGATGACTATATCGATTACGTGATCGACATGCTTCATCATCTCGGACCGAACACGCATGTGGTCGCGGTCTGTCAGCCCTCCGTGCCCGTGCTTGCCGCCGTTGCTGTTATGGAAGCCGACGGGGACACCTGCGCCCCGGCATCGATGACGCTCATGGGTGGCCCAATTGACACGCGCATCAATCCGACTGCTGTCAATCAGCTGGCACAGGACAAGCCGCTCGAATGGTTCCGCGACAATGTCATCATGCAAGTGCCGTGGCCGCAGCCCGGCGTCATGCGCCAAGTCTATCCGGGCTTCCTGCAGCTTTCGGGCTTCATGTCCATGAACCTTGATCGGCACATGATTGCTCACAAGGAATTCTATATGCACCTCGTCAAGAATGACGGGGACTCCGCCGAGAAGCATCGTGATTTCTATGACGAGTACCTGGCGGTGATGGACCTGACGGCGGAATTCTACCTGCAGACCGTCGACACCGTCTTCATCAAGCATTCCCTGCCAAAGGGTGAGATGATGCATCGCGGGAAGCATGTCGATACGACGGCGATCCGGAACGTTGCGCTGCTCACCGTGGAAGGGGAGAACGACGATATCTCCGGCGTCGGCCAGACGAAGGCTGCGCAGACCATCTGCACGAACATTCCGGAACACATGCGTCTGCACTACATGCAGCCGGATGTTGGCCACTACGGCGTCTTCAACGGGTCGCGCTTCCGCCGCGAAATTGCCCCGCGCATCGTCCAGTTTGCCAAAACCCACACCAAGGACGTTAAGGCAGCAACGCCCGTGAAGCGGGTCATCAAGGGCGGCAAGGCCCTCTAACGTTTTCGGCATATCGAATTTAAGAAGCGGATTCAGTCGGTTCTCCGATTGGGTCCGCTTCTTTCTTGAAGGGCAGGGCTGCATTTCCCACATCGAAACCATCGGACAGCATTCCGCCGTCCGCGCAAAACGAGGTTATCGATGATGAACCAGTCAGCACTGCTTCGGCCGGATTGGACTCCGGCAACCGTCGCCTTGATGGTGCTGGGCTTCGTGGTCTTCTGGCCGCTCGGTCTGGCCATGCTTGCCTACATCCTGTTCGGCGAGAAGTTCCAGAGCTTCAAGCGCGAAGCCAACCGCAAGGCCGATGACGCCTTTGCCTGGT
This sequence comes from Rhizobium sp., assembly GCA_029865885.1. Classification (GTDB taxonomy): domain Bacteria; phylum Pseudomonadota; class Alphaproteobacteria; order Rhizobiales; family Rhizobiaceae; genus Allorhizobium. Next base: position 13,852 of record JARXAK010000193.1, on the reverse strand, counting down.
GCCGCACCAGCAACTACAGCGCTACCGCTTCGACCGGTAATGTCGCCTTCGACGACTGGCGCAAGGCCGAGCTTGAGCGCCTTGACGAAGAGCGCCGCCGTCTCGACGAGATGCGCGCCGACTTCGACACCTATGCCCGCGAACTGCGCCGCGCAAAGGACCAGGAAGAGTTCGACCGCTTCATGCGTGACCGTCAGCAGATGAAGACGGCAGGCGAGGGTGGTCCGGCCCAGGGCTTCACCGGCAACTGATGAGCTCTGCGCTCACGAGATGAACCGAGGTCGGCGCCCTTGCGCCGGCCTTTTTTTGTTGCAGGAACAGACCACGAATCGGCTAGAAGACGCATCATGTTTCCCCTGCTGAAAAAGCTGAAACCGCAGAGAGCCCCGGCGATGCAGCTGGAACGGGCGATTGCCGTGGATGGACGATCCATCCCGCTCACCATCCGCAAGAATAGTCGCGCAACCCGTATCACGCTCAGGATCGAGCCGGGCGGTCGAGCCCTGAAAATGACCATTCCACCGGGACTGCGGGAACGCGATATCGACGACTTCCTCGATCGGCATCAGGGCTGGCTGAGCACAAAGCTCAGGCGACAAAAGACGGCCGGCAGCATCGAGGACGGGGGGGAGATCCTCGTCCGGGGTGTTCCTCATCGCATCGTCCATACCGGTCAGCTGCGTGGCCTGACCCAGTCGATCGACAGCGACATCGGCCATGTCCTGAGCGTCAGCGGCCTGGAAGACCATCTGCCCCGTCGCGTTGCTGATTTCCTGAAGAAGGAAGCCCGCCGCGATCTGGAGCAGCTCGTGGCGCTCCACGCAAAGAATGTCGGCAAGCCGGTGAAGAGCATGACCTTGAAGGATACCCGCAGCCGCTGGGGCTCCTGCTCCTGGGATGGAAAGCTGAGCTTCTCCTGGCGCATCGTCATGGCGCCGCCGCTGGTCATAGACTATCTCGCAGCCCATGAGGTTGCTCATCTGCGCGAGATGAACCATGGCCCGGCCTTCTGGGCGCTCTGCGGTCAGCTCTGCCCTGAGATGGAGGCAGCCAAAGCCTGGCTGAAGCGTCATGGCTCGGCCCTGCATGCCATCGACTTCGCCTGATGGACCCCGCGACCTTTCAGCCTTTGTTGCAAATTGGCTCGACTCTTTTTTGATTTCGTGCGACTTCGCTGCCATGAGACCCGATATCAAGATCTGCGGACTGAAGACGCCGGAGGCGGTCGATCGTGCGGCTGCCTGCGGTGCGAGCCATATCGGCTTCATCTTCTTCGAAAAGAGCCCGCGCAACATCGAGCCTGACATCGCCGGCACACTCGCCGATCGCGTTCGCGGCCGGGTGAAAAGTGTCGCGGTAACCGTCGATGCCGACAATGACGATCTCGACGAGATCATCGCCTTGATGCGTCCGGATATCCTTCAGTTCCATGGCCACGAAAGCCCGGAGCGCCTGCTAACCGTGAAGGCGGTGACGGGTTTGCCGATCATGAAGGCATTTTCCATCCGCGATGCCGATGACCTGAGGCGTATCGAGCCCTATATCGGTATTGCCGATCGTTTTCTCTTTGATGCCAAACCGCCGGTGGGCTCTGATCTGCCCGGCGGCAATGGTGTGACCTTTGATTGGCGCCTGCTGCGTTCGCTTGACGACAGCGTCGATTACATGCTTTCCGGAGGCCTCAACAAGGCCAACATCGCAGAGGCCCTGCGGGAAACCGGAGCGCGGGCAATCGACGTGTCCTCCGGCGTGGAATCCGCGCCGGGCGTCAAGGATCTGCAGATGATGGACGAGTTTTTTGCGGCCGTTGCCGAGGCAAGTCGAGCACAGCCGGTTTCAGGGAGTGTCAAGTGAACCAGTCACCGAAACCCAATTCCTTCCGTGAAGGCCCCGATGAGGATGGCCGCTTCGGCATCTTCGGCGGTCGCTTCGTCGCCGAAACGCTGATGCCGCTGATCCTCGATCTGCAGGCGGAATGGGAAAAGGCGAAGACGGATCCGGAATTTCAGGCGGAACTGGCGCATCTCAACACCCACTATACGGGTCGTCCGAGCCCGCTCTATTTTGCCGAGCGGCTGACGGAAGAACTCGGTGGCGCGAAGATCTACTTCAAGCGCGACGAGCTCAACCACACCGGTAGCCACAAGATCAACAACTGCCTCGGCCAGATCCTGCTCGCCAAGCGCATGGGCAAAACGCGCATCATCGCCGAAACCGGCGCCGGCCAGCATGGTGTCGCCTCGGCCACGGTTGCGGCCCGCTTCGGCATCCCTTGCGTCGTCTACATGGGCGCAACCGACGTCGAGCGCCAGGCGCCGAACGTCTTCCGCATGAAGCTCCTCGGTGCCGAAGTAAAGCCGGTCACCGCCGGCCATGGCACGCTGAAGGATGCCATGAACGAGGCGTTGCGCGACTGGGTGACCAATGTCGACGACACCTATTACATGATCGGCACCGCCGCCGGCCCGCATCCCTATCCGGAAATGGTCCGCGACTTCCAGTCGGTCATCGGCCGCGAGACGCGTGAGCAGATGATGGCAGCCGAAGGCCGTCTGCCGGACATGCTGATTGCCGCTGTTGGTGGTGGCTCGAACGCGATCGGCCTCTTCCACCCGTTCCTCGACGACGAGAGCGTCCGCATCGTCGGCGTCGAAGCCGGTGGCAAGGGTCTTGAAGGTGAGGAGCATTGCGCCTCGTTGACCGCAGGCACGCCGGGCGTCCTGCATGGCAACCGCACCTATCTGCTGCAGGATGGCGACGGCCAGATCAAGGAAGGTCACTCGATCTCCGCGGGCCTCGACTATCCCGGCATCGGTCCCGAGCACTCCTGGCTCAAGGACATGGGCCGCGTCGAATATGTCCCGATCAAGGACGACGAGGCGCTCGCTGCCTTCCAGCTTCTGACACGTACCGAAGGCATCATTCCGGCACTCGAGCCGAGCCATGCGCTCGCCGAAGTCATCAAGCGCGCGCCTAAGATGGACAAGGACCAGATCATCGTGATGAACCTCTGCGGCCGCGGCGACAAGGACATCTTCACTGTCGGCAAGATTCTCGGTATGGGGCTCTGATCATGACTGCGCGTATGGACCAACGTTTCGCTGCCCTGAAGGCAGAAGGCCGCCCGGCTCTCGTCACCTATTTCATGGGTGGCGATCCGGATTACGACACGTCGCTCGCGATCATGAAGGCTCTGCCGGAAGCCGGCGCCGATGTCATCGAGCTCGGCATGCCCTTTTCGGATCCGATGGCTGATGGCCCGGCAATCCAGCTTGCCGGCCAGCGGGCCCTCAAGGCCGGCCAGACCCTCATGCGCACGCTCGATCTGGCGCGCGAATTCCGCAAGACGGACAACGAAACGCCGATCGTCATGATGGGCTACTACAACCCGATCTACGTCTACGGCGTCGAGCGTTTTCTCGATGACGCACTCGCAGCCGGCATCGACGGCCTGATCGTCGTCGACCTTCCGCCGGAAATGGATGACGAGCTGTGCATCCCGGCCCGCAGCCGCGATATCAACTTCGTCCGTCTCGCGACCCCAACCACAGACGACAAGCGTCTTCCGACCGTTCTCAAGAACACCTCGGGTTTCGTCTACTACGTCTCGATGAACGGCATCACCGGTTCGTCACTGCCGGATCCCTCGCGTGTTGCCGGTGCTGTCCAGCGCATCAAGGCGCATACGGACCTGCCGATCTGCGTTGGCTTCGGCGTCAAGACCGCCGAGCATGCCCGCCTGATCGGCGCCAATGCTGATGGCGTCGTGGTGGGCACCGCGATCGTCAATCAGGTTGCCACCAATCTCACAGCCGATGGTAAGGCAACGGCAGATACGGTTCAGGCCGTCGCCACGCTGGTGCGTGGACTGGCGAGCGGCGTGCGGTCCGCACGCCTTGCTGCTGCCGAGTAAGCACCCCATATGGGCTCGAAACATTAGGAGTAAGCCGCGTGAACTGGATCACCAACTATGTGCGCCCGCGCATCAATTCCATGCTCGGCCGTCGCGAAGTCCCGGAAAACCTCTGGATCAAGTGCCCGGAAACGGGCGAGATGGTCTTCCACAAGGACCTGGAAGAGAACAAGTGGGTGATCCCGGCCTCCGGCTACCACATGAAGATGCCTGCCAAGGCGCGCCTGACCGACCTCTTCGACGGTGGCCAGTATGAGGCCCTGCCGCAGCCAAAGGTCGCGCAGGATCCGCTGAAGTTCCGCGATTCCAAGAAATACACGGATCGTCTCAAGGACAGCCGCCTGAAGACCGACCAGGAAGACACGATCGTCGCCGGCGTCGGCACGGTACAGGGCCTGAAGCTCGTCGCCGTCGTGCATGAATTCAACTTCATGGGCGGCTCGCTCGGCATTGCCGCTGGCGAAGCGATCGTGAAGGCCTTTGAACGCGCCCTCAAGGAAAAGTGCCCGCTGGTCATGTTCCCGGCTTCGGGTGGCGCCCGCATGCAGGAGGGTATTCTCTCTCTGATGCAGCTGCCGCGCACGACGGTTGCCGTCGACATGCTGAAGGAAGCCGGCCAGCCCTATATCGTTGTCCTGACCAACCCGACCACGGGCGGCGTCACGGCCTCCTATGCCATGCTCGGCGACCTCCACATCGCGGAACCCGGTGCCGAGATCTGCTTTGCCGGCAAGCGCGTCATCGAACAGACGATCCGCGAAAAGCTTCCCGAGGGCTTCCAGACATCGGAATACCTTCTCGAACACGGTATGGTCGACATGGTCGTCAAGCGTCACGACATTCCGGACACGCTGGCGCGCGTCCTGAAGATCATGACCAAGCGCCCGGCAAACGACACGGCGGTTTCGGCGAATGGGACGAAGCCAGTCGCCAAGGCTTCGGCCTGAGCCTTGCATCCCTTTAAGGCCGCGCTCGCGGAACGAGTGTCATGACAGACCCCATCGTCAGCCAGGCCGATGCCGAGATCGAAAAGCTCATGGGGCTGCACCCCAAGGGCTATGATCTCTCGCTCGACCGTATCCGGCGCCTCCTCGAGGTTCTGGGCAATCCCCATCTGAAGCTGCCGCCGGTCATCCATGTGGCCGGCACCAATGGCAAGGGCTCGGCGACGGCCTTCTGCCGTGCGCTTCTGGAAGCCCAGGGTCTGTCCGTCCACGTCCACACCTCGCCGCATCTCGTGCGTTGGCACGAGCGCTATCGCATTGGCGTCAAGGGGGGCCGCGGACAGATCGTTGATGATGCGATGTTTGCCGATGCCCTGCGCCGCGTGGCCGAGGCAAACGGCGGCAAGCCGATCACCGTCTTCGAGATCCTGACGGCGGTGACCTTCATCCTCTTTTCCGAGCAGCCTGCTGACGTCGTCGTGCTTGAGGTCGGTCTTGGCGGACGCTTCGACGCGACCAATGTCGTCGAAAAGCCGGCTGTCTGCATCGTCCAGCCGATCTCGCTCGATCACCAAGCCTATCTCGGCGATCGGGTCGAACTGATTGCTGCCGAAAAGGCCGGCATCATGAAGCGCGGCGTTCCCGTGGTCATCGGTCATCAGGAATTCGACGGCGCCAGGGACGTGCTGATCAGCACGGCCGAGCGCCTCGGCTGTCCGCTCGCCGTCTTCGCCCAGGATTTCCTCGCCTATGAAGAATTCGGACGGCTCGTCTATCAGGATGAGTTCGGCTTGATGGACCTGCCGCTGCCGCGCCTTCCCGGCCGCCATCAGATCGGCAATGCCGCAACCGCCATTCGCGCCGTCAAGGCAGCCGGCTATTCGGTGACGGAAGAAATCGCCGAAAAAGCCATGCTGTCGGTCGAATGGCCGGGCCGCCTGCAAAGGCTGACCGAAGGTCGGCTGGTGGAGCGTGCGCCTCAAGGTGCAGAAATCTGGCTTGACGGCGGGCATAATCCGGGTGCGGGCGAGGTGATCGCCGAAGCCATGGCAGCCATGGAAGAACGCCAGGCGCGGCCGCTGCATCTGGTCATTGGCATGATCAACACCAAGGACCCGATCGGCTTCTTCCGCGCCTTCGTCGACATCGCCCACAATGTCTACACCGTGCCGATCCTGGGTTCTGACGTTGGCCTTGATCCGGTGGCACTTGCCCAGTCTGCAGCAGAGGCCGGTTTGAAAGCTCTTCCGATGGGCTCACTGGGTCAGGCGCTCGATGCGATCCGTGAGCGCAGCGAAGGCGGCATTCCGCCGCGCATCATGATCGGCGGCTCGCTCTATCTCGCGGGCAATGTGCTCGCCGAAAATGGCACCATCCCGACATGAAAAAAGCCCGGCGAAACCGGGCTTTCTCTTTATTCATCAATGATTTGAGCCTTAGGCCGCGCCGGCGATCCAGCTGGACAGCGCGGTCTTCGGCGCTGCACCCACCTTGATGTCGGCGACTTCGCCACCCTTGAAGACGGCCAGCGTCGGGATCGAGCGAACGCCGAACTGGGCAGCCAGTTCCGGGTTTTCATCGATGTTCAGCTTGGCGATCTTCACCTTGCCGGCGAGTTCGTTGGAGATTTCTTCGAGGCTCGGTGCAATCATCTTGCACGGGCCGCACCATTCGGCCCAGAAATCCACGACGACCGGTTCGGAAGCGTTGAGCACCTCGGCCTGGAAATTGGACTTGTCGACTTTAACGGTAGCCATGGGGCTCTCCCTTCATAGATACGGAATTGACTAGATATGTGATGCCGCACGGCAGCAATTTCAATATGCGGTATCTCACGATGTTTCGAGGTCGGCAAGAGAGCGCTGAAGCACGCTGTCATCGAGCCGGATGAGACTGCCGTTTTCGGTGTAGATCAGCCAGCATTCGACCTGTTTGCCGGGGTAAAGCGGCTGCAGGATCTCGCGGTAGATGGCGAGCTGCACCCGGTGGGAGAGGGGCGATTGCACGGCCTCCAATGGGGGATTCCGGTTGGTCTTGTAGTCGGCGATGATCACCCGGTCGGTTAGCACGGCCATGCGGTCGATCCGGCCGGAAACGGCACGCAACTCACCCTTCAGCCGCATCGTGCCCATGACCGAAACTTCGGCGCGACTGCCGGCATCGAACAGCGGGTGAAGCGCCTCGTCTTCCAGCACCGCCATGACGGTGGACACCAGTCGCTGGCGTTGTTCTGCCGGCCAGAACCGGGCAGCGCGTTCCGCATAACGTTCGGCTGCCTCACGGCGGTCACCCTCCGGAAAACCCGGCAGGTTCTGCAGCATCCGATGGATGAGCCGTCCGCGCTGCAAAGCAAGATCCGCCTTTTCCGTCGTCGAAAACAGCGCCGACGCCGTCAGCGCGTCCTCGTCGTCGTCGATCACGATACTGCCGGCACCGGAGGGGCTGAGCGGTCTCGGCAGGCTGATCGGTGGCGGCAACGGCTTCCAGAGCGTCGAGGGAAGACTGTGGCTCTCCTCGCTTTCGGCACTCTCTTCGCTCACGGGCAGGTCATGCTCCGTCTCGCCGAGAGACCAGCGCAGTCCGGCCCAGCTGCCATCCGGCCCGGTGAATTCGACCTGTTTGCAGCGCGTTTCGTCGGCGCTGAGCGCCCGCGCGATCATCTTGTGCCAGATCTCGCCCGTGTCCTGCACGCCGCGATAGCCGCCGACGATCAGGCGGTCGGCAGCGCGCGTCATCGCCACATAGAGCAGCCGGCGATATTCCTCCTCGGCCTGGTCCTTGCGCCGATCCATGTCGGCAGCGGAGATCGAATTGCCAAGCGACTTAGACGGGACCCAGATCGGGAAGGGCGTCCCTTCAGCCGTTTCGATGATCCTGAGCTTTACCACATGGTTCGAATTGAAGGGTTTCGAGCCGCCATCGATGAGAAAGACGATCGGCGCTTCGAGACCCTTCGAGGCATGCACCGTCATGATCCGGACTTCGTTGCGTTCCTTGTCCTGCTCGCGCTTGACCTCCGGCGCTTCCATTTCGAGCGTGGAGACAAAGGATTGCAAGCCGGGCAAACCGCTGGTCTCGAAGGAGAGGGCAAAGGTCAGGAACTCGTCGATGATGTCGCTGACCTCGGAGCCGAGGCGGCCGAGATAGGCCCTTCGGCCACCATGGACGCTGAGCACGCGGGCGTAGAAATCATGGACCGAGTGGTCCCGCGCCTGTCCGAGAAACAGGGTCAGCCGCTCGCAGGTCTTCTTCCACGCCGTATCCGTCTCAGCCTGCTCCGTCAGTCTCGCCCAGAGGCTCTGCGCTTCCGGCCGCTCGGCAGCAAGCTGCATCAGATCGTCTTCGCTGTGATTGAAGAGCGGGCTTTTCAACAGGGAAGCCAGCGAAAGATCATCACCCGGCAGCAGCAGGAAACGTCCAAGCGCCAGCATGTCCTGCACGGCGATATGGCTGGTCAGCTTCAGGCGGTCTGCACCGGCGACCGGAATGTTGTAGGGGCGTTTCAGCGAGCGGGTCAGCGCGTTGACGAAACCGTCGCGCTTGCGCACGAGCACGAGAATGTCCCCCGGGCGGATCAGCCGCTTGTTGCCCTTCTCGATGATCGTCTCGCGTCCGACGATCTGGCTGATCTGATGCGCCACGCGTCGTGCGAGGATGGCCGAAGGTGCGCTTTCCGGCGTTGCGTCGAAGGGGGCGGTCCAGTCCTCGTCCTTATCCTGCTTTTCGGCGGCGATCATGTCCCAGACATCGACCGTTCCCGGATGTCCGATGCGGCTCGACTGGTGGATGACGGGGTCCCCGCCGGCGCTGAGGCCCCGGCTGTTTTCCGGCAGGCTGAAGACCTGGTCGACGGCCGCAAGCACCGATTGCGTCGAGCGAAAGGAGAGCGGCAGACGCACCGTGTTGAAGTTCTGCCCGCTTTCCGTGACCGCCCGCTCGGTCTGGCGGGCTTCCTGCGAGAACTGCTCCGGGCGTGCCCCCTGGAAGGAATAGATCGACTGCTTCTCGTCCCCCACGGCAAAGAACGTGCGGATCCCGGGCCGGGCGCTGAGACCCGTAAAGAAGTCTTCGCGCAGCGACCGGATGACATCCCATTGCACCGGGCTCGTATCCTGCGCTTCGTCGACGAGGATATGGTCGATGCCCTGATCCAGCTTGTAATGCACCCAAGCGCCGACATCGTCCCGCGTCAGAAGCCGGGCGGTGCGCACGATCAGATCCTCGAAATCGAGCTGCGAGCGCCGCTTTTTCAGTTCCTCGTAGTCGGTGTCGAGACGCACGGCCAGCGTCAGTGCCGATCGCGTCGCCTCGTACATGCGGAAGATGCGCAGCCGGTCTCGCATGGCGACAACATGGTCGCGAGCCGCAATCATGGCATCCTTCAGATCCGGCGCAACCTTGGTCATGGCAGCGGCAATCAGTGAGCTGTCGGCCTTCGGCGCCTCCTGCGCTGTCAGGAAAGCCTGGTCCAGAAGCTTTACGCGCGCCAGCGGATCGGCTTCCACCAGCGCCCGTTCCAGCACTTCCGCGACGGCCCGCACCTTCTCGCCGCCCTTTTCGAGGGCAAGCTGGATGTAGCGGCTGAAATTGCCACCGGACAAACCGGCAAGCGGCCAGTACTCCTCGGCGCGGCTGGTCTCGCTCTCCATCGGCCCGATGCCGAGGCCCTTCCTTAATGTCGCATCGAGACCACCCGCCCGTTCCGCCCGCTGCCGGAAGTCTCTGACAGCATGGCGGTTGGCCACGGTATCGGCAATCAAGCCTTCGAGCCCGCTTTCATCGGCAATGCTCAAGACTTGCGAGAAGGCTTCGGCGAGTGCCGCATCATTCTCCGTCGACGTGGCCGTCAGCAGCGATCGCCGCGCTTCGGCAAGAACGGTGACCGCGGCGCGATCATCGAGGACGTTGAAATGCCCGGCAACATTGGCTTCCAAGGGAAACTGGTGCAGCAGCGCTTCGCAGAAGGCGTGGATCGTCTGGATCTTCAGGCCACCCGGCGTTTCCAGCGCCTTGGCAAAGAGCCGCCGCGCAGCCGCAAGCGTCGCGCGATCCGGCTCCCTCTGCTCGATGGCCGCAATCCGCTTAGACAGTTCCCGGTCATCGAGCGTCGCCCATTCCGCCAGCCGCTCGAAGACGCGGTTCGACATTTCGGACGCCGCAGCCTTGGTATAGGTGAGGCAAAGGATGGACGAGGGGCGGGCGCCGGCGAGCAGCAGCCGGATCACCCGCTGCGTCAGCACATGCGTCTTGCCGGAGCCGGCATTGGCCGACACCCAGGCCGACTGGCCGGGATGGGACGCTTTCGACTGTGCAAGTGTCGTCCAGCCGAGCCAGGCGGCGGGATCGCTGCCGGTCGGCAGCTCGTCGAGGGCAAAGCGCTGATCACTCATCGCCGGCTCCTTCCTCGGCTTCCGCCGTCGACCATTCCGCGACACGCGCCAGATGGTCGTATTCGCCGCCATAGGCGTTCTGTTCCGCCGGGATGAGACGGGAGACATAACCGCGCTCGCCACTCTGCAGCGCCTGAACGAAACGGCCAAGTTCGTCGACCGATTGCGTCGCAAGCTCAAGAGCAGATTTCTTACTGTCGCCCCGCGTCGCCATCTCGTTGTTCACCTGGTCCGCCGAGAAACGGTCGCCGGGTCGCAGACGGACATAGACGAGGTTGAGAGGTTTCATGTCTCCGGTCGGCTTGAAGGCGCCTTGGAGAAGGGCCGCCGCCTCCAGCGCCAATTGCGGGTCGAGCAAGCTGCGCGCCTGATTGGCGCTGGGGTTAAGCCCCGTCTTGTAGTCGATGATATCGGCAAAGCCGCCGCCCCGGATATCGATCCGGTCCGCGATCCCGCTGATGGTGATATCAACTGGGCGAAGCAGCACATTGCCCCTGACTTCCGTCAGCGACCGCTTGATTTCCGGTCTCCGCTGCCGCTCCCAGCTGAGAAAGGCAGAGGCGACGCTGTAGAAGCGCTGCCGCCAGACGATGTCGATATGCAGCGGCAGGGCCTCGGTTAGGAACTCCTCATCGGTGATCCGGTGCAGGATGTCGAGCGCATCCAGCCGCGCCGGGTCATGATCCTCGCGGATGAAACGCTCGACGATGCGGTGATAGAGGGTCCCGCGTTCGGCCGCCCCCGGATCCTGGTTGAAGGGATCGACGGGATCGAGACGCAGGATGCGCCGCGCATAGATGGAATAGGGGTCCCGCCGGAAGCGCCCCACCTCGGAAAAGCTGAAGCTACGTGGCTGCAGTTCGGCACGCGGCCTTGGCGCGGGGCGTTGAGCCGGTGCCTGGTTTTCGCCCTGGTCGATCAGGTCGGCATAGCGCCGGTAGATCTGGCCGCGCTTTCGCATCTCGTCTTCCAGCAGGAGCCCGCCGAGCGCCATCAGGCGCTGGAGCCAGCGCGAGGCAACCGTCGGCGCCGAACCCTGGCGAAGCGAACGCGAGAAGATCAGTTTCCGTGTGCCGCAGGCCATCTGGAAGTCATGCGCCACCTGGCCGATCTGCCGTTCCGGCGGCTCAAGCCCGACTTCCGTCTTCATCACGCGCGAGAGGAAGGGATTGTTCTTGGTCTGGCTGGGCCAGCTCCCCTCGTTCATGCCGCCGATGACCATCATGTCGACATTCTGCAGGCGTGCTTCGAGCGTCCCGAAGATGAAGACGCGCGGATGCCGCATGGCGCGTGGCTTGACCGCCTGGCCGGCCATCAGCGCCGTCAGGATATCGACCCATTGCGGGCCGTCGGCCTCGATCTGCCCGTCCGTCTCCAGGACTTCGGCGAGAAGCCGCGCCAGAGCCTCTCCCGCCGCATCGCCCCAGAGACCAGCAAGGTCACCCCGCTCGTCGACCGTGACGGCTTCCAGAACGCGACCCGTGCGCTCGGCCCAGTCACTGACGGTCAATCTCTGCGACAACACGCGCCCGTCGGTCGACCGGATGACCGACGAGACGAGCGGTTCGACCGCTGAGGTGATACGGCTCGCGAGCAGACGAGCGAGTTCGATCTCCTCCGGCGCAATCGAGATGCGCCATTGCGGCTTGTGGCGGTCGGCCAGATGCGCGTCGAGCCCTTCGGCGAACAGCGGTTCCATCTCGGCAAGATCGAGGCTCTTCAGGCCTCCACGAAGCGCGATACGTTCCAGCGCGTCGGCAGCCTTGCGCATGTCTTCGGCCGTGAAGCCGAAGCGTGCCAGCGGATGCTTGATGAGCGAGACGATCGCCACCGGGTCACCCGGACGCAAGCAGGCCTCGGCCACCACCTGGGTCAGCATAGCAGCCTGGGTCCCGGTCATCGGCGTACCCGCCGAATCATCCGCCTCGATCCCGAACCGCGCGAGTTCGGACATCACACGCCGCGCCAGCGCGCGATCCGGCGTGATCAGCGCCACCCGGCTTTCGGGATTGTCGGAAACCTCTTCGAGCCCCAGCCGCAGCGCAATTGCAATCGCCGTTGCTTCTTCGCGCTCATTGGCCGTCTCGATCAGCGCGACATCGCGAAACGCCGCGAGCACGCGTGCATCGTCGATATCCTGCCGCCAGGCCTTCCAGGTGTCGGTTGCCTCGGCGGGCGCCATGGCACGCGACAGAAATTCGGCCCGATCCTGGAGCGCCGGATCGGAGGCTTCGAGAGCCTGCACGTCCGCGCGTTCGAGTTTCATATGCCGCAAGAGATGCGCCAGACCGTATTGCGGATGCCCGCGCACAGCGGGGCTTGGACGTATCACGGAGATCTCGCGGTCGTTGAGCTTCGCCCAGTCCTCGTCCGGCATGTCCAGATCAAGCCCGGGCAGCACCACGACCCCCTGGTCGAGCTCGGCAATCGCGGCAATCAGTTCGGCTGCTGCGGGGATCGAGCCGGTGGAGCCCGCAACGATGACGGGGCCGGCCGAACCCTGCCTGCGGAAGCGCTCGGCCTCGGCCCGGAGCACCGCATCGCGGTGGCGTGCCGGCGACGACCGCACCAATTCCTGCAGCCGCGCCGGCCAGAACTCCGTTGCGATGGTCAGAAACTCGAGCGTGAGCTGCCACCAGGAGCCGAAATCCGCTGATTGCAGCTTTTCGAGATCCTTCCAGTCGCAGCCTTCAGTTTCCGCCGCTTCGATCAGCTCGACCAGGGCCCGCGCCAGCCAGACGGCATCTGCCGGGCTCGCGGGCGCGACCAGCGGCGTATCCGAATGGATCGACCGGACGATGTCGGGCAACTGGTTGCGCCAGGCCAGGATCAGCCGGGCAAGTTCCAGAAGCATGACGGTCCCGCTCACCGCCGGGGCCAGATCCATCAGCTGCGGCGCATCGAGGTCGAAAAAGCCGCTGTCGTCGTCGGTTTCACCCAGCGTGCGAATATCGGGAAGGATCGCCGCGCGGCCGCCGAGCAGATCGACGAATTCGGACCGCAACACGCGGGCTGCGCGGCGGGTCGGAACAAGCAGAGTGACGCCGGCGAGCGTAAGCGGATCGGAGGGGTCGTAGCGAAAACCGTCGGTCAGGCGGCCATCGAGCAGCGCTTCCGTCAGCGTCCTGAGAAAGGGCCGGCCCGGAGGGATCGTCAGCAGACGCGGCGCCTTGCTCACCATCTCAACAGCCCCCGCCGTAGCGGGCGACCACGGCTTCGGCAGGCGCGATCGCGTCAGGGGTGCCGACGGTCAGCCATTGTCCATTAAGGTCCGTGCTGAACAGCCGATTAGCGGCAATCGCACGATCGAAATAGATGTTGAGGTTGAAGGGGCCGTCAGGCGCGTCGTCGAAGAGATGCGGCATCAGCGCTAAGGCTCCGGCATAGACGACCGGGTTCGCTGCGCCGGAGACGTAACGGGTCAGCCTGCCGTCATCCGCCATCGAGAAATCGTTCTTGCCGTTATGGCCCGTGGTCCGCTCCTGCTCGACGCAGAGCATCGCCATGTCCATTCGGGAGGGATCGAACTGCTGCGCCAGCCGGACAAGATTGCTCGGCTCATCATCTCGTTCTCCGACCCAGAAGAGGTCCGCATTCATCACGAC
>JARXAK010000175.1 GCA_029865885.1 Rhizobium sp. | reverse complement strand
GGACCGGCGAGGTCGCGTCTGCGGAGAAGAAGGCCCGGCTTCAGGCTGGAGACCGTGTGCGACTGGTGGCCTCGGGTGCGCCACGCGTTGACGACCGGATATCTTTTTCCGCCGCCGTGTCGCTGCCCGAAATGGTCACCCGTCTCTCTGTCGGTGATCGGTTGCGTTATGACGACGGCAAGCTCGAAGCCGTCGTGGACAGTGTTGGCGAAGGCGAGGCCATCATCCTGGTTCGGCGCACCAAGGCCGGCGGCACGAAGCTGAAACCCGAGAAGGGCATCAATCTGCCCGACACGGTCCTCGGGCTGTCGCCGCTTACCGCGAAGGACGAGACTGATCTGTCGACCGTCATCGAATGTGCCGATCTGATCGGCTATTCCTTCGTGAGCCGCCCCGAGGACATCGATCTTCTCGACAGCGTGCTTGCTCGCCACGACCGGGGTGAGCGCGAACTCGGCCTGATCGCTAAGATCGAGCAGCCCCTGGCGCTGACCAATCTTCCCGCCCTCATCGCGCGGGCCCGCAGGCGAGGACCTTTCGGCGTGATGATCGCACGGGGAGATCTCGCCGCTGAGATCGGTTTCGAGCGTCTGGCGGAGATGCAGGAGGAATTGCTCTGGATCTGCGAGGCGGCGTCTGTGCCTTGCGTCTGGGCGACCCAGGTTCTGGAAGACATGGTCAAGGAAGGCATTCCGACGCGAAGCGAGATGACCGATGCCGCCATGGCGGCGCGCGCAGAATGCGTGATGCTGAACAAGGGCCCGGCTGTGGTCGAGGCCGTCGCCCTGCTCGACAGGTTGATGGGTCGCATGAACGACCATCTCTTCAAGAAGACGCCGACGCTGCGAGCCTTGAAGAGTTGGTAACGCCGATCGGGGACGTGGCCCTTTGGCCGTGATCACTCCGCAGCAGCCTGCCTTTGCGAGGAGATCTGGGTGATGAAGGCGCGAAGCGCTGCGGGGCGGACCGGCTTGTTCTGCAGCGTGATCGAATGCCGTTCGGCCTCGGCGCGCACTTCCGCCGAGCGGTCGGCGGTGATGAGCAAGGCGGGCACATCCGCCTGGGTCAAGGCCCGCAGTCTGAGGATCGCCCCGACCCCGCTGCCGTCGCCCAGATGATAATCGGCAATCACGAGATCCGGCGGGTTGCCACCCTTCAGCAAGTCGTCCATCTCGGCAATCGAGCCGGCACATTCGACGCTGCAACCCCAGCCGGAAATGAGAAGCTGCATGCCTTCGAGGATCTTCGGTTCGTTGTCGATGCAGAGCACCCGGAAGCCTTGAAGAGAGGGTGTCGCGCGGCTGACCGCATCGAGCGGTACCACGCCCTTTGTCGCCGGTTTGGCGATATCGAGAGGCATCACGACCTTGAAAGTCGTGCCCTTGCCAGGCTTCGAGGCGAGTTCGACCGGATGCTGCAGCACCTTGGCGATGCGGTCGACGATCGAAAGTCCGAGGCCGAGGCCGGAGGCCGTGCGCATGCCTTCTTCGAGCCGCGCGAACTCCTTGAACACGGTCCGGAATTTTGACGAGGGGATACCGATGCCGCTGTCGGTGACCTGGATCACCACCTTGTCGCCCTGACGCCGGGTGCCGACCACGACACGGCCTGAAGGCGTGTACTTGATCGCGTTCGAGACGAGGTTCTGAACCAGGCGGCGCAGCAGCGTTGGGTCGGAGCGAACCGATAGCGTTGTCGGCATGACAACCAGCTTCAGCTCCTTCTCACGCGCCATCGGGGCAAAGTCCGTCTCGATCCGCTGCAAGAGGCTGTTCAGCGGCACGCTGGAAAAACGCGGCTTCATCGCCCCGGTGTCGAGGCGCGAGATGTCGAGAACGGCGCCGAGAATGCTTTCGACCGACTCAAGCGCCGAGTCGATATTGCCCACCAGCGCGCTGTTTTCGGAATCGCCAAGCCGCTCCACAAGCGACGATGAGTAAAGCCGGGCGGCATTCAGGGGCTGGAGAATGTCATGGCCGGCAGCCGCGAAGAAGCGGGTCTTGCCGATATTGGCTTCGTCCGCTGCGGCGCGTGCTTCGGCGAGCGCATGGTTCACCCGCGTGAGTTCGGCGGTGCGTTCGCTGACGCGCTGTTCCAGCGTTTCATTCGCCTGTTTCAGCGCCTGGTCGGCTTCCACCCGGGCCGTGATGTCGCTGAAGGTGGCGACCAGACCCTTGTCCGGCATGAGATTGCAGCGGACTTCGATGATCCTTTTGCCACCGCCCAGAACCATCTGGAATGGCCTGTCGAACTGGTGGAAACTGCGGATCACGGCCTGCGTGTCGCCAGCGGGAACGTCGCCCCTCTGCGCAAGAATGGTGATCATGTCGAGAAGCGGAAAGCCGACCTGGCCGACATGCTCCGGCAGGTCCAGCAGGGTGCGGAACCGCCGGTTCCAGATCGTCAGGCGGTCAGAGGCGTCGAAGACGGCAATCCCCTGCTCCATCTGCGCCAGCGCCGTCTGCATCATGTCCTGGTTGTATTGCAGCGCTTCCGAGGCCTGGTCGAGCAGCCAGACGGTATCGGCGGACGGATCCTCCGCCTTTTGCAGGATGAGCGACAGGACAAGACGCGCGGAGGACGAGCCGATCGCGCTGCCGAGAAGCTGCTCCGAAAAATGGATGAAGGCCATGTCCGCCGGGCTGTCGTCGGCGAGCTTGCGGCCCACTGTCTGTTCGTAGGAGCGGAAGGAGCGTTCCATTCGCTCATTGCCGAGATAGCGCGCGATGGCAGCCTTCAGGTCGCCGACGGCGACGCTGGTTTTCCAGCCACGGGTGGCAAAGTTGGAGCGCGGCTGGCGCTTGATGAAGATGGCCGACTGGATGCGCTCCACGGGGCGCGGATTGCGGCTGAGCGAGCCGATCACGAAGGCAATCGTATTGATCAGCAGGCTGAAGATGGTCGCATTGACCAGCGGGTCCGCATATTGCGGCTCGAACATCGAAAGCCCGGGCAACAGAAAGCCGAGTACGGCCGAGGCGATCCAGGAATGGTCCTCGGCGCCGAGGCTCGGCAGGAAGAGCAGATAGGCCCAGACGAGGAAGCCGATCGTAAGCCCCGCGATGGCGCCGCGCGCATTCGCCCGCCGCCAGATCAGCCCGCCGAACATGGCCGGCGCGATCTGCGCGATCGCGGTGAAGGAGAGGAGACCGATCTTGGCGAGCCCTGTCGTATTGTCGGCGGAGCGGAAATAGACGTAGCCGAGCAGCAGAACGCCGAAGATCGCGGTTCGCCGGATATGCAGCAGTGTCTTGGCGAAGTCTTCGCGCTGGCTTGGCCGCCCGAGCAGCTTGTGCCGCAGGAAGATCGGCAGCACCATATCGTTGGACACCATGATCGCCAGCGCAACGGAGGCCACGATGACCATGGCGGTCGCCGCCGAAAAGCCGCCGATGAAGGTGAGCAGCGACACGAAGCCTGAGCCTGCTTCGAGCGGCAGCGAGAGCACGTAGAGGTCGGCATCGCCGCTGCCGCCGAACATCAGGACACCGGCGATTGCCGCCGGCAGGACGAAGATGTTGATGGCGATCAGGTAGATCGGCATCAGGATGCCGGCGAGCTTCAATTCGCGGGGTGTCCGGTTTTCGACGACGGTGACGTGGAACTGCCGCGGCAGCATGATGATGGCGAAGGCCGAAAGCGCAATCAGCAGGATCCAGCGGCTCGCCGGTGTCTCATGCGACAGGGCCGCCATGACCGCTTCGCTTTCCGTCGCCTTTTGCCAGAGATCGGCCGGTCCGTCGAACATCACCCAGATGACAAAGATGCCGAGTGTCCAGAAAGCGACGAGCTTGACCACGGATTCCATGGCAATCGCAAGGATCAGGCCGTCCTGGTGTTCGGTGGCGTCGGTGTGACGCGTCCCGAAGATCACGGCGAAGCAGGCGAGGATGAAGGCGACGATCAGCGGCAGGTCGATGAAGTAGAGATTGCCGGTGCCGATCCCATAGGCCGTCGGGTCCATCACCGCCGCCACCGAGCTCGACACCGCTTTCAGCTGAAGGGCGATATAGGGGATGATGCCGACCAGATAGATGACGGTGACGAGCATGCCCACGACCGGGTTCTTGCCGTAACGGGCCGCCACGAAGTCGGCGCCGGAGGTGATCTTCTCGGTCTTGGCGAGCTCGACAATCCTTCGCAGGATCGGCATGCCGAGCGTATACATCAGAATTGGACCGATATAGATCGCCATAAATTCGAGACCGCGCTCGGCCGCGAGGCCCACTCCACCAAAATAGGTCCAGGAGGTGCAATAGACGGCAAGGCTCAGCGCATAGACGACAGGCCGGCCTCCGGCGGGAACGCCATGCACGCGCGTCTTCCGGTCGCCGTAGCTCGCAACGGCAAACAGCAAAAACAGGTAGCCGATCGCTGACGCAACGATGATCCAGCCTGGGAACACCTTCTCCTCCTCGACTGCGCCCAAGCCGGAACATTAGGCCATGTCTGCGGCTTTTGAAATCGTTTTGGATATTGACCTTAGTCGAAACCAGTTGGCGGCCTGTGCGGATTTACCATTTTCGAAAGCGCGAAGATTGATTAACCATGGCCTCGGGTCGGCTTTCAGCCGGGCTTCATCGGGACCATCTAGGAGCAGGGGAAAATGCTACAGGAATTCAAGACATTCATCGCGCGTGGCAACGTCATGGACCTGGCGGTGGGCGTGATCATCGGCGGGGCCTTCGGCCTGATCGTCAACTCTCTGGTCGAAGACATCGTGATGCCCGTCGTCGGTGTCATCTTCGGCGGCTTCGACTTTTCGAATTACTTCCTGCCCTTGAGCAGCAATGTCACAGCCAGCACGCTGGCTGCCGCCCGCGAACAGGGTGCCGTCTTCGCCTACGGCAACTTCATCACGGTCATCATCAACTTCATGATCCTCGCCTGGATCATCTTCCTGATGGTCAAGGGGGTCAACACGCTGCGCAGGTCGATCGAAAAGGAAGAGCAGAAGGCTGCGGATGCTGCGCCGCCGCCGGCTGACGTTCTATTGCTCACCTAGATCCGCGACCTTCTGAAGAGCCGCTGAGCGGTCATTCGGGTCCATCCCGTCTGCGGGAACCCATCAGCAGGATCGATCTTGTCCTCAAGGAATATCATGGGATTTTTGCCCTTCGATCAGTTAGACATTCCGCACTGATCGAAGGAGCGAATACCCCATGACCCTGCTGGACAGCCTAAGCCCCCGCGCACTCGCCGCACCGGAAAGCGGTATCGTCGAGATCATCAACTATGCGCGGGGTCGCGACGGTCTGCTGCCGCTCTGGGCGGGTGAGGGCGACCTGCCGACGCCCGACTTCATCAACCGCGCCGCAAGCGAAGCCTTGCTCGGCGGCGAAACCTTCTACACTTGGCAACGCGGCGTTCCGGAGCTCCGTCAGGCACTGTCGCGCTACTACCAGCGCCACTTCTCCGTTGATCTGCCGGTCGAGCACTTCTATGTCACGGCCTCGGGCATGCAGGCGATCGCGCTGGCGGTGCAGGCCCTGACATCGCCGTGCGACGAAATGATCTATCTCTCACCCTGCTGGCCGAACATCGTCTCGGCGATCGATCTTGCCGGGGCCAAGTCCGTCTGCGTGCCGCTCTCCTTCACCGATGGCCGCTGGATGCTCGATCTTGATCGGCTGGAAAAGGCGATCACGCCGAAGACCAGGGCCCTCTTCATCAACACCCCCTCCAACCCGACCGGCTGGACGGCGACCCGCGAAGATCTGAAGGCCATTCTCGAACTCGCCCGTCGCCACGGTATCTGGATCCTCGCTGACGAGATCTACGCGCTCTACTACTATGGCGCATCCGAGCGGGCGCCGTCCTTCCTCGACGTGATGGAGGAGGGCGACAGGGTGATCTTCGCCAACTCCTTCTCGAAGAACTGGTCGATGACCGGCTGGCGCGTCGGCTGGATCGTCGCGCCGCCGGAGCTCGGGCAGGTTCTGGAGAACCTCATCCAGTATTCGACCTCGGGCGTCGCCCAGTTCATGCAGCGCGGTGCGGTCATAGCCCTCGATCAGGGCGATGACTTCGTGCGCGAGAATATTGCGAGAGCCACCGCCTCGCGCGACATCCTCTGCGATGCGCTGATCGCCACCAACAGGGTCGAGACCTTGAAGCCGGAAGGAGCGCTCTACGCCTTCCTGAAAATCGACGGCATCACCGACAGCCGGAAGGCGGCGCTCGACATCGTCGACAAGACCGGCGTCGGAATGGCACCGGGCACGGCGTTTGGCGAGGGCGGGCTGCCTTTCCTCAGGGCCTGCTTCCTGCGCAACCCCGCGCACATCGCCGACGCAGCCGAGCGGTTGAGCGGCTATATCAAAGCACTCTGAGGTTTCTCGCTGGTCTGCTGCGGGATCGATAAAATTTGACTGAAACGGCTTACTCCACCTTTACGAAGAATCCGAATAGGCAAGATGTTTCAGTAACTTGGAGGCTCTCGATAAGCACTCTGTAAGATGCCCATGGTTTTCATGTCCCGATAAGAAAAACAACGGGAAGAAAAGTCATGGCGATCTTGGTGACGGGTGGCGCAGGCTTCATCGGCAGCCACATGGTCTGGGCTCTCCTCGATGCGGGGGAAGAGGTTGTCGTGGTCGACAGGCTCTCCACCGGCTTCCGCTGGGCGGTCGCGCCCCAGGCACGTTTTTACCTCGGAGACATCGGCAAGCCTGCCGTTCTCAAGCAGGTCTTTGCCGAAAACGACATCGAGGCGATCATCCATTTCGCCGGTTCGATCGTGGTGCCGGAATCGATTGCCAATCCGCTGGGCTATTACGAGAACAACACCGAGAATACCCGCCGCCTGCTATCGGCTGCTGTGAAGGCCGGGATCGACAAGGTCATCTTCTCGTCCACTGCGGCCGTTTACGGACTGCCGGACAAGCCGCTGCCGGTGCGCGAGGATGCGCCGCTGCGCCCGGAATCCCCCTACGGCCAGTCCAAGCTGATGAGCGAGATGATGTTGCGCGACACCGCACGGGCCCACGGGCTTTGCTACGTGGCGCTGCGCTATTTCAACGTCGCCGGCGCCGATGTGAAGGGCCGTGCCGGCAATTCGGCAGTCGGCGCCACGCATCTTCTGAAGGTCGCCTGCGAGGCAGCCCTCGGCAAACGCGCGTCCATGTCCGTCTATGGTACCGATTACGATACGCCTGATGGGACGGGTGTGCGTGACTATATTCACATCAACGACCTCGTCGATGCCCATTTGCAGGCGTTGCGATATCTGCGCAAGGGCGGCGGTCCACTGGTCGCCAATTGCGGATACGGCAAGGGTTACTCGGTGCTCGACATTATCGAAGCGGTCCGTGGCGCGACCAATGTCGATTTCCGGGTAGACTATGCCTCGCGCCGTCCCGGCGATGCGCCGCTTGTCGTGGCGGATTCCACATTGGCGAAACAGGTTCTTGCCTGGACGCCGCGCTATGATGATCTCGGTGTGATCGTCAACACGGCACTCGCCTGGGAGCGCCGCCTGGAGCAACGCGCGACGCCCGACATCGGCGATCTTCGCCGCAGGCTCGCCAGCGGTTTCTAGAGAAATTCCAGCAAAAGCCCGAAGCGGTTTGCCGCAAATGCTCTGGGTTTGAGCCAGAAATCCGTCAGATCTTCCAAAACACTGAAGCCGGAGATGCGGCGGCATCTCCGGCTTCTTCCAGTGGTGCCGAGC
>JARXAK010000134.1 GCA_029865885.1 Rhizobium sp. | reverse complement strand
GCTCGGCACGCCGGGTGACGGTGTGCGCACCATTCTCGACATGGTGACGCTGACGCGCCTCGACTGCGCACTCTCGTCCGCCGGCATGATGCGTGCCTCCATGGCCGAGGCCGTGCACCACGTGCGCGGTCGCGCTGTCTTCGGCAAGAACCTCATCGACCAGCCGATGATGACGCGTGTGCTCGCCGACATGGCGCTCGACGTCGCGGCTGCCACGGCCCTTGCCTTCCGTCTCGCCGACAGCTTCGACAAGGCACGCGAGAGCCCCGTCGATGCGGCCTATGCCCGTGTCATGACGCCGGTTGCCAAATACTGGATCTGCAAGATCGCACCGTCTCTCATCTATGAGGCGATGGAATGCATCGGCGGCAATGGTTACGTCGAGGAGCGCCCGATCGCCCGCCATTATCGCGAGGCCCCGGTCAACGCGATCTGGGAAGGCTCCGGTAATGTCATGGCGCTCGATGTTCTGCGTGTGCTCAGCCGTGGCAAGGATCTCTTCGAAACGCTGTTTGCCGGCCTCGAGCGCGATCTCGGCCCCTCCGGCAAGAAGACGGTGGAAGTGCTCCGCGCAGCAACCGCGCTTGCCGAACGCGATGAAGCCGCCGGCCGCCTCTTGATCGAGCAACTGGCGCTCGCAGCCGGTGCCGCAGAGCTCTATCGCTTAGGCGCCGGCAAGATCGCCGATGCCTTCCTCGAATCACGCCTCGCGGGTGGCTGGCGCCACACCTATGGCGTGCTCGATGCGCGCTTCGATTCGCGCTACGTGCTCGATCTTCTCTATCCGCCGGCCACCTGACCGGCGAGATAGAGGACGACCGGGATCGTGAAGAAGGCAGCAACCGTCTGCACGGTGGCCGCTGCCGCATAGAGATCGGCATCGCCGCCCATCTGCTTGGCCAGCACATAGCCGTTCATGGCGGTTGGCACCGCAGCACCCAGCGCGATCATAACGACGATCTCGCCGGACAGACCGAAGGCAAGCGCCAGCGCCACTGCGACAACCGGGAAGACGATCAGTTTCAAGAAGACGGTCAGCAGCACGCTTGCCTGCGGCTTCAGCGCATCCGCCACCCTGAGGCCTGCGCCAACGGTCACGAGCCCGAGGCCGAGGGAAGCGCTGGCGATCAGATCGACGGCCGTCATGACGGGCGCGTAGATCGGGATACCCGTCACATTGACGAGAACGCCGCAGAGCGCCCCGATGATGATCGGGTTGGTGATGATGCGGACCACGAAGGTCTTCAGTCCTCGGCTTTCGCCCGAGAACCACACCATGATCCCGACATTGATCAGGTTGAGCGGTATGATGATCGAAGCCATGATGATGGCGATGACGGACAGTCCCGTCTGGCCGGTAAGCTTCTCCGCGATCGCAAGCGCCATGAAGCCGTTCCAGCGTGTCGAGGTTTGGAAGACGGACGTGTATGAGGCGCCGCTCATGCCACGTGCACTGAGAAACGGCCAGAAAACCAGTACCAGCCCGGTCATCACGCCAACCGCCAGAAGGGACACAAGACCGACGCTGCCGCTATCCAGGGCGGAAAAATCGGTGCTGGAGAGCGTCTGGAACAGGAGCGCCGGGAAGAGCACGAAGTATCCGAACTGTTCCAGCCCACTCCAGAACGTGTCGTTGATCAATCGCGTGCGTTTGAGCGCGACCCCGAGAATCACGAGCAGGAAAATCGGCAGAATACTTTCGAAGATGATCAGCATGGCGGGTCCAGAATGGCGGCAGGGCAGGGGTAACGGCCTAAGCTCCTGCGTTCAATGGCAATTCGTGTGCCTCAGACACTTTTGCCAACCATCTGAAACTGCTCATCCACAGGTGCCGTTAACCTTAACAAAGGGTTTACGTTGCGACTCCGGGCCGAAGCGTCCAACTTTAAGGTGGGACAGACGTTAAAGGGCGAAGTGGTGACGGACACGGTTGTTGCACGACCGCTGGTGACCATCATGATGATGGTGTTCTTCTCGGGATTGGCGCTCGATATCGCCGTTCCCGCGATGGTTCTCACCGTCATGGCCACACTCAAATGGCTGGTTGAAAACTGGCCGGCGGCAAATGACTTGCCGTTCGATCAAAAGGCGGAAACGGCATGAAGACACTTCTGCTCTTGTGGGCTTTGCCCATTGCGATCCTGGGCGCCTGGTACGGTCTGTCCTATTATAACCTGAGCTTTGGCATCTTCATGCTGACGCGCGACGCCCATGATCTGGTCTTCCAGGTTTATGGCAATGTGCTCGGCATTGCGCCGGAGACAATCCCGCCGCTGGTTCTGCGCGCGATCATCGTCGACAGCCTCATCCTGTTTGCGATCATCGGCTTCCGCCGTCGCAAGCAGATCAAGGCCTGGTGGGCGGCCCGTCAGGAAAAATCGGCGGAATTGTCCGAGGTCCGCGCAAGCCCTGAGAGCCTGTCGAGCGCCCCCTGAAGAATGAAGCTGGCAGCCGCCGAATCGATCCGCTCGCTGCGTTTGGCCCGCGACACATCCATTTCGAGAAGCGCCCGTTCCGCGGCGACCGTCGATAGCCGCTCGTCCCAGTAGACGAAGGGGATCTCCGTTTTTTCCGACATCGAGCGCACGAAGGCCCGTGTCGCCTGCACACGCGGGCCTGATGACCCGTCCATGTTGACCGGAAGTCCGATCACGAAGGCGGCGATCTTTTCCTTGGCCGCAAAGGACAGCAGCACTTCGGCGTCCTGGGTGAATTTCACCCGTTTGATCACGGGGCGAGGGGTGGCGAAGCGGCGACCGAGATCGGAGGCGGACAGCCCGATCGTCTTGGTGCCGAGATCAAGCCCGGCAATTGCCTGGCCGGGCTTCAAGCGTTCCGCCAGTTCCTCGATCGTCAGCGTCGCCATGCCCGCCCGTCCTGCTGTTTAGCGCTTGCGCACGAATTCGGTTCTCAGCACCAGGCCCTTGATCCCGTCATAGCGGCAATCAATGTGCTCGGGATCATCGGTCAGCCGGATCGAGCGGATGACCGTGCCCTGCTTCAGCGTCTGGCCGGCACCCTTGACCTTGAGGTCCTTGATCAGCACCACCGAGTCACCGTCGGCAAGCTCCGTACCCGATGCGTCAAGGGCGACGGGCTTGGCCGCTGCCGCGGCCGCAATCTCGGAAGCCGGACGCCATTCGCCGGTCGCCTCGTCATACACGTAGTCGTCATCGGCCATGGTCGTTCCTTCCTTGCGCTCAGCACTACGGCTGTCATGCTCGTCGCTTAAACCGTCCGGACCGGCGAGGCAACTCGGCGCGCCCGTTGCCGAAGGACCGGCTTGCCATATATTGCTGACGATATTCAAAGACCGGAGACCCACGCATGAAAATCACCTGGCTCGGCCATGCCGCCTTCCGCCTCGATTCGGCCAAGGCATCGATCCTCATCGATCCCTTCCTCACCCATAATCCCGGCTTTGCCGGTCTTGACCGTAAGGACATGACCAAGGGCATCACGCATATTCTGCTCACCCATGGTCACGGCGACCATGTGGGCGACACGGTGTCACTGGCCAAGGAGACGGGGGCAACGGTGCTTGCCAATGCCGATCTCGCTGCCTGGCTCGGCGCCAAGGGTGTCGACAAGCTGGAAATGGGCAATACCGGCGGCACCATTCATTTCGAGGGCTTCTCGGTGACCTTCACCAATGCGCTGCATTCCTCGGCCCAGATCACCGAAGATGGCGTGTCGCATGCGCTCGGCAATGCCAACGGTCTGATGCTGCATTTCGATGACGAGGCCTCCGTCCTCCACATGGGCGACACGGACATCTTCTCCGATATGAAGCTGATCAACGAATTGCACCAGCCGGATGTCGGCATCGTGCCGATCGGTGACCGCTTCACCATGGGCGGCGCGGTTGCGGCACTCGCCTGCCAACGCTTCTTCGACTTCAAGACGGCGATCCCGTGCCACTATGGCTCCTTCCCGATCATCGACCAGACGCCGGAAAAATTCGTCGCCGGTATGGATGGCACGCGCACCCGCGTCGTGGCTCCGCAGGCGGGATCGGCCGTCACGGTCTGACAAACCCCGTTGCCTCAGCGCTTGACGGCCATTATAGCGAAGAAAACAGCTTATCCGGAGAATGCCATGTCTGTTGACCTCGCCACCGTCAAGCGCGTCGCCCGCCTTGCCCGCATCGCTGTCAGCGAGGAGGATGCCGCACGCATGACCGGGGAGCTCAATGGCATTCTCGGTTTCGTCGAGCAGCTCGACGAGGTCGATGTCACCGGTGTCGAGCCGATGACCTCGGTCACGCCGATGGCCATGAAGAAGCGTGAAGACATCGTCACCGACGGCAACAAGGCCGACGACATCGTCACCAATGCGCCGGCCACCGATCGCAATTTCTTCCAGGTGCCGAAGGTCGTCGAATAAGACGCCTCCCGGATCATCCACGCCACCCGATTTTCTTGGGGCCCAGCGGCCCGCCGACAGTTTGAAGTGAACCTGCCATGAGCGAATTGATCAGCCTCACCATCGCCGAAGCCCGCGCGAAACTCGCCGCCAAGGAGATCAAGGCCGTCGAACTGACGGATGCCTATCTCTCCGCGATCGAGGCTGCGAATGGCGCGCTGAACGCCTATGTCGCCGTGACGCCCGACATCGCCCGCGATATGGCCAAGGCTTCCGACGCCCGCATCCAAGAAGGTAAGGCCGGCGTGCTCGAAGGCATTCCGCTCGGCGTCAAGGACCTCTTCGCCACCCGCGACGTGCACACCCAGGCCTGCAGCCACATCCTCGACGGCTTCAAGCCCAAATACGAATCGACCGTGACCCAGAACCTCTGGGATGCCGGCGCCGTCATGCTCGGCAAGCTGAACATGGACGAATTCGCCATGGGCTCGTCCAATGAGAGCTCCTATTACGGTCCTGCCGTCAACCCGTGGAAGGCCAAGGGCTCCGACGAGAAGCTGGTGCCGGGCGGCTCCTCCGGCGGCTCAGCCGCAGCCGTGGCAGCCCATCTCTGCGCCGGTGCGACCGCAACCGACACCGGCGGCTCGATCCGCCAGCCGGCCGCCTTCACCGGCACCGTCGGCATCAAGCCCACCTATGGCCGCTGCTCGCGTTGGGGCATCGTCGCCTTTGCCTCGTCGCTCGATCAGGCCGGCCCGATCGCTCGCGACGTACGAGACGCCGCGATCCTCTTGAAGTCCATGGCCAGCACCGATGCCAAGGACACGACATCCGTCGACCTGCCGGTTCCGGATTATGAGAAGGCGATCGGCGGCTCGGTGAAGGGCATGAAGATCGGTATCCCCAAGGAATACCGCGTCGAGGGCATGTCGGAAGAGATTCTGGCCCTCTGGCAGCAGGGTATCGCTTGGCTGAAGGAAGCGGGTGCCGAGATCGTCGACATCTCGCTTCCGCACACCAAATATGCGCTTCCGGCCTATTACATCGTGGCCCCCGCCGAAGCCTCCTCGAACCTTGCCCGTTACGACGGCGTCCGCTACGGCCTGCGCGTCGACGGCAAGGACATTGCCGACATGTACGAGAAGACCCGCGCCGAAGGCTTCGGCAAGGAAGTCCAGCGCCGCATCATGATCGGTACCTATGTGCTCTCGGCCGGCTACTACGACGCCTATTACCTGAAGGCCCAGAAGGTCCGCACCCTGATCAAGCGCGACTTCGAACTGGCTTTTGAGGCCGGTGTCGACGCGATCCTCGCCCCGATCACCCCGACCTCTGCTTTCGCGATCGGCGACAAGGAACTCGCCGCCGATCCGGTCAAGATGTACCTGCAGGACGTCTTCACCATCACGCTCAACATGGCCGGCCTGCCGGGCATCTCGGTTCCCGCCGGCATCGACAGCAAGGGCCTGCCGCTCGGCCTGCAGATCATCGGCAAGCCATTCGAGGAAGAAACCCTCTTCAAGACCGCCCATATCATCGAAC
>JARXAK010000095.1 GCA_029865885.1 Rhizobium sp. | reverse complement strand
CGACCGGGCGGCAGCGCCCGGTCGAAGCCTGGGGCTCAGTGCCCGTCGAATTCCACGAGCGTGCGAACCTCGACGCCGAGCGCCTCGAGCTTCTTGCGACCGCCGAGTTCCGGCAGGTCAATGACGAAGCAGGCAGACACGACGTCAGCGCCGATCTGGCGCAGCAGCTGGACGGCGCCCACGGCCGTGCCGCCGGTGGCGATCAGGTCATCGACCAGGATGACCTTCTCCCCCGGCTTCACCGCATCCATGTGGATTTCCATCTCGTCCACGCCGTATTCCAGGCTGTAGGCAATCCGCACGGTCTCATGCGGCAGCTTGCCC
Source organism: Rhizobium sp. (assembly GCA_029865885.1). Classification (GTDB taxonomy): domain Bacteria; phylum Pseudomonadota; class Alphaproteobacteria; order Rhizobiales; family Rhizobiaceae; genus Allorhizobium. Next base: position 9,227 of record JARXAK010000095.1, on the reverse strand, counting down.
TTCTTGCGGATCGGCACGAAGCCGGCAGACAGCTGATGCGCGACGGCACCGCCCAGGATGAAGCCACGCGCTTCCATGCCGGCGATCTTGTCGACCTTGAGCCCCACATAGGGCTGCACCAGTTCGTCGACCGCCCGGCGAAAGGCGCGCGCGTCGCCGAGCAGGGTGGTGATATCGCGGAAGATGATCCCGGGCTTCGGATAGTCGGGGATCGAGCGGATGGAGCTGAGGAGGTAGTTCTGGCTTTCGGGCGTCATGGTGATCCAGCAAAGTAGGAAGGTTGCGCGCAAGGTGACGCCTGTCCGCGCCCTTGTCCATCCCTCTCCCAATCAAAACACCGCGCCGGACACAAGGGCATTGACCGCCTAGGCAGCCTCCGTCAACATGAACCTCACGTCATCTCCCAAAACCGTCTGGAGAAAGACCATGATGCCACGTGTCAGGATTTCCGACGTCGCGATCTGGTTCAAGCACGTCGAAAGCCCGGACCTCAGACGACGTCTGCTCACGCTTCGGGACGAAGAGCCAATTCACCTTGAGGCAGATGGCATCATTGGCCGCTGGGTGCGCATGAAGACGGGCAAGGACGGACGCCCCACCGACGCGATCCGCCCCGATGGCCGGATGAAGGATCTTTGGTCCGTATGGTACAAGACGCGACGCGGAGAAGAGATACCCGTTCGCGAGGTGACCCTGTCCAACGGTCATCTCACCGTCGCCGCTGCCCAGTTCCCGGAATGGGCAGGCCCCGAGGACGAAGAGGCCTTCCGTGATCTGTGAGCGTTATGAGACCATCATAGTCCCATTCCCCTTTGCAGATATCCCCGTCCTCAAGCGTCGACCGGCTGTGGTCATTTCGGGAGCAGCCTTCAACCGAACCAATACTGCAAGCGTGGTCGCCATGATCACCACGGCCAAGGCATCGAACTGGCCGAGCGACATTGTAATCTCCGACCTTGAGGTCGCCGGACTGCGCGTCCCCTGCATCATCCGGTGGCGGATGGCAACGATACCGAACGCGCTAGTGCTACAACGCCTGGGCGAACTCGCCCCGCTCGACCGGCTGGACTGCGAGCGAGAGCTCGCCAACATTCTTCGTTAGACGACCGAAAACAAAAAAAGGCGATCCGAAGACCGCCTTTTCCGTGAAACGTGATCCCCGGGGGATCAGTGTTCCTTGTTCGCGTAGACCGACTTCTTCGTCAGGTAGATCAGCGCGGCGAAGATCGCGAGGAACACCATGACCATGAAGCCCATGCGCTTGCGGTCTTCGAGATGCGGCTCGGCGGCCCACATCAGGAAGGCGGACACGTCGAGCGAATACTGCTCCAGCGTTTCCGGTGCACCATCATCGTAGGTCACCTGACCGTCAGACAAAGGCGCCCCCATGGCGAGCGACTGGCCAGCGATGAAGTACGGGTTGAAGTGCGTGCCTTCGGCAACTTCGATGCCTTCCGGCGGCTCCTGGTAACCCGTCAGAAGCGCATGGATGTAATCCGGACCGCCCTGCTGATACTGGGTGAAGATGTCGAAGACGAAGGTCGGGAAACCGCGGGTGACGCCACGGGCTTTCGCGATCAGCGAAAAGTCCGGCGGAGCCGCACCGTTGTTGGCAGCAGCAGCCGCTTCCTTGTTCGGGAACGGCGACGGGAAGCGATCAGACGGAACCGCTGCACGGGTGAACATTTCACCATCCGCATTCGGACCGTCGGTCACTTCATAGTTCGCGGCAAAGGCCTTCACCTGCGCCTCGGAGTAACCCAGGTCTTCCAGTGTGCGGAAGGCAACCAGGCTCATCGAGTGACAGGCAGCACAGACTTCGGTGTAAACCTTCAGACCGCGCTGCAACTGGCCCTTGTCATATTTGCCGAACGGGCCGGCAAACGACCAGTCCATCTGCTCGGGCTTCAGGATCGGATAGTGACCGGTCTGTGCGGCATGATGCGTCAGTTCGGCCAGATCACCACCTTCCGCCGCCAGCGCCTGACCGGAGAACCCGGCCAAGGCGGCGACCAGCGCGATGCTCGTGATAAGCTTTTTCATTGTTATCTTCCTCTCACGCGCTCAGGCTTGGGCAGCAGCGGACTTGCCGCTCTTTTCGAGAACCGCTTCGGTGATCGAATTCGGGATGCGCCTTGGCGTCTCGAACAGACCGAGCAGCGGCATGATCACGAGGAAGAAGCCGAAGTAGTAGGCCGTACCGATCTGCGAATAGGCGACATAGTTACCCGCGAGATCGCCACCGAAGACGAAGCCGAGGAAGCCGGAGCCTTCCGCCGGCATCGCACCGAGCCAGCCCAGAACAATCGAGTTGGCCACGAAGATCCAGAAGAACAGCTTGTACCACGGGCGGTACACGGCCGAACGCACCTTGGAGGTGTCGAGCCACGGCAGGAAGAACAGCACGATGATCGCGCCGAACATCACGAGAACGCCACCGAGTTTGGAGTCGATCGGGCCGACATTGAAGGTGATGGCGCGCAGCATCGCGTAGAACGGCAGGAAGTACCATTCCGGAACGATGTGCGCCGGGGTCTTCAGCGAGTCGGCCGGGATGTAGTTGTCCGGATGGCCGAGGTAGTTCGGCATGTAGAAGACGAAGTAGGCGAAGACCAACAGGAAGACGGACAGGCCAAGCGCATCCTTCAACGTTGCGTAGGGCGTGAACGGAACCGTGTCGGTCTTGGACTTCACTTCGACGCCGGTCGGGTTGGTCTGACCGGTCACATGCAGCGCCCAGACGTGCAGGATGACGACACCGGCGATCATGAACGGCAGCAGGTAGTGCAGCGCAAAGAAGCGGTTCAGCGTCGGGTTGTCGACCGCAAAGCCGCCGAGCAGGAACTGCTGGATGGTTTCGCCGACAAACGGGAAGGCCGTGAAGAAGCCGGTGATGACGGTCGCACCCCAGAAGGACATCTGACCCCAGGGCAGAACATAGCCCATGAAGGCGGTTGCCATCATCAGAAGGAAGATCACCACGCCGAGGATCCAGAGGATTTCGCGCGGCGCCTTGTAGGAGCCGTAGTAGAGACCACGGGCAATATGCAGGTAGACGGCGATGAAGAAGAACGACGCGCCGTTGGCATGCATGTAGCGCAGGAGCCAACCATTGTTGACGTCGCGCATGATCTTTTCGACCGAGTTGAAGGCAACGGTCGTTTCAGCGGCATAATGCATGGCCAGCACGACGCCGGTCAGGATCTGCACGATGAGCATGACAGAAAGCATGCCACCGAAGGTATAGGCATAGTTCAGGTTGCGGGGAACCGGATAGGCAACGAAGCTGTCATACATCAGACGCGGCAGCGGCAGGCGCGCATCGATCCACTTCTCGATGCCGGTGGACGGCTGGTAACTCGAATGGCCACTCATTGTGTCTTATCCCCTCAGCCGATCGCGATGACAGTGTCGGATGTGAATGCAAAGGTCGGCACCGGCAGGTTGGTCGGTGCGGGACCCTTGCGGATACGGCCCGCCGTATCGTAGTGCGAGCCGTGGCAGGCACAGAACCACCCGCCGAAGTCTCCGGCCTGACCGAGTGGCACGCAACCCAGATGGGTGCAGGAGCCGATCATGACGATCCAGTTTTCCTTGCCTGCACCGGCCGAACGCGCAAGGTCCGTCGCATCGGCAGCAGCGTCGACATTGGCGTTGCGCGCCACCGGGTCCTTGAGGTCACCCAGCTGAACGGCCTTGGCCTCTTCGACTTCCTTGTCGGTGCGGTTGCGGATGAACACCGGCTTGCCGCGCCACTTGACGGTCAGCGACATGCCCGGCTCAAGCGCAGACACGTCCACTTCGATCGAAGCGAGCGCGAGCGTTGATGCATCCGGACGCATCTGGTCGATGAACGGCCATGCGAACGATGCCGCACCAACCGCGCCGGCAATACCGGTCACCATGTAGAGAAAGTCGCGGCGCGTAGGCTCGCCCGCATGTTCTGTCGTCGTCTCGTGTTCGCTCACGGTCACTTTTTCCTCTCGCAATCCTGCGACACACCGCATTTGCCCCCGCAGCGGGAATCACAATCCGGCCACTGTGCAGCCACAGATTCCCCGCCAGATTGGCGCGTTCTAAGCCCGATAATCTATTCTGTCCAGTCTTCCTCGGACAAGGAGCCACGTTGTCGCGGATTTCCGGGATACCATCCCCAATTGCTTGATTTAACGCAAGTGTGGGAGACACTTCCTCAAGCAATGCAGCCAGTTGGCATCAGGTTGCCGGAGGGCGAGCCTCAGGCGCTCGCCAGTTCGGCGCCCGTGTCGAGGAAACCGCCGGATTGGCGCGCCCAGAGCTCCGAATAGAGCCCGCCCAGCGCCACCAGTTCCTTGTGTGTGCCCTGCTCGATGATCCGGCCCTTGTCCATGACGACGAGACGATCGAGCGCTGCGATGGTCGACAGCCGGTGCGCAATGGCAAGCACCGTCTTGCCCTGCATCAGCCGGTCGAGATTGGACTGGATCGCCGCCTCCACTTCCGAGTCGAGCGCAGACGTCGCCTCGTCGAGCACCAGGATCGGCGCATCCTTCAGCATCACCCGGGCGATCGCGATACGCTGGCGCTGTCCGCCCGAAAGTTTCACCCCGCGCTCACCGACATGCGCATCGAAGCCCCGACGGCCGCGCTGGTCCTCCAGTCGCTGGATGAAATCGAATGCTTCCGCCCGCTCGGCGGCCTTGATCAGCTGCTCCTCCGTCGCATCCTCGCGACCGAACAGAATGTTGTCGCGGATGGAGCGGTGCAGGAGCGCTGTATCCTGCGTGACCATACCGATCTGCGAGCGCAGGCTCTCCTGCGTCACGCCGGAAATGTCCTGTCCGTCGATCCGGATCTTGCCGCCTTCCAGATCGTAGAAGCGCAGGAGCAGGTTGACGAGGGTAGACTTGCCCGCCCCCGAGCGCCCGACAATGCCAACCTTCTCGCCCGGCTCGATGGTCAGCGTCAGGTGGTCGATCGCCCCCTTCTTGCGACCGTAATGGAAGGTCACGTCCTCGAACCGGATCTCCGGCGACCTCACCTCAAGCCGCTTGGCATCGGCCGTGTCGGTAAGGCCGATCGGCTTTGCCACCAGTTCTGCCGAATTCTGGATCATGCCGATATTGCGCATGATGCCGTTCAGCTGGGTCATCATCCGGCCGAGCAGCATGTTGAGACGCAGCACGAGCCCGAGCGTGAAGGCGACGCCACCCGCCGTCACCGCCCCGGTGAACCAGAGCTCGACGGACAGCAGCGCCACCATCAGGATCATGAAGCCGGACAGGATCGCAAGCGAGGCTCGAACTCCGGTCAAAAGCCGCGCAAAGGGACGCAGCGTCTCCTGAAAACGCTCGAAGCCGGCCCGGATATAGTGATCGTTCTGCCGCTCGCGGGCAAAGAGCTTCAGCGTCTGGATGTTCGAATAGCTGTCGACGAGGCGCCCGTTCAGCATCGACGAGGCCTCTGCCGTCTGCTTGGCATGATAGCGGATCTTCGGAACGAAATAGCGGGCAAGCACGAGGAAGATCGCAACCCAGGCACCGATGATCGCCGCCAGACGCCAGTCGAGCTGTGCGACCAGCACCATGGTCGAGACCGTGTAGATCACCATGAACCAGACGACCTGCAGGAGCGAGGTCAGGAGATCCCCCGTCGACTGTCCCGCCGACCAGACCTTGGTGACGATGCGACCGGCGAAATCATTCTGGAAGAAGGAGAGCGACTGGCGCGCCACATGCGCATGCGCCTGCCAGCGCACCAGATTGAAGAAATTGAGGACGATCACCTGCTCTTCGACCAGAGCGCCGACCGTCACCACGATGAAGCGTCCGATCAGCACGATCAGCGCCATGGCGAGCAGTTCTCCGCCATGGGCGGCGATCAGCCCGTCCCAGCCGGCCTCCTTGGGCACCTTGTCAAGCAGATCGACGAGCCGTCCGACGAACCAGAAGAGCCCCGCTTCGAGCATGGCCACGGCACCGCCGAAGATCGCCATCAGGAAGAAGGCCATCTTCGCCTGGCTGACATAAAACCACACAAAGGCCCAGGTCTTTTCCGGCGGACGCAGATTGTCCGATCGGGCAAAGGGATCGAGCCAGGATTCGAAGAGACGGGCAACAGCTTGGAACATGAAGAGCGATATAGGCCGATTGCCCGACAGGGCAAAGCCTCAAACTCGACGGAACCGCATTACATTTTGGTCACCTGCTCCGGTGAGCCTTCACGTGAGAAATGCTCACCGTGCGCGACGCCCGTAAAGCGCTTCATAGCGGCGCATGGTTGCCGCATCGACCGAAACCTCGGCAAACACGGGCACGAGACTTTCGGTCAGTTCCGCCCTTTGCAGGGATTGGCGCGCCGCGCCGTAGAGCTGGGCGGCCAGAACCGGACGATGCGTGCGCGCGCAGCCGAAATGGCAGACGAGCTTCGGCATCGACGGGATCGAGCGCCGGGCGACGGTCTCGGCGTCCGTCACCACCCGCGCGATCTTCTCGCTCAGTTGCGCCAGATAGGTCTCGCTGCTTGCACCGACAAGCAGGCTGAGTTCGTCCGGCGCGGTCCAATAGGCCGTGTCGGTCTTGTCGATCAGGCGGTGCGTGAAGCGTGCGAGCGTGTTCTTCATATAATCGCCAACCTTGCCGAGGCCGCTACGGCTCAAGGGTTCAAGCCCGTCGACATGGCAGAGCATCAGGCTCAGCCCATCCTCCGGCATTCCCTCCCGGCAGAAGGCCTCAAGCCGCTCTTCGAGCGCGCCATAGCCTGGCAGACCGAAGGAGAGCTGCGCCGTCAGATGATCCTGGGCGGCAAGGTCTTGCGGTGCCGGCGTGGCCTGCTGCGAGAGAGCCTGGAGAGCCGCGATGCATTGGCGAACCTGCTCTTCAAGGGCGGCAAGACTGTCATACTCGCCCTCCCTCGCCTCAACGACACTGATCGTCCCGGCCTCGAGCGCGCGGAGGAAACCCTCAAGTGCGCCGAGCGTCTCATCGCTTGAATTTCGCAGCGCAGCGATCAGCGGCCGCTCGGGGAAGAACCGATGCGCCAGCATCGACAGTGATCCCTGACTGACCGGTTTGGGCAAGCCGAGAAAGGCCTCGCGGAGCGTCTTGTCCCGACCGAGCAGCACGTCGAAGATCAGTTCGAAATTGCGCGGCGTAAGCTCAAGCCTGTTCTTGGCCAGGAAATCGATCACCTTTTGACCGATGATCTCGGTCTCTCTGGCATGCGCGACTGGCCGATGGACTGACTGCGTCATGGAATGCACCTCCAGCAGGTGTCCCGATCGCCCAAGGCTACGCCTGAAATCGAAACCGTCCGTTTCGGAGATCACTAAAATGCAACAGGCCGAGCGATCGGCAGCGCCCTGGTCCGTCAGCGCGTATAGCGGGTGAGGTAGATGCCCGTCAGGATCAGCGCCACGCCCGCCGGCTGCCCCCAATGAAACGCAGCGGTTCCGCGCGCGAGATCGATGATGAGGCCGGTGATCATCTGCCCGCCGATGATCAAAAGGCCCGAGCGCGCAGCACCGATGCGAGGAAAAACATAGGAGCTGATCACCACGAAACAGGCACCGATGACGCCGCCGGTCAGGTAGAAAAACGGCACATCGGCAATCAGCGGCAGACCGATCCGGTGGAAGAGAAGCACATAGACTGTGAGCAGCAGGAAGCCGATCCAGTGGTTCCAGGCCGAGGCCGTGAACGCCCCGCGATCCATGGTCAGCCGACCGTTGATGGACCGGCTCATGCCGACAGCGGCGCCGCCAGCCAATGCGATCAAGACAGCACCCAGCATTCACGCCCCCTTTGAGAAGATGAGCAGCGCGCTGCCGCCGATGACGCAGATCGTCGCGAGGAAGTCGAAGCGGTTCAAGGCCCGTTTCGGCGTGCCGAACAGGCCGAACTGGTCGGAAATCAGCCCGAACAGGATCTGCCCGACGAGCAGCAGGGACAGACCGCCGGCAAGCGCCAGCTCGGAATTCACCGCAATCGAACTCACCGCCACAGCAAACGCCCCCGGTGCGCCACCGAGATAGGACCAGAGCGGCGCCTTACCGCTGGCCGGCAGGCGTCCTGCCCGGCGGGCGACGGCCCCATTGGCGATCAGCAGGATAAACGCGACAACGCCGCCGACACCATGCACCACCCAGGACGCGGTAAACGGCGTCGTCAACGCCGCAAGCCCGCTGTTGATGGTCACCATGACGGCGAGCAGAGCGCCGGCAAGAACGGCCCAGATCCAGTCGATATATTTCAGCATGTTGCTCCTGAGCGGATCTCGCGGACCGCGAGGGATGAAACCGGCTTCGGCTGTCCCGATCCCCCCGCATAACCGCCGGGCTGTCCCAGCGACAAGCCAATTCGGCGAATACACCGATCAGCCTTTTGAATGATTGAACGGTCGCCTGTCACGACCCGTCAAAAGCGAAACGGGGCATCGCTGCCCCGTTCCTTGATTGTCCAGTCGCGGTCAGAAGGTCTCAGAACTCCGACCATTCGCTGGCGACGGCGGTGTTGCCCTTGAAGGCACTGGCAAGCTTGCGGCCAAGCGCCCGTGCGGGGGACGCCTGCGGCTGGCTGGCGCCTTGCGCCGGGTCGGGACGCGGCGAAACCATACGCTGCTGATCCTGGCCAAGGCGGAACTGGCCGAGCAACTGGGTGAGCGCCGTCGCCTGCTGCGCCAGGCCATGGCAGGCCGCCGTCGACTGCTCGACCATGGCGGCATTCTTCTGCGTGCCCTGGTCCATCAGATTGACGGCCGAGTTGATTTCGGCGAGCCCCGTCGACTGCTCGCGCGCCGACGTGACGATCGCTGCGACGTTCTGGTTGATCTCCTGAACCTCCCGAACGATGGCTTCCAGAGCCTGACCGGTTTCACCGACCAGTGCGACGCCGTTGCGCACCTGCGCGCCGGAAGCATTGATCAGCCCCTTGATCTCCTTTGCCGCATTGGCCGAACGCTGGGCGAGCTCACGCACTTCCTGGGCAACGACGGCGAAACCCTTGCCGGCATCGCCTGCGCGGGCCGCCTCGACGCCGGCATTCAGCGCCAGAAGGTTGGTCTGGAAGGCAATCTCGTCGATCACGCCGATGATGTTTGAAATCTCAGCTGACGACTTCTCGATCGCATGCATGGCATCGACCGCGCGCCGCACCACCTCACCCGACCGCTCGGCACCGACGCGGGTGCGCCCGACCTGAATCCCGGCTTCTTCGGCCCTGATAGCGCTGTCCTTCACCGCCGTCGTCACC
>JARXAK010000073.1 GCA_029865885.1 Rhizobium sp. | reverse complement strand
GCGCTGCAGAATGCGGTCGGCGGTGGACAGGAGATTGGTCACGCTCGACTGCTCGGCCGTCAGGATCGCCGGCTCACCCGTGTCGATTGCGCGCGCCAGGATGGCCTCGCCGGAGTCCGGACCACCGCCCGACAGCTCGATATAGGCAGCCCCCGTCAACCCTTGGATTTCCAGGACGGCCTTGGTGCCGGAGGTCACGGGCGCATCCGCACGCACTTCGGTGAAGGCGACGGAGAAATTCGGGTCTTCATTGTCGATATAGAGGTTACGAACGGAGCCGACCGAAATGCCGTTGAAGCGCACGGGCGATCCGATGCTGAGACCATTGGCTGATCCCGGAATCCGGATGGCGAGCGGCGCCATCGGCCCGCCTCGACCATACTCGGCCATCCAGTAGACGAAACCGAAGGCGGCCCCGATGACCAGCATCGTGAAAAATCCGACGATCGCGTAGTTGGCTTTGGTTTCCATGGCTCACTCTACCGGATGTCCGGCGGAAGGCTCCGCACGGGGAATGGAACGGGCACGCTTGCCCCTGAAATAGGATTGCACCCAGGCATCGTCGAAGGCGAGCATGTCGTCCAGCGTCCCCTCGACCAGAACGCGCTTCTGCCCGAGAACCGCGATACGGTCGCAGACGGAGAACAGGCTGTCGAGATCGTGGGTCACCATATAGACCGTCAATCCGAGCGTATCGCGCCGCTGCGCGATCAATTCATCGAATTCCGCCGCCCCGATCGGGTCGAGACCCGAGGTCGGTTCATCGAGAAAGACGAGATCGGGGTCGAGCGCCAGCGCACGGGCAAGCGCCGCACGCTTGATCATGCCGCCGGAAAGCTCGGACGGGTACTTGTCCGCCGCATCGGGCTTCAGGCCGACGAGCTCGATCTTGAGATAAGCGAGCTCGTCCATCAGCCATTGCGGCAGGTCCAGGTATTCTCGCATCGGCAGCTGGATATTCTCCTTCACGGTCAATGCCGAAAATAGGGCGCCGTGCTGGAAAAGCACGCCCAGGCGCGTATCGAGCGCCATCCGCTTGATATCGTCCACCGCGTCATAATCCGCGCCGAGGATCTCGATGGTGCCGGAACGGCGCGGCAGAAGCCTGAGCACGGTGCGCATCAGAACGGACTTGCCCGCCCCGGACGCCCCGACGAAACCCAGGATCTCGCCGCGATGAATATCGAGGTTCAGCTTGTCGAGAACGATCTTGTCGCCGAAACCGACCGTCAGGTCCTTCACCGAAAGGATGATCTCTTGCTTGGAGGGTGTGTTGCTCATCCGGCCCTCCTCAGAAATCGATGGCCGCGTAGAACATGGCAAACAGCCCGTCCACGAGGATGACGACAAAGATCGATTTGACCACCGAGGCGGTGACGTGGCGACCGAGCGATTCCGCGCTGCCGCCGACCTTCATGCCCTCAACCGCCGCGATGATGCCGATGATCAGCGCCATGAACGGCGCCTTGATCATGCCGGTTGCAAGCGTCGAGTAATCGACGGCTTCATGCAGGCGCGTGATGAAGACATCGAAGGTGATGCCGGAATAGGCCCAGGCGACCACGGCTGCGCCATAGAGGGCCGAGAAATTCGCGACGATGGTCAGAAGCGGCAGCGCGATCGTGAGCGCGACAAGGCGCGGAAAGACCAGCACGCCGATCGGATTGAGCCCGATGACCTTCAGCGCATCGATTTCCTCGCGCATCTTCATCGAGCCGATTTCAGCGGTAATGGCGCTGCCCGAACGGCCGGCGATCATGATCGCGGTCAGGAGAACGCCGATTTCACGCAGCTGCAGGATGCCGACGAGGTCGACCACAAACACTTCCGCACCGAAGTAACGCAGCTGGAACGCACCCTGCTGCGCAATGATGGCGCCGATCAGGAACGACATCAGCACGATGATCGGCACCGCCCTGACCCCCATGTGATCGAGCTGGTTGACGACCGAGGCCGGCGAGACGCCCGAGCCACGACCGAGCTTGGTCTGTGCACCACGGACAGCCGAGCCGAGCACGAACATCATCGCGACAACGTCGCCCCAGAGATTGACCGTGACCCGACCGACGGGCTCGAAGATGCGTTCGAACAGGGTGCGATGGTCGACAGGCTTGTCGGGCGGCGTGACCTTTTCGGGCAGAGCCTCGATCAACTCCCGCATGCCGGGCGTGCCGCCGATGATCTCGACCGTTCCGCCTCGGGCGCGCCGTTCGGTGACGAAACGGCGGATCAACCAGGCACCGGCAGTATCCATGTCGGAGACGCCGCCGAGATCGATCGTTTCCTGCCGAACATGCGCTGCATCCACCAGCGGACCGGCGGATTTGATCATTGCGCTGAGACTGTTGTTCTTCCAGCGACCGGCAAGCCGGATCAGCCGGCCGTTGCCGTCCGGCTGATCCTCGATCTCAATACGGGCGTTTTCGGGCTCAACCAGACTCAAGGTGGCGACAACTTCCAAATTCGCGCCGGATCAATCCGGGTCCGCAAATCACGTGACAGATGGCTGCACACTATAACCATCGCCGTCCGGGAAGAAATCCTTTGCAAACCGTTAATTGCGTTTTCCAGCCCGATTGCAGGCCGCCATGACCGCTTTGCAACAGACGTGACCGTTCAGGCCGCGCGGACACCATCCTCCTGGGCCGGCTCAGACAATGGCTTCGGCAGAAGGATTGGCACCAGCTTGCTGGTCCGCTTGCCGGACGTCGCTTCGCTGATCTTGTGGCCCCAGGAAATGAGCTCCAGCCGGCCATCCGGATGCTCGGCGATCGCCGTGCAGCTTTCGACCCAGTCACCGGTGTTGACGTAATGAATGCCGTCGATGTCTTCCATGACAGCATGATGGATATGGCCGCAGATCACGCCATCGACCTCGGCACGGCGGGCTTCGTCGGCGACGACCCGCTGGAATTCACCGATGAAATTGACGGCATGCTTGACCTGGAGCTTTGCCCAGGCGGAGAAGGACCAGTAGGGCATGCCGAGACGCCGGCGGATGGCGGCCAGCACGACATTGATAGCGATGGCCGTGTCATAGGCCCAGTCGCCGAGATAGGCGAGCAGGCGGGCATTGCGGACGACAACATCGAATTCGTCGCCATGCAGGACGAGATATCTTTTGCCATCGGCCATCTCGTGCACGATGCGCTGCTCCACCTCGATGCCGCCGAAATGGATGCCGGGGAAGTCGCGCATGAACTCGTCGTGATTGCCCGGGATATAGATGATCTTTGTTCCCTTGCGCGCCTTGCGCAGAAGCTTCTGGACCACGTCATTGCACTGCTGCGGCCAGTACCAGCTGCGCTTCAAGCGCCAGCCATCGACGATATCGCCGACCAGAATGATGGTATCGGCCTCGTGCGTGCGCAGGAAATCGAGGACGAAGTCCGTTTTGGCGGCCTTCGATCCGAGATGGACGTCCGAGATGAACAGGGTCCTGAAATGGCGTGTTTCGCTGTCGTCTTCCACGGCACGATGCTCTTCGCTGTCTGATCAGCGCTTAACCAGACTCGTGTTTCAGGAAGATGACATCGGAAGATTTGCGGTCGATCGGCGATTGCGGCACGCATTCCACGCAGACAGGGGATCAAGGAACTAAAGTCTACCACTTGCAGCCAATTCGTGTATGACGAGAGTGAGTGTGTGCAGACAGGAATTGCCGGTGAACCGATGACTTCTCAGGACAAAAACAAGCCGCAAATTGCCAACCCGACCGCTGATCTCGACGAACAGGCACTTTTCTATCACCGCTATCCGCGCCCCGGGAAACTGGAGATCCAGGCCACCAAGCCGCTCGGCAACCAGCGCGATCTGGCGCTCGCTTATTCGCCCGGTGTTGCGGCCCCCTGCCTCGCCATCAAGGACGATCCGGCTGCCGCCGACGACTATACGGCGCGCTCCAACCTCGTTGCTGTCATATCCAACGGCACCGCCGTCCTCGGTCTCGGCAATATCGGGCCGCTCGCCTCCAAACCCGTCATGGAAGGCAAGGCCGTCCTCTTCAAGAAATTCGCCGGTATCGATGTGTTCGACATCGAGATCGATGCACCCGGCGTCGACCAGATGGTCTCGACCATCTCGGCCCTCGAACCGACCTTCGGCGGCATCAACCTCGAAGACATCAAGGCCCCGGAATGCTTCCAGGTCGAAGACCAGCTCCGCGCCAAGATGAACATCCCGGTCTTCCATGACGATCAGCACGGCACGGCCATCATCGTCGCGGCCGCCATCCTGAACGGCCTGGAACTCGCCGGCAAGAAGATCGAAGACGTCAAGATCGTCGCCTCCGGCGCCGGTGCGGCGGCTCTGGCCTGCCTCAATCTTCTGGTAATCCTCGGCGCCAAGCGCGAGAGCATCTGGGTCCACGACATCGAAGGCCTGGTCTACAAAGGCCGCAACGAGCTGATGGACCCCTGGAAGGAGATCTACGCCCAGGAGACGACCAAGCGCTGGCTCTCCGAGAGCATCGATGATGCGGACGTCTTCCTCGGCCTCTCGGCTGCCGGCGTTCTGAAGCCGGAACTGCTGGCCCGCATGGCACCGAAGCCGCTGATCATGGCGCTCGCCAACCCGAAGCCGGAGATCATGCCGGAAGACGCGCGCGCTGCCCGTCCGGACGCGATGATCTGCACCGGCCGTTCGGACTTCCCCAACCAGGTCAACAACGTCCTCTGCTTCCCCTACATCTTGCGCGGAGCGCTCGACTGCGGTGCGACCACGATCAATGAAGAGATGAAGATGGCGGCGGTTCGCGCCATCGCAGCCCTCGCCCGCGAGGAAGTCTCGGAAGTTGCCGCCCGTGCCTATAGCGGCGAAACCCCGACCTTCGGGCCGGACTATCTCATCCCCTCGCCGTTTGATCCGCGTCTGATCCTGCGCATCGCGCCGGCCGTCGCCAAGGCTGCCGCCGACAGCGGTGTCGCGCGTCGCCCGATCGCCGATTTCGACACCTATCTCGACCAGCTGAACCGCTTCGTCTTCCGCTCCGGCTTCGTCATGAAGCCGATCTTTGCCGCTGCAAAGACGGCATCGAACAAGCGCGTGATCTTCGCCGAAGGCGAAGACGAGCGCGTGCTGCGTGCCGCCCAGGTGCTGCTCGAAGACGGCATCGGCGAGCCGATCCTGATCGGCCGTCCGCAGATCATCGAGACGCGTCTCAAGCGTTACGGCCTGCGCATCCGCCCCGGCATCGACTTCGACCTGGTCAATCCGGAGGACGATCCGCGCTACCGCGACTATGTCGACGACTACTTCGCGCTCGTCGGCCGCGCTGGCATCAACCCGGAAGCCGCCAAAACCATCGTCCGCACCAATACGACGGTCATCGGTGCGCTGGCCGTCAAGCGTGGCGAAGCCGATGCGCTGATCTGCGGTGTCGAAGGCCGCTACGACCGCCATGTCCGCGACGTTCGCCAGATCATCGGCAAGCGTGCGGGCGTACGTGATTTCTCGGGCCTCAGCCTGCTGATCTCGCAGCGTGGCGCGATCTTCTTCACAGACACCTTCGTCACCGACGATCCGAGTGCAGAAGAAATCGCCGAAATGACCATGCTGGCCGCCCAGGAAATCCGCCGGTTCGGCATCACGCCGAAGGCCGCCCTCCTGTCCCATTCGAACTTCGGCTCGCGCCCGTCGGCCAGCGCCTTGAAAATGCGCCGCGCTCTGGAAATCATTCGAAGCGATGCACCAGATCTTGAGGTGGACGGCGAGATGCAGGGCGGTTCTGCCCTGTCGGAAACCCTGCGCAAGCGCGCCATGCCGGACAGCACCCTGACCGGCGAGGCCAACCTTCTCGTCTTCCCCAACCTCGATGCCGCCAACATTTCTCTCGGCATCGTCCGCACTATGATGGACGCGCTGCATGTCGGCCCGATCCTGCTGGGTGCCGCCATGCCCGCCCACGTGCTGTCGACCTCGGTCACATCGCGCGGCGTGGTCAACATGGCGGCTCTTGCGGTTGTCGAGGCCTCCCAGCCGACCGGCTGACGGACGCCATTCGCGGGCGGCGGCCTCGTTCGCCGCCCGTACTCGCGAAATCTGCCATCTAGACAAGCCAAAGCTGTAACCCCGACACTGTTTCCCTTGAAATCTAGGGTATTGTTGATGGGTTCGTCTGACGCATATTTCGATCTCTGGGATTGGCTCGCCCGGCAGGAAACGCTCGATCCTCACGCCTTCCTCTCTAGGCTTCAGACCGCCTATCAGACCGGCCCGATCACCTATCTGGATCGGATGATCGCAAGCGGGCATGTGCACCCCGACAACATTCATCAGAGCCAGCGGCGCAGTGCCTCCCATCAGGCGCGAGCCCTCAGCCGGAAGCCGGCCGTTGAGCAGATCCTCAGGGTCTTCTCGGCGCTGGAACCCATCGAGCTTGTCGCCTGGCACAGGAGTGCCCATCGCGATCACAGGATCCTCGGTTATCCCCTGCCCGGTCGACACAGTTGCCTGCTGGTGGAACTTCGCTCCAGTCCGGAAGAGCTTTCCGCCTGGCGTCGCCTGCATGATCGCGACTTCCTCAGCTTTGGGACGGTGTTGAATGCACGGCTGGCCGGAGCCTCGCTTGCTGATCGTCAGGACAAGGGCCGCGCACGCCCGCTGACCCGCCGGGAACTGGAGACGCTGGCCTGGATCGCTGCCGGCAAAAGCTACTGGGAAGCGGCTGTCATTCTCGGCATTTCCGAACGCACCATCCGCCATTTCATGGCCAATGCGCGGCAAAAACTCGACGTCGTGAACAACGCCCAGGCCGTCGCCGAGGCGGCCTGGCGCGGCCTCATTCCTCGCCTTGTTGAGCCCAGCGCATCGTAGCGGCGGCAAATCCCCTCATCATATCATAGATTGCATTTTCGAAAGCTGGCGCCACCGCCAGTTTCAGAAACTGGTATTGAACCGCATGCTGGCTGTTCCGTTCTGCAAGAAGGAGCAAAGCATGATCAGGATCATCAACGGCACGCGTCGAAACCAGTTTCCGGCGGAAATCGACGCCATGCACAGGCTGCGCAAGCGCGTTTTCCACGACTTGCTGGGCTGGGAGGTGCAGGTGCGTGACGCCTGGGAAATCGACGAGTATGACCGTGCCAACCCGCTTTATGTCCTCTCCTACGGGGATGAAGGAAAGCTGCGTGGCTCTCTGCGGCTTTTGCCGACGCTCGGCCCCAACATGCTCGATGACACCTTTCCCGTTCTGCTCGGCGATGGGCCGCAGATCCGCAGCGCCGCCATCTGGGAGTCGAGCCGCTTCTGCATCGACCCCGAGATCTCGCAGGATCGCGCCAGCAATCAGGTGACGATCGCCGCCGCAGAACTGATGTGCGGGGTCGGGGAACTGGGCCTTGCCTCCGGGTTGAGCCATGTCGTGACAGTGACCGACGTTTTCCTGGAGCGCATGTTCAAACGCATGGGCTGCCCGGGAATTCGCATCGGTGAACCGCAGCGGATCGGCGTGGTGCAGGCCGTCGCCGTATCCTGGGAGGTCTCGCCGGATCTGCTCGACCGCATGAAGGCGGTGGCTGCCATCGATGGCAGCGTGCTGGAACGTCCGATGACACTGACAGCGGCACTGGCCGCCTGATCGAGATGTGGCGGATGCCGGCTTGCGCATCCGCCACATCATCCGTCCATTTTCATTTGATCAGCACTCGGCTATCCTGAAATCCGCAAGGGTCGTCCTCCGCCTTGCAAACGACAACTGGGATCCGGATGTGCCGCGCAGGATAGTCAGTTTCATCGCGCTCTCGATCGCGCTCGGCGGCCTCATGCCGCAGATGGCCGAGGCGTCAGCCCTGTGTGAGAGGCTGCGCGACCGGCTCGTTCTGGTCGAAGAGGGTGGGCGCTCGCCCGAGATCAACAGCTATGCCAGCGCGATCGCCCAGCAGAACCTCGAACTGCGCAAGGCACGCCAGGACCAGCGGCGCCTACGCTGCCTGACCTCGTCGATCGTCCAGATCCGCCCGGATGGCGGCAATGATTGCAAAGACCTCGCCACCGCGATCTCCCGCATGGAGGCCAATCGCGACATCCTTTCGGCAAGGCTCGAGGATCTGCGCGAAAGTCGTGTCGCCGATGCCCGTGATGCCCTTGTGACGGCGCTGGAAGCGAATGGCTGCGGCCCGGATCAGCCGGCGCTCGCCGATGAGGCGGAGCGTATTCCCTATCTGGATACACTGCCGGAGCCCTACCGGCCGGACCGTGCGGCCGAAGCGGCCTCTTCCGCGCTGCCTGCGCCAATGGGCCTGCTGCCGAGCAGTCCTGTCCGGACGCTCTGCGTGCGCACCTGCGATGGCGGCTTCTTCCCCATTTCCTCACAGACCTCGGCGATGAACTTCGCCCGCGACGCCAGCCAGTGCCAGCAGATGTGCCCGGGCACGGAAACCGAACTCTTCTTCCATGCACCGGAAAGCAGCGAGACGGTCGACATGGTCTCGGCGGTCACCGGCACGCCCTATCGCGACCTGCCGAATGCCTTTCTCTATCGCAACCGAAGGACGGATGCCGAGCCGGCCTGTCGCTGCAATCTGCAGCAATACTATCAGCGCATGACGCCCCGGCCCGCACTGCCCGACTACCAGTCCTCGATCATCGAGGTCGCGCCGAAGCAAAAGCCGGCCGAAGTGGCAGGAGGGCCCGCCGCCGAGCGCGAACTTGACGAGGCAAGCCTCAATGTCAGGCGGGTCGGCCCGGCCTTTCTCCCCTCCGACAAGGGAACGATCGACCTCAGGAACCCGGCCGCACCCGGGCCTCAGCCGCTTCAGGAGTGACCGGCGTCCCAGGCGTCTGGCCCCAGCCATCCTCGAAGATCAGGTCATCGAGGGCAAGCCGCTTGCGCCATCCCTTCACGTCCAGTTCCGGCCTCTGATAGAGCTCGTCGACATAGCCGAGGCAGAGATAGCCGATGATCTGGACGCGATCTGGAATGCCGAGGATAGCCTTCACCTCGCCTTCGTGAAAAATGCTGACCCAGCCGAGCCCAACACCTTCGGCCCGGGCGGCCAACCAGAGGTTCTGGATGGCGCAGACTGTCGAAAAAGCATCCATCCTGGCATCATGTGTGCGCCCCAGAACCACCGGTCCTGCACGCTCCGGATCAGAGGTGACGCAGATGTTGAGCGGCGCCTTGCGGATGCCTTCGAGCTTCAGCGCCCGGTAGGCGCTGCGACGCTCTTCGGGAAACATCGCCTCAGCCTCCTCATTCGCGCGCTGGAACGCCCGCCAGACGGCCTCCCGCTTTTCCGCATTGCGGATCAACAGGAAGCTCCACGGCTGCATGAAGCCGACCGAGGGCGCTGCATGCGCCGCTTCCAGCAGCCGGCGCACAAGATTATCCGGCATGGGATCGGGGAGAAACTGGTCGCGCACATCGCGACGTGTGTGAATGGCCCGGTAGACGGCGTCCCTGTCATGCTCGGCAAAGGGCGCGGCCCGGACGAGGAACTCGTTCGGTCTGTCGTGCATCGTAATCCCCACAATGCGCAACCACCCGCCGTCCGCGCGGGTCAGGTCTATCTCGCCAGGCCGGTCTTCTGACTGGGCTTCATCCGCAACGCGCGCCTTCCCGGATCGCTCCAGTGGATGGGGTAACCCCTGCGCGTCACGTCCGCCTCACAGCGTTGGGCACGTGCCGGACTTTCACCGGCTTCCCGATTCTCCCGCCTCTCGGCAGGCACCTGACCAAAGTGTTCTAGCGCAGAGGCAAGTGCGAGGACAGACCCAAAGACGACGGCGTCAGTCCGGGATCGGGAAATAGCGGACAAAGGCGAAGGCCGATCCGTCCGGTGCCCAGTTCGGGACGTTGATCGAACCCTGCCCGCCGAAAAACTCGATGAGCGTCTCGACATTGCCGCCATCGGCATCCATCAGCCGAAGCCGAACCTGCTTGTCGCGGGGATGATCGAAGACATCGGCACCGTAGGAGAGGAACAGCACCTTGCTTCCATCCGGCGACGGATGGGGAAACCAGTCACCATAGCCGTCAAAGGTCAATTGCTCGAGCCCGCTGCCATCGGTGCGCATCCGCCAGATCTGCATGGTGCCGGTGCGGCTGGAGTTGAAATAGATCCACTGCCCGTCAGACGAATAGTCCGGACCGTCATTGCGCCCCTCGCCGTTTGTCAGCCGCCGCTCCGGACCGCCATCGACGGAAATCGTATAGATGTCGAATGCATCGTTGCGGATGCCACAATAGGCAAGCTCCCGCCCGTCCGGCGACCAGCCGTGCCAGTAGGATGGCATGTTGGCCGTCACCTGACGCGGCTCATCGTCGCCGTCACCGAGGATATAGATGCAGGACTTTCCGTAGAGCGTCTTGTCGGAAAAGGCGATCGAGGCACCATCAGGCGAAATCCCGTGATCGTTGTTGAGCCGGACGGCAAAGCCGGTGTCGATCAGTTCCGGCTCCGGGTCCTCCTCATCGAGCGGCAGAGCGTAGAGGAGCCCGTCACCATTCACGACGAGAAACTCGCCGTCCCGCGACCAGTTGGGCGCCTCCACGAGGTCTTCCGTCTGCCAGACGACCTCGCATTCACGGGTGTTGATGTCAAAGATTTCGACGGAACTGCGCATGCTGCTTCCTCTCGGCCGGACCGGATCGCTCAGCGATCCCGGAACCGGTTCGTGATCGGATAGCGACGATCGCGTCCGAAATTCTTCTTGGTGATCTTCACGCCCGGAGCGGACTGGCGGCGCTTGTATTCGGCGAGATAGAGCAGGTGCTCGACCCGGTGCACGGTCGCAATGTCATGACCACGTGCGACGATCTCATCGACCCCCATCTCCTTTTCGACCAGGCATTCGAGGATATCGTCGAGCACCGGATAGGGCGGCAGCGAATCCTGGTCGGTCTGGTTGGGGCGAAGTTCCGCTGATGGTGCCTTGGACAGGATGTTTACCGGGATGACTTCGCCTGACGGCCCGAGGGCACCCGGCGGCACATGTGCGTTGCGCCAGGCCGAGAGCGCATAGACCTGCATTTTGTAGAGGTCCTTGATCGGATTGAAGCCGCCGTTCATGTCGCCATAGAGCGTCGCATAACCGACCGACATCTCCGACTTGTTGCCGGTCGTCACCACCATCGAGCCGAACTTGTTGGAGATCGCCATCAGGATCGTGCCGCGCGTTCGGCTCTGCAGGTTCTCCTCGGTGATGCCGCTCTCTGTGCCCTCAAACATCTCCGAGAGCGACGAGAGGAAGCCCTCGACCGGTTCCTGGATCGGCACGATGTCGTAATGGCAGCCGAGCGCCTTGGCGCAGGCCTCGGCATCGGCGAAGCTTTCTTGCGAGGTGTATCGGTAGGGCAGCATGATCGTGCGCACCCGCTCTTCGCCGAGCGCATCGACCGCAATCGCCGCACAGATCGCCGAGTCGATGCCGCCCGAGAGACCAAGTACCACGCTCTTGAAGCCGTTCTTGTTGACGTAGTCGCGGAAACCGAGGACGCAGGCGCGGTAATCGGCCTCCTCCTTTTCCGGAATACGCGACATCGGTCCCTCGCCGCAGCGCCATCCATCAGCGGTCCGCTTCCAGGTGGTGACCGACAGCGTCTCCTCGAACTGTCTCATCTGAAATGCCAGCGACTTGTCGCCATTGAAGGCGAAGCTCGCGCCGTCGAAGACCAGTTCGTCCTGGCCGCCGAGCTGGTTGGCGAAGATCAGTGGCAGGCCGGTTTCAATGACCTGACGCAACGCCACCTGATGGCGCACATCCACCTTGCCGCGATAATAGGGCGAACCATTCGGCACCAGCAGGATCTCTGCACCCGTCTCGGCAAGCGTCTCGCAAACGCCGAGATCGTTCCAGATTTCCTCGCAGATCGGTACGCCGATGCGCACGCCCCGGAAATTGACCGGTCCCGGCATCTCGCCTTCGGTAAAGACCCGCTTCTCGTCGAACTCACCATAATTCGGCAAATCGAGCTTGTCGCGGAAGCCGAGAATGCGACCGCCATCCAGAATGGCAACCGAGTTGTGTCGCCCCTTCTCGCCCTGGCGCGGGAAGCCGACGATGACGCCCGGACCGCCATCGGCGGTATCGGCTGCGAGCGCCTCGACGGCCTGCAGGCAGGCGGTAAGGAAGGCCGGCTTGAGAACGAGATCCTCCGGCGGATAACCCGAGATGAACAGTTCCGTCAGCAACAGGAGATCCGCCCCCTGCCCGGCGGCATCGGCACGGGCGGCCCGTGCCTTGGCCAGGTTGCCGGCAACGTCGCCGACGACAGGATTGAACTGTGCCACCGCGATACGCAGGACGTCGGAGATCTTCTTTGCTTCGCTCATGACACCGATTTAGCCGCTCGCCAGACGGTTCGCAACGCTGCTTCTTGGGCCTCTGTTCCAGAACGTGCGTCGACGCTCACCAAACTGCAGGAAATTATGGGAACAAAGCTTTCTGCATTGCGGTTCATGTAGCATTCATGACGCTTATGTGACACCTATGCGAACCTTTCATGACACCCTCCCATCACCTGGAGTTCGATGTGGTCCAGACCGGTCCGAAATCGCGAGTCGCGAACATTTTCAGCGCCTTCAGCGCGGGGCGCGAGCGTGAGCTCGGGAATTCCTGGATTGCCCAGCTGGCCATCCAATGGGTCAACACCGCGCTGATCGCAGCCGGCATCGTCCTGCTCAGCGAATTCCTGGCACGCGGGACCATGCTTGACGTGGTTGAGTACATGACCTCGTCGAGCCGCCCGGGCATGGTGGCGGTGGGCGTGATGTTCCTCATTCTCGTCTTTGCCGATGCGATGATCGGAAAGGCGTATCAGTCGACGCTCTTCGTCGGCCCCCTGGCACTCCTGCCCGCCTTTTTCTCCGGCCAGAAGCAGCTCTTCCTCTCAGACCCGCTCTTCCCCAGCGACCTGCTCTTCGGTCGGCAGATCCTGCAGCTGATGCCGGCCATGGTCGCGGCCGAACCGATCAAGGCAGCCGGGCTCGCAATTGGCAGCCTTGTCTTCCTGGTCGCCTTCGTGGCCTTGATCTGGAAGAGCCGCAAGGTCTTCCCCCGGCTGAACATGGCCGGCCGCAGTCTTCGCCTCGCACTCGCCTTCCCGCTTCTCGCAGGCTTTGTCTCGCTGATGGATCCGATGGCGTTTTCCGCCTTTCGCGACCGGCTGAACATCGTGCCCATGATGTGGGACCAGAAGGAGAATTATCGCCACAACGGCTTCCTACTCGCCTTTGCCTTCAACGTGCCGATGGCAAGCGTCGGGGCGCCCGATGGCTATAGCAATGTCGCGATCACCGACATGCAGACCGATTTGCTGCCGGCCTCGTTCTTTTCCGGGCGTCAGGCGGACGTGATTTTCATCATGAGCGAATCCCTGTGGGATCCGACCCGGATGAGCAGCGTGCGCTATTCCGCAGACCCGATGCCGACCATCCGTGGCAGCCAGTCCGGCCATGTCTTCTCGCCGGAATTCGGTGGCATGACGGCCAACGTCGAATTCGAGGCGTTGACCGGCTTTTCGAACGCCTTCCTGCCCTATGGCAGCATTCCCTATCAGCAGTATATCCGCCGTCCGGTTCCTTCGCTGGCCACCTTCTTTGAGTCCAAGGGATATGTGACCAAGGCCTTCCATCCCTTCCAGGGCTGGTTCTGGAACCGCAACAACGTCTATCAGTCGCTCGGCTTCCGCCAGTTCCACTCGGAAGAAAACATGCCCGTGAT
>JARXAK010000032.1 GCA_029865885.1 Rhizobium sp. | reverse complement strand
CGTATCACCTGCATCTTCCCCGAAGCGGAAGGAGACGCCGAGCAGCCGGGCCGCCTGATAGAGACCCCGCAAGGCCTGGCGCGGATTAAGATGCGCCTCTTCTGAGAAGAAGAGGCCGCTGCCGAAACGCCCAGCGAGATCCGGCTCAAGCTCTGCGATCTCGTCCTCGCCCAGCCAGCGATGGCCGCGCGTGCGGCTCGCAAAGCGCTTGAGGTCGGCGAGATCACGCGGATTGGCCAGCACCAGCGTGCCCTGGCGCTGGACGAGACCGGGTACGGCCTCGTCCCACCAGTCGGCGGCGGCAAGGCCTGATGTCAGCACGATCTCTTCCGCCGCCTCTCGCTCGCAATAGGGGGCGAGCATGCCGCCCGCCCAATGGGAAGCGCCAAGCCCGATATCGGCCCGGCGCTCCAAGACCTCGACAGGGATACCCCTGCGCGCCAGTTCCAGCGCCGTCGCCAGCCCTGCGACACCGGCGCCCTTCACAAGAACGGTCATGACCGTTCTCCCGTCTCAAGCGCTGCGATCTCCTCTGCCGTCATGTAGAGATCGCCGCCGGCGCGGTATTTCTCCGCCATGGCGGTCAGGCCCTCCTTCTGGGCCTCGGCGCGGATGTCATGCGAGATCCGCATCGAGCAGAATTTCGGCCCGCACATCGAGCAGAAATGCGCAACCTTGTGCGCCTCCTTCGGCAGGGTCTCGTCATGGAAGGCGCGCGCGGTTTCCGGGTCGAGCGACAGGTTGAACTGGTCTTCCCAGCGGAACTCGAAACGGGCGCGGGACAGCGCATCGTCGCGCAGCTGCGCTGCCGGATGACCCTTGGCAAGGTCGGCGGCATGCGCTGCGATCTTGTAGGTGATGACGCCGGTCTTCACGTCGTCGCGGTCGGGCAGACCCAGATGCTCCTTCGGCGTGACATAGCAAAGCATCGCCGTGCCGAACCAGCCGATCATCGCAGCACCTATCCCGGAGGTAATGTGGTCGTAGCCGGGTGCGATATCCGTCGTCAGCGGCCCCAGCGTATAGAAGGGTGCCTCGCCGCAGGTCTTCAGCTGCTTGTCCATGTTCTCCTTGATCTTGTGCATGGGAACATGGCCGGGGCCCTCGATCATCACCTGGCAATCCTTCTCCCAGGCGATCTGCGTCAGCTCACCCAGTGTTTCCAGTTCGGCAAACTGGGCGGCATCATTGGCATCGGCAATCGAGCCGGGGCGCAGTCCATCGCCCAGCGAGAAGGAGACATCGTAGGCGCGGCAGATGTCGCAGATTTCCTCGAAATGCTCGTAGAGGAAGCTCTCCTTGTGATGATGCAGACACCACTTGGCCATGATTGAACCGCCGCGCGAAACGATGCCGGTGACGCGGTTGACGGTCAGCGGGATGTAACGCAGCCGCACGCCGGCATGGATGGTGAAATAGTCGACGCCCTGCTCGGCCTGCTCGATCAGCGTGTCGCGATAGACCTCCCAGGTCAGGTCCTCGGCGATGCCGCCGACCTTTTCCAGCGCCTGGTAGAGCGGCACGGTGCCGATCGGCACGGGCGAATTGCGCAGGATCCAGTCGCGGATGTTGTGAATGTTACGGCCGGTCGAGAGATCCATGACCGTATCGGCCCCCCAGCGGATCGCCCAGACCATCTTCTCGACTTCCTCGGCCATGGAGGAGGTGACGGCGGAATTGCCGATATTGGCGTTGATCTTCACCAGGACATTCCGGCCAATGATCATTGGCTCCAGTTCCGGATGGTTGATGTTGGCGGGGATGATCGCCCGTCCCAGCGCGATCTCCTGGCGGACGAATTCCGGCGTCACGTGATCCGGAATCGCGGCGCCGAAGCTTTCGCCATCGCGGACAAGCGCTTCTTTCGCAGCCTTCCGGCCCAGGTTTTCGCGAATTGCCACATATTCCAT
Organism: Rhizobium sp.; assembly: GCA_029865885.1. Classification (GTDB taxonomy): domain Bacteria; phylum Pseudomonadota; class Alphaproteobacteria; order Rhizobiales; family Rhizobiaceae; genus Allorhizobium. The sequence goes on along the minus strand of JARXAK010000032.1, from coordinate 32,729 downwards.
TTCCGGCGTGATGATGCCGGCGCGGGCATAGGCAAGCTGCGTTACGGCCTTGCCGCCCGTGGCACGAAGCGGCTGATGTTTCACGGGAAACGCCGGCGTCAGCTTGTCGGCAGAGACGAAGCCGTTGTCTTCGGGCTTTACATCGCGGCCGTCATAGGCCTCGACATCGCCGCGCTGTTTGAGCCAATCGAGACGGTGCCGGGCAAGCCCCTGGTCGATGGCGATGGTCGCCTGCGGGTCGGTATAGGGTCCCGAGGCGTCATAGACATTCACAGGCGGTTCGCCGGAGGTCGGGTGCAGCGCGATCTGGCGCAGCGGCACGCGGATATCCGGGTGAATCTCACCCGGCAGGAAGATCTTGGTCGAGGCGGGAAGCGGCCCTGTTGTGACGTCGGGCCTGTTGAAATGCGGGGCAATGTTCATCGTGCAGCTCCAAGTGTTCAGGTTGGAGACCCAGTCATGTCAGCCGGAATGATGGAAAGACGCCACGGGATTCGGGTTTCCGAATCGTCGTTTTGCAGCGCTCGCACCGTCCCTACGCCAGTATGAACTGGATCAGGTTCAACGGGTCACCGCGCTGCCATCTTGGCGTAGCGATATCTCAGCCCCTTGTCGGGACACCCCTGGTGAATGCGTCAAGTCTGGCCAAAAGCGTGAGCCGTGTCAACGCGGCTCGTGTCTCTTGGGTCTTGGCTCTCAAGCGTTTGTGAGAGGCACCTCGAATTGCTGGCCGGGTCGCAAGCCCTTGAAGCGCTCATTGCCGATACCGGCCGCAGACATGGCCGTCACGAGCGCCTTCGGCGGATCGTCGATGCCTTCATTGGTCAGCTGGAAGGTGCCGAAATGGTGGCCGATGCCGAAGGATGCACCGCTTAAGCCGAAGCCTTGGATCGCTTCTTCCGGGTTCTGGTGCTGCGCCTTCATGAACCAGCGCGGCTCATAGGCGCCGATCGGCATGATGGCGACCCGGATGTCACCATGCTTTTCTCGGATCTCCCGGTAGTGTTTGCCCTCGGCATAGCCGGTATCGCCGATGTGGTAGATCTTGCCGCCCGGCGTTTCCAAGACGAAGGCGGCCCAGAGCGCCATGCGCCGGTCGCCCATGCCGCGGGCCGACCAGTGATGGCAGGGCTCGCAATGGATGGCCACGCCATTCTTCACTTCCAGGCGATCACCCCAATCCATGACATCAGCCTCGATCTGAGGCACGTCGTCGCGGATGATCGTGTCATTGCCGAGTGGCGTGACGATGCGCGGCCCGTCGCGCTCGATGAGCCGCTTCAGCGTCGCGATATCAAGATGGTCGTAGTGATTGTGGGTGACGATGACGATGTCGATCGGTGGTAAATCATCGAAGGCAACGCCGGGCGGATTGTTGCGCTTCGGTCCGGCAAAGGAAATGGGGCTCGCGCGCTCCGACCAGACCGGATCGGTCAGGATGTTCAGCCCTGCCGTCTGAATGAGCAGGGTCGCATGGCCGACCATGGTCACGACGAGCCGGCTTCCCTCGACACGTGGCTCCGGCTTCGTCGTGACGAAATCCGCTGCCGCCGCCGCCTTGGGCCAGTCGATCTTGCCGCCGCCGAGTTGCCAGCGCAGAAGATCGGTTAAGCCGCGTGGCTCCTCTCCGCCCGGATTGAAGAACACCTTGCCGTCGAAGTGATCCGAGAGAGGGCCGGAATAATAGCGATTGCCGGCCTGCGCCTCGCGCATTCCGAGACCGCCGATCGTGGCGGCGACGAGACCAAAGCCCGACCATTTAAGAAAGCTGCGTCTGTTCATGGCTCACCCATATGTGGTTTTGTCAATTCTACGACAATAGGCCTGATGCAGATCGCTGGACGCGGGCGGAATCCCTGAAAATCGGGAGTTCGCTTGACTTCCATACGGTTTTCCTGTTTATCCGCCGCAATCTGCGAAGAGACGAGAACTCCGAGCCGCCGACCGGGACCCGAAAAGGTATAAAGAGATCCCGGAGGTCAACACCCGACAGCGCGTTGCGCCCTCGGGTGGTTTTTGGCTTTGCGTCTTGTTTTCCGCGTGGAGAAGACCGAGGTTTGGGTTTCCCCTGACCATGCAAGGAAGAGCCGATGTTTGAGAACCTCCAGGACCGTCTTGGCTCCATTCTGAATGGACTGACCGGCCGTGGCGCACTGTCCGAGGCGGATGTCTCGGCTGCTCTGCGCGAGGTCCGTCGTGCGCTTCTCGAAGCCGACGTGGCGCTGGAAGTGGTCCGTACCTTCACCGACAAGGTGCGTGAAAAGGCCGTTGGCGCGGCCGTCCTGAAGTCGATCAAGCCCGGGCAGATGGTCGTCAAGATCGTCCATGACGAGCTGGTTGAGATGCTCGGCACGGAAGGTGTGTCGATCGACCTCAATGCCGCAGCCCCCGTCGTCATCATGATGGTCGGTCTGCAGGGTTCGGGTAAGACGACGACCACCGGCAAGATCGCCAAGCGCCTGACGGATCGCGAGAAGAAGAAGGTCCTGATGGCCTCGCTCGACACGCGTCGTCCGGCCGCCCAGGAACAGCTTCGCCAGCTCGGTGTCCAGACCGGCATCGATACCCTGCCTGTTATTGCCGGTCAGTCGCCGACCGATATCGCCAGCCGCGCCGTTCAGGCCGCGAAGCTCGGCGGGCATGACATCGTCATTCTCGACACCGCCGGCCGTACGCATATCGACGAGCCGCTGATGATGGAGATGGCCGAGATCAAGGCCCGCTCCAAGCCGCATGAAATCCTGCTCGTCGCCGACTCGCTGACCGGTCAGGACGCCGTCAATCTGGCGCGCAACTTCGATGAGCGCGTCGGCATCACCGGCCTCGTGCTGACCCGTATGGACGGCGATGGCCGTGGCGGTGCCGCCCTTTCGATGCGTGCCGTCACGGGCAAGCCGATCAAGCTGATCGGTGTCGGTGAAAAGATGACGGAACTCGATGAGTTCCATCCCCGCCGTATCGCCGACCGTATCCTCGGCATGGGCGACATCGTCTCGCTGGTCGAAAAGGCCGCCGAAAACATCGATGCCGAAAAAGCCCGCGCCATGGCCGAGAAGATGGCCAAGGGCAAGTTCGACCTCAACGACCTCGCCGAGCAGATCAAGCAGATGCAGGCCATGGGCGGCATGGGCGGGATCATGGGCATGATGCCGGGCATGGCGGGCATGAAGGACAAGATTTCGGCTGCCGGCCTCGACGACAAGGTGTTCAAGCGCCAGCTCGCGATCATCTCGTCGATGACCAAGGCCGAGCGCGCCAATCCCGACGTCTTGAAGCATTCCCGCAAGAAGCGCATCGCGGCTGGCTCCGGCACTGATGCCTCCGACATCAACAAGCTTTTGAAGATGCATCGCCAGATGGCCGACATGATGAAGGCCATGGGCGGCAAGGGCAAAGGCGGCATGATGAAGCAGATGATGGGCGGTCTCGCTTCGAAAATGGGCCTCGGCGGCATGGGCATGCCGGATCTGTCGAAGATGGACCCGAAGCAGCTCGAAGCACTTGCCAAGCAGGCGGAAGCCGCCGGGATCAAGCCGGGTGGTCTGCCGGGTCTGGGCGCTGGCGGCCTGCCGGGTCTCGGGGCCCCCAAGCTTCCCGGCCTCGGTGGTGGTTTCCCGGGCCTGCCAGGCCTGCCGAAGAAGAAGTGAGGAGGGGCCTATGATCGATCCGTCCGTCAAGGAGCAACTGTCCGGCTACCGCCAGTCGATCGACAATATCGACGCGGCGCTGGTCCACATGCTGGCGGAACGTTTCCGCTGCACCAAGGCCGTCGGCGTGCTGAAGGCCACCCACGAATTGCCGCCCGCCGATCCGGCGCGCGAGGAATACCAGATTACCCGCCTGCGCCGTCTGGCTCAGGATGCCAATCTGGACCCGGATTTCGCCGAGAAGTTCCTGAACTTCATCATCACCGAAGTCATCCGGCATCATGAAGCCATTGCCGCCGAACATGGCGGTGTTACCGAAAAGACCGCCTGACGGCGGCCTCAACAAGAACAGGGTTTGCTGCGGCGACCTGAACTAAACCTCAAGGAGTATTCACATGTCCCTCAAGATTCGTCTCGCCCGCGGTGGTTCCAAGAAGCGCCCGTACTACCAGATCGTCGTTGCCGACGCCCGCGCACCGCGCGACGGCCGTTTCCTCGACAAGGTCGGTTCCTGGAACCCGATGCTCGGCAAGGACAGCGAAAAGCGCGTCGAGCTTGATGTAGACGCCATCAAGGCCTGGGTTGCCAAGGGCGCACAGCCGACCGACCGCGTTCTGCGCTTCATGGCAGAAGCCGGTCTCGCCGAGCGCGCTGCCCGCAGCAACCCGGACAAGGCAAAGCCGGGCAAGAAGGCCCAGGAGCGCGCTGCCGAGAAGGCACAGAAGGCAGCTGACGCTGCTGCCGCCGCTTCGGAAGCCGCTGCAGAATAATCGGCATAAAGCCGGTTCCAGCGGGCGGTGGGTCATCCCACCGCCCGTTTTTGCGTTTTCTTTCCCCGCCGTTCCGCCTAAAAGGAATGTCGAACCGATGCATGTGCAGGACCGTTCTCACCGATGAGCAAGCTTGAAAACCCGATACTGATGGCCGTGATCGGTGCCGCCCAGGGGCTTAGGGGTGAGGTGCGGGTCAAGACCTTTACCGAGGATCCGCTCGGCCTCGGCGATTATGGTGTTCTCTACGCGGCAGACGGCCGCAAGTTCGAGATCCTCGAAATCCGCGATGGCAAGACGGTCGCCATCGTGCGTTTCCGCGGCGTGAACGACCGCAATGCTGCGGAGGTGCTGAACGGCACCGAGCTTTTCGTCGATCGCGACGCGCTGCCGGACGACGATCTGGACGAAGACGAATTCTACTATGCCGATCTCGAAGGGCTCGAGGTCTATGACGCGGAAAACAACCACTATGGTGCGGTGACCGCCGTCTATGATTTCGGCGCCGGCGATCTGCTGGAGCTCAAGGGCCCCGGCAAACGGCCCGTGCTCATTCCCTTCTCCGAAGCCGCCGTGCTGGAGATCGATCTCGAAGGCGGTCGCCTGCTGGTTGATCCCATTGCAGCGGGTCTGAAGGACGATGGCGAAGAAAAGCCTTACGGCAATGCCGGCGGCAAGCCGCGTCCCAACAACGGTCGCTGAGTGCCCATGCCGTTCAAGGCTTCCATTCTGACGCTCTACCCGGACATGTTTCCGGGGCATCTCGGTTTGGCACTTGCGGGCCGCGCGCTGGAGCGTGGCGACTGGTCGATCGAAGCGGTCCAGATCCGCGATTTCGCCGAGGACAAACATCGCAGCGTCGACGATACGCCGTCTGGCGGTGGCGCCGGCATGGTGCTGCGCCCCGATGTCCTGGCGCGGGCCATCGATTCCATAGCCGACGATGGACGCCCGCGCCTGTTAATGAGCCCACGTGGCCGACCGCTGACCCAGGAGCGGGTTCGCGCATTGGCGGAAGGCGAGGGCGTGGTGATCGTCTGCGGTCGCTTCGAAGGCGTCGACCAGCGGGTGATCGATGCGCGCCAGCTCGAAGAGGTTTCCATTGGCGACTATATTCTGTCCGGCGGGGAGCCTGCGGCGCTGACCCTGCTCGATGCGGTCGTGCGCATTCTCCCCGGCGTCATGGGCAACCAGCTTTCCGGCGTGCATGAAAGCTTCGAGGGTGGTCTGCTCGAGCACCCGCAATATACCCGCCCGCAGGTCTTTGAGGAGCGGGAGATCCCCGAGGTGCTGACCTCAGGCAATCATGCGGCCATCGAGAAATGGCGCCATGCGCAGGCGGTTGCGCTCACCCGCGAACGGCGTCCCGATCTTCTGCCGGCTCAACCGGTGAAGAAGTAATAGACGGCGAGCGCCAGCCCTGCCGCCACGACGACCCAGCGCAGGATCGCCTGGGGGACCTTCTTTGCAACCGCCACGCCGGCATATCCCCCAGCTGCCACCGCCGGGATCATGATCACGGCATGCAGCCAGGAAATCGCGCCTGCCCCGACGAAGACGAGGATTGCGACAGCGGCAATCACGATCGACAGGAAGTTCTTCAGCGCATTGAGACGATGATAATCGCCGCCGCTCGCAAGGCCGAGCGACGCCAACATCATGATGCCCATGCCGGCGCCGAAGAACCCGCCATAAAATGAGGTGGCGCCCTGGAGCGTCAGGCCCAGCGGACTTGCCGGATGGCTCTCGCCCTTGGTTTTCGGCCGGAGTTTCGGGCCTGCCGCAAAGATCAGGGTCGCGCCGAGCAGCAGCCATGGCACCATGGCGCGGAAGGAGGGGTTCGACAGCGAGATGAGGAAGAGCGCGCCGCCCAGAGCGCCGACAGCCGAGACGGCTGCAAGGATCCAGGCCCCGCGCCCCATGGCCTTCAGTTCCTTGCCATAGGCGAGCGTTGAGGTGATGTAGCCGGGAAACTGGATGATCGACGAGGTCGCATTGGCGCTGATCGGCGGAACGCCCGCGAGCGTCAGGGCACCAAATGTCAGGAAGGTGCCGCCCCCGGCGATCGCATTGACCGCGCCAGACAGGAAGCCTGCGACAAAGAGCAGGGCGATCAGAGCCATCGACATCAGAACCTTCTCCTCCAGAAAGAGGGACCGTGATAGGAGGAGAGTTCCTGCGCTGCAAGGCTTCCCACGGGATCGGGCATGCAAAAATTCACCACCCCAGGGGTGACAAGCGGACCGTCTTGGTGTATTGGCCGCCTCGGAAATGGGCGTATGCCCGTCTGCCACAACAAAGAACTGCGAATTCGCTCCGACCCATCAGGGTCAATATCCTGCGGCTTTAAGCCTGGGGATCATCGTTGAGCGCTCTGGCTGATTCAGAAGAAAACCGAGGTTAGACATGAACATCATTCAGCAGCTGGAAGCCGAACAGGCCGCCAAGATCGAAGCCAAGCGCAAGCTTCCGGAATTCTCCCCGGGCGACACGCTGCGCGTCAACGTCACCGTCAAGGAAGGCAACCGTACCCGCGTGCAGGCCTATGAAGGCGTTTGCATCGCTCGTTCGGGCGCTGGCATCAACGAGAGCTTCACGGTTCGCAAGATCTCCTACGGCGAAGGCGTCGAGCGCGTATTCCCGGTTTACTCGCCGCTCGTCGAAGGCGTCGAAATCGTTCGCCGCGGTAAGGTCCGTCGCGCCAAGCTCTACTACCTGCGCGATCGTCGCGGCAAGTCGGCTCGTATCGTTGAGAACACCGGCACCCGCGCCCGCAAGCTGAACGACGCCGAGCGCGCCGCCGTTGCCGAAGAAAAGGCACGTCTGGAAGCCGAGAAGGTCGCAGCAGCACAGGCACTGGCCGCCGAAAAGGCAGCTGCCGAAGCCGCTGAAAAGGCCGCTGCCGCTGAAGCCGCTGCCGCAGCAGAAACATCGGCTGAATAAGCCGACCAGCCGGACTTTCGTCCTGCATTATAGACTTTGCGAAGGCCCGGTTCGTCCGGGCCTTTTGCATGTCTGGACTTCGGATGGTGATTTTGGCTGCTGAAGCTGGGGTTTGAGTAGCAACGGAGCAGAAAACCTAGATACGCTTCGCTGAATCGCTGCTCTCATCCGTGGGTCAAGGTGCCGAATTGAACACGGCCTCGATGTGATGTCCGTCTGGGTCGATCACGAAGGCGGCGTAATAGTTTGGTCCGTAGTGGGCTCGCAGTCCCGGACCACCGTTGTCTCTACCGCCGTGCTTAAGCGCTGCTTTGTGAAAAGCGGCGACGGAATTCCTGTCTGGCGCTGCGAAAGCAAGATGAAAGCCTGGGCCCGGCGGCCGTTGCTCCTCTGGCCTAAACTTGATGGCAAGCTTATCGCCGCCGCCCTCGGGCCCATAGCCGACCGCCTGGTCGGCTTCTCCCGGCCGCAGATCTTCCCAAACCCGCACATATCCAAGTGAGCCAAGAGCCGCGTCGTAAAATGCAGCGGCACGCTCGATATCGGAAACGCCTAATGAAGCATGATGTAGCATTCGTCCTCCGATTTCGGGGTACTAGCCTTTGTAGCAAACTCCGGTTTGATGTGACGGCACGGAACTGATCGCCAACAACCCGGATACGCCGCCGATACTCATAGATACCCGTGCAGAAACCTATAGCCGCCAAACTCCTTGCCGTCATGTTTCTGCAAAGCCTGCATCCCTTATGTGCGTTTTCTGTTCCGTTGCTACTCAAGCCCCAAGCTTGAGCCTCAAGCGTTACAGACTGACGCTGATGGCGCCGCCAGCCACGATCAGGCAGGCCAGCAGGCGGCGGAGCGTCAGCGGTTCGCCCAGGACGAGGGCACCGATCAAGACCGCAAAGACGACGCTAGTCTCGCGCACGGCCGTGACCAATCCCGCCGGCGCATGGGCATAGGCGACCACCACGAGGCCATAGGCGAGCATGGCCACCACGCCGCCACCGACTGCCTTCCAGGTCACGGGTGACTTCAGGTCGACGACGAGGCCGCGGCGGCTGATCATGAAGGCGATCGTGATCATGATGCCAAAGAGAAACAACACCCAGAGCGCATAGGCGATGGGTTGTTCGACCAGCTTCACGCCACGCGAATCGACCGTCGAATAGCAGGCGATAATCAGCCCCGTCGTCAGGGCAAACAGGATCGACGAGGTCGCAGCCCGGGTCTTGCCAAGTGACAGGCTCATGATGCCGGTCGCAATCAGCAAGACGCCGAGGGTCTGCCACGAGCCCAAGACCTCGCCGAAGAAGAGAAAGCCGCCGAGGGTCACCAGCAGCGGCACTGTGCCACGCACGATCGGGTAGACCTGACCAAGCTCCCCATGGCGATAGGCTGCGACGAGAAACAGGCTGTAGCCCACCTGCAGGCCTGCCGACAGCAGGATATAGGGCCATGCAGCGGATCCGGGGATCGGCAGTATGAACAGGAAGGGCAGGCAGATGACGCTGCCGGCGAGGCTCATGACGGTGATCGACCAGAGCCGATCTGCACCGGTTCGAAGAAAGGCATTCCAGCTCGCATGCAGAATCGCAGCAAGAAGCGCGAGGCAGACGGCAACGGTGCTCACGACCGCTGCCTGCGGGTCGAGGGTGCGAAATCACGGATGTTCATGGGAGACCTGCAAGGCGGCATATGACAGTTTTGTAACAGTGCGACGATAGTCGCTTCGGTCATGTTTGCAACCGGGCAGGCAAAAAGAAACCGCCCGCTTGAGCAGCGGGCGGCTGATGTCACGTCAAGTTTGCCTGCGGCTTACGAGAAATCGCGGATATCAACGAAGTGGCCGGCAATGGCGGCTGCGGCTGCCATGGCAGGCGATACCAGATGGGTGCGGCCCTTGAAGCCCTGGCGTCCCTCGAAGTTGCGGTTCGAGGTCGAAGCGCAGCGCTCGCCCGGCTTCAGGCGGTCATCGTTCATCGCGAGGCACATCGAGCAGCCCGGCTCGCGCCAGTCGAAGCCGGCGGCCTTGAAGATCTTGTCCAGGCCTTCGGCTTCCGCCTGTTCCTTCACGAGGCCCGAACCCGGAACGATCATCGCCGAGACGGTCGAGGCCACGGTCTTGCCCTCAACGACCTTGGCCACTTCGCGCAGGTCTTCGATACGGCCATTGGTGCAGGAGCCGATGAAGACGCGGTCGATGGCAATGTCGGTGATCTTGGTGCCCGGCTTCAGGCCCATATAGTCCAGCGCACGCCACTTGGAGGTGCGCTTGTTCTCATCCGCGATCTCGTCCGGGTTTGGCACGACGCCCTGAACGGAGACGACGTCTTCCGGCGAGGAGCCCCAGGAAACGATCGGCGGCAGGTTCGCCGCATCGAGCACGACGACGCGGTCGAAATGGGCGCCTTCGTCGGACTTCAGCGTCTTCCAGTAGGCGATCGCCTGTTCAAGGGCTTCACCCTTTGGAGCGCGCGGCTTGCCCTTGATGTATTCGAAGGTCTTTTCATCAGGCGCGATGAGACCTGCGCGGGCGCCACCTTCGATCGTCATGTTGCAGACGGTCATGCGGCCTTCCATCGAAAGCGCCTCGATGGCTTCGCCGGCGAATTCGATGACATGACCGGTGCCGCCGGCCGTGCCGATCTCGCCGATGATCGCGAGGATGATGTCCTTTGCCGTGACGCCTTCGGGCAACTTCCCGTCGACACGCACCAGCATGTTCTTCGCCTTCTTCTGGATCAGCGTCTGGGTCGCGAGAACGTGCTCGACTTCCGACGTACCGATACCATGCGCCAGCGCGCCGAAGGCGCCGTGCGTCGAGGTGTGGCTGTCACCACAGACGATGGTCATGCCGGGCAGGGTGAAGCCCTGTTCCGGACCGACAATGTGCACGATGCCCTGGCGCTTGTCGGAGGCCGAGTAGTATTCGACGCCGAATTCGGCCGCGTTGTTGGCGAGCGCCTCAACCTGGATGCGGCTCTCCTCGTTCTTGATGCCGAGGTGGCGGTCCGGCGAGGTCGGCACGTTGTGGTCGACCACGGCCAGCGTCTTCTGCGGCGCGCGGACCTTGCGGCCGGTCATGCGCAGACCTTCGAAGGCTTGGGGGCTCGTCACTTCGTGAACGAGGTGACGGTCGATGTAGAGGAGACAGGTGCCGTCATCCTGGCGATCGACGACGTGGTCGTCCCAGATCTTGTCGTAAAGGGTGCGAGGTGCGCTCATGGGTTAAGTTCCATCCAGACTGAGGAAAATGGGATTTTGATTTTTAAAGGAGGCATTGAGGCCGGCTTCACGGCCTGAGGCGGTCAGCCGCGAAGGCTCGCCAGGGCCCCTTGAACGCGCGCGAAGAAGCGTGCCGGCAGACGCTTGTGGTCCTGCAGCACGATGAACTGGTTCGCGAGGCATCCGAATTTCGATCCCATGAGCGGCGTCATACCAGTTTTCGCTGATGTCGGCAATTGCCTCGCGCGCCCTGTGACACCGCCTGTCATGAAGCAGTCGTGCAAGCATGCTTGATCATCGGGACTATCGCACGTCTTTTCGGAACCCGCGCCATGAACGAAGACATCCATCGCATCAAGACCGAAATCCTCGACAGCTTCGACGAGGAACTGGAGCAGCAACTCGACGAGGATCGGCTGGACCAGCTGGTTGCTGACGGTATGTCGGAGCCGACAATCGACCGCAGGGTCTATTTTCGCGAGCTCTTCCGCCTGCAGCACGAACTGGTCCGCCTGCAGGACTGGGTGCAATACAAGAAACTCAAGATGGTCGTGCTCTTCGAGGGGCGCGATTCGGCCGGCAAGGGCGGTGCGATCAAGCGTGTCACGCAGCGGCTCAATCCGCGCGTCTGCCGGGTGGTGGCATTGCCCGCACCGACCGAGCGCGAACGCAGCCAGTGGTATTTCCAGCGTTACGTGCAGCATCTGCCGATGGCAGGCGAAATGGTTCTCTTCGACCGCTCCTGGTACAATCGCGCCGGTGTTGAGCGTGTCATGGGTTTCTGCACGCCGGATGAACTCGAAGAGTTCTTCCGCTCCGTCCCGGAATTCGAGCGCATGCTGGTGCGCTCGGGGATCATTCTCGTCAAATACTGGTTCTCGATCACCGACGAGGAACAGGAATTCCGCTTCCGGATGCGCATCAACGATCCGCTGAAGCAGTGGAAGCTCTCGCCGATGGATCTTGAGAGCCGCGTCCATTGGGAAGCCTATACCCGCGCCAAGGAAGAGATGCTGGAGCGCACCCATATTCCAGAGGCGCCCTGGTGGGTCGTCCAGGCCGTCGACAAGAAAAAGGCGCGGCTCAACATGATTGCTCATCTTCTGCAACAGGTGCCATACGAGCATGTGCCGAAGGAGACTGTCGAGCTCCCCGCCCGCGTGCGCAACGCCGATTATATCCGCCACCCGGTGCCGGCGGATATGTACGTGCCGGACATCTACTAGAGCACGTCCAGCAAAAGTGCGTCAGCGGTTTTGCGTCCGGACTGCGTGAAAACAAGGAGATAGAGCATGTGCAGCGATCTGGTTTTCGCCGGACATGCTCTAGAACCGATGGGCGCCGTGCGCCTGGCTATCCGAAAAAGAGGTGGCTGAAGGCGGAAGGTGGCAGCTGCCCCGTCGCTTCGAAGTATTTCTGCAGCACCAGCAGGGAAATCTTGCGCTCCGTCTTCCGGTCGCAGAAGGAGGCAACATAGGCGTTGGCGTTGGCAACGACGTCCCGCGCCCATTGCGGATCGTCCTCGAGTTTCGCGATCTTGTCCTCGAGATCGCTGAAGTCGGGACGCACTTCAACAAAGTGTTTGTCCGGGACCAGGGCTGCTTCCATGAACCAGGTCTCGTATCGCCCCCTCGGCATGAGGCAGACACTGCCGGAGCTCATGATCCATTTGAGGTTGGTTGCGACGTCGAAGCCCTCGATCGACAGGATGTAGCGGTAGCCCATCTGCTCCTTCGGGTCCAAGAACCCCTTCGGTCTGAGGCCCTCCCGGACTTCCCCTGTATGCCCGACATCAGCGAATTTGCTGTGCTGGTGACGCTGCAGCAATTCCAGGCGCAGGGGGTTGTTCAGCGCCCCGCGCCAGACTGCCATCGGCTTCTTGTCCGCCCAGGGAGTGGGGTCGGTGCACAGCTTGAAATGCCGAAGCTTGTCGAGATTGAGAAGCACGGAGTTGCCATTCGGCACATCAACGGGACGGCTTTTGACGAAACTCGGGGTGTTGGGGACCCAGGTCACGTCACCGAAGAGGTAGTTGATGCTGAGATGAGGGGGGAAGTAACGCAGATACTCGTCGAGATCCAGATAGTATCGGCTTTGCCCTCGATTGACTGCGTCCAGCCGGACCGATGGTTGCGGCATGCCCTGAAGCTGCCGGCTGTAATAGTTTGCTCTTCGTACCAGCTCGGCGAGTTCGGGCGAGGCTTCCAGATCGCGCAGGATTGCCTCACTCCGGTTCAGGAACCAGTTGCGCGGGAGGGCGTGGCGGACGATCCCCGACGCATAGTAACGAACCCGATTGAAGGTCGTTACCGTGCGGTCGAGGGATGGCAGCTTCATCTCCTTCGTTCCCTCATGCGCTTCTCGAAGCCGCGAAGCAGGATCGAAAGGCCGATCGTCAGGACGAGGTAGACATAAGCCACGATCGAATAGGTCTCGAAGAAGCGGAAGGACCCTGAGGCGTAGACTTTGCCCATCTGGGTGATGTCGGCAACCCCGAGCACCGAGACGAGGGACGAGTCCTTCACCATCGCCACGAAATCGTTCGAGAGCGGCGGGAAGATCACGCGGATCGCCTGGGGGAAGACGACCAGCCGGAACCGCTGACTGCGGCTCAAGCCCAGTGCCTTGGCCGCTTCGACCTGGCCCCTGTCAATCGACTGGATGCCGGCGCGGAAGATCTCGGCGATGAAGGCGGAATAGCCGATCATCAGCGCGATGATGGCGCGCCACATCAGCGAGAAGTCGCGGACCACCATGGGATCGGTCAATCCGGCCGAAATCAGCGGCGTGGTCACCAGATTGTAGAGTGCCACAAAGGCAGGTGCTCCCACGAACGCAATGTAGAAGAGCAGCACCAGAATTGGGATGCCGCGCACCACTTCCACGTAAAAGCGTGCCGTCTGTCGCAGAGCGATATGGTCCGACATGCCGAGCAGTGCAATCAGCAGGCCGAGTGCGGTCGCCAGCAGGAAGCCGATGAGTGTCACGAATACCGTGACAGCAAGCCCGTTCACGACAGTGTTGAAGACCTGAGCGTAAATGTCACTCACGAAGATGACGACGCCGAGCGCGACGGCCAACACAAGGAAGGCGATCAGCCACCACGGCCGATCGCCCTTCTGATCACCCTGAGGGAGCGTTTGGAATGCCATCAGTCACCCGCCTTCAGGTCGCAGGGACGGAGCTGGTTCATTCGCCCATCTTGTAGTCGAGGAACCACTTTTTGTTCAGGGCGTCGATCGTTCCGTCAGCCTTCATGGAGGCGATAGCTGCGTTAACAGGGGCGACGAGATCGGAGCCCTTGGTGAAGATGAAGCCGAAGTCTTCCGAACCCAGCGGGTCGCCGATGAGCTTCAGCCCGCCATTCGAGGCGTCGACATAACCCTTGCCGGAGGTGCCGTCCGTCAGCACGACGTCGACGTCACCGGTTTTCAGCGCCTGAACGGTCGCGCCGAAGGTTTCGAACAGCTTGATGCGCGGGTTCTGCTCGTTGCCATCGAGGATCTCGTAGACGGCTGTATAGAAGGGGGTCGTGCCCGGCTGCGCACCGACCAGACCGTCCTTGAATTCCGCGAAGGTCTTTCCGTCGGTGAAACGAGTTTCGTCCCCACGGACCAGCATGAACTGTTCGGAGCGCATATAGGGCTCGGAAAAATCGACCTTTTCCTTGCGGTCTTCCTTGATGGTGATGCCGGTCATGCCGATCTGGAACTGGCCATCGGAAACGGCCTGGATCATCGCGTCCCAGGAGGTGTTCTGGTATTCGGCCTTGAAATTCAGCCGCTTGGCGATCTCGTTCATTGCATCATATTCCCAGCCGATCTGCTCGCCGGACTTCGGGTCCACGAATTGCAGCGGCGGATAGGCGTTCTCCGTGACGACGACCACGGTCTTGCCACCGAGATCCGGCAGCTCGTTGGCCTGGGCTGCGAAGGGCAAGAGAGCAAGGGCGGACAAACCGGCAAGTGCAGCGCGGCGAAGTAACATGGAAATCTCCCGAATTGTGGCAGCGCAGAGTGTCACATCTTGTTCTATGCTGGCAAGGACCGCCAGCATCGGAATGAACATCAGCCTCACCTTCTTCCGGCTGAACAGCTCCGGTGGTTGGTTCTAATTTTCAGACTTCGGATGGAAAAACTGCCTGCTATCGGCCTAGTTTAGCAATCGATATCCATTGACGAACTTCCTTCGTCTTCCAAAGGAGAAATCCATGTTCAAGCGATCTGCACTTCTTGCCATAACGCTCAGTTTGTTCGCGCCCTTGGCGTTGCCCGTTTCGGTCTCGGCTCAGGAGGCGGTCGTCGCTGCTGCGGACAAGGAAGCCTTGTTCACCAGCCCAGATCCGAAGCTGCATGCCAACAAGCAGGTGGTGTACCACATCATGCGCGACCTGTTGGAAGCAGGGCATTGGGACAAGGCCGATCAGTTCCTGACCGAGCGCTACATCCAGCACAATCCGAACGTCCCTTCGGGCCGTGATACCGTCGTCACGTTCTTCACCGAAGTGCTCAAGGTCGAGAAGAAGCCGATCCCCGAGAAACTTTCGACTCCTGTGGCCTTCGTGACAGCCGAGGGTGATCTCGTGACAGTGGCGATCGTGCGGGAGGAGAAGGACCCCAAGGACCCGACCAAGACCTACACCACGACGTGGTACGACACCTGGCGGATCTTGGACGGCAAGGCCGACGAGCACTGGGACGCCGCCGTCAAGCAGTAAACGTGAAAAGGGCCGCATCCGGGAATGGATGCGGCCTCTCACATCTTGCGGTGTCACACGTGAATCAGAAGGTTGCCGTCTTCGGATCCGGGCCGATCCGCGCGCCGGCGTCGTCCAGAGCATTCAGTCTGGCCAAGTCCTCTGCCGACAGCGTGAAGTCGAAAACCTTGAAGTTCTCGATGATGCGCGAAGGGGTGACCGACTTCGGGATCACCACCAGACCATTCTCGATGTGCCAGCGAATGATCACCTGTGCTGGTGTCCGCCCGATCCTCGCCGCGATCTCCGTGATGGTCGAGTGACCGAGCAGCTTGCCCTGGCCCAGCGGGCTCCAGGACTGCGTGACGATCTTGTGCTTCTCATGGAGGGCCCTGTGCTCCCGTTGCTGGAAGTCCGGATGCAGTTCGATCTGGTTTATGACCGGCACCACGCCCGTCTCGGCCACGATCCTCTCGATATGCTCGGGATAGAAGTTCGAAACGCCGATTGATTTGACGCGGCCTTCTTGCCTCAGCTTCACGAAGGCCTTCCA
The DNA here is from genome assembly GCA_029865885.1 of Rhizobium sp. Lineage (GTDB taxonomy): Bacteria > Pseudomonadota > Alphaproteobacteria > Rhizobiales > Rhizobiaceae > Allorhizobium. The sequence goes on along the minus strand of JARXAK010000032.1, from coordinate 16,895 downwards.
CGTGTCGACAAACAGACCGCGATGCGGCGACGGCCAGTGGATCAGGTAGAGATCGACATAGTCTGTTCCCAAGCGTTTCAGGCTGGCCTCGAAGGCTCGCAGGGTCTGATCGTAGCCCTGTTCGGTGTTCCAGAGCTTCGTCGTCAGAAAAATGTCCGCGCGCGGCAGACCGGATCGGCGAAGGCCTTCACCGACACCTTCCTCGTTTTCATAGACTGCCGCCGTGTCGACGTGGCGATAGCCTGCGTCGAGCGCAGCCTTCACGGCAGGAGCCGCCTCATCATTGGGGGTCTGCCAGACGCCGAGGCCCACCTGGGGGATACGCGCGCCGTCATTGAGGGAAACATAGGTCTGATCTGTCATGGAAAGATACTCCGGATCCGAAATTTGGTTGCGCCAGGCGCGATATCTGCGGGTGAAACAAAGCTGCAATCCAAGCCGCCATCTCCAGATATCTAGGTCGTACTTATCGCTATGAAAGGGGCTGCCCGGCCAGAATCCCTGAAGGCTCTATCAGAGAACCTGAATCACTGTCCGGGGTCCGAGATGCGGCAGCAGGCGCCGCATGTCGCGCTGGCTGATTGCGACGCAACCCTCGGTCGGTGTGTAACCCGGCCTTGCGATGTGCAAGAAGATGGCAGAGCCGCATCGGCGCTTGCGGCTCTTCAGGTTCCAGTCGAGAACGATGCAGACATCGTAGAGTTCGTCGTCACGTTGGAGCTTTTCATGGCTCGGTTTGAAAGGCGCGCGAACCGGGCGGTTGTAATTGGCGTCGCCGACGGCATCGCACCAGAGCATCTCCATCGTCGATCGGCGCATGGGAAGGGTCGTCCAGGGCAATGGTCCCCGGTCGCCACGTCGATAGGCAAAAAGCAGGGGCATGACGGCGATCGGTGTTGCGCCATCGCCTTCCCGTTTGCGGCTTGTTCGTCCGCTGCGTCCAAGGGCGGCTCGGAAAGTCAGCGGGCCAACCTGCAGAATGGCCTGCCTCTGGTCGCGCGGGGCAGGTCGAACCGTCAATCGATTGACTGTTCGTCGGGTTCCTCCTGCCACCTTCAGCCCTTTGGTCACGACTTTTTGCCTTGTTCGTGAATATTGTTGTATTCATAGCCCTTAAACGGCTGCGAGTAAGGCTTACATGCGGCTTACTTGGGCAGCAAGACCCGAGCATGGGACCATTCTGGAAGGATGACGGATGACGACGCGGACCATTCTGCTCGTAGATGACGACGATGATCTGAGGCAGATCCTGGTCGAGCAGCTCTCGCTTTACGAAGAGTTTTCGCTCCTGCAGGAAAGCAATGCGACCCGCGCCATGCAGACGGCCAAATCGGCCCAGGTCGATCTGATGATCATGGATGTCGGTCTGCCCGACATGGATGGACGCGAGGCGGTCAAGCTCTTGCGCAAGGGCGGCTTCAAGTCGCCGGTCATCATGTTGACGGGGCACGACACGGATTCGGATACGATCCTTGGTCTGGAAGCTGGCGCCAACGATTATGTGACCAAGCCGTTTCGCTTTGCCGTTCTCCTCGCCCGGATCCGGGCCCAGTTGCGCCAGTTCGAGCAGAGCGAAGACGCGACCTTCGGGGTCGGTCCCTATCTCTTCAAGCCGAGCCAGAAGCTGCTGACCACCGAGGACGGTAAGAAGATCCGGTTGACGGAGAAGGAATCTGCGATCATCCGGTATCTCTATCGGGCAGGCCAGAAGGTGGTAACCCGCGATGTCCTCCTGGAGGAAGTATGGGGCTACAATTCCGGCGTCACGACACACACGCTGGAAACCCATGTCTATCGTCTGCGCCAGAAGATCGAACGTGATCCCTCCAATGCGGAGATCCTCGTGACGGAAAACGGCGGCTACAAGATCGTTCCCTGAGCGTCTGATTGGATTGCAGCGGGGATGAGGACAGCCCAAGGGTCGTCTTCATCCCCGTTTTGCGTTATGCACTGACCACGGTCGGGCCAGAGCGGTTCGCCCGGAGCAGGAAAACGCCATGTCACTCAGCGACGATATCGAGCTTCTGTCGGCCCTGCCGCTCTTTTCGGCTCTCGACAAGGACCAACTCCGGTTGATCGCCTTCGGCGCCGAACATCGCCAGGTCGCCGCCGGTCAGGCCCTGTTTCGCGAGAAGGCGCCCGCTGAATGTGCCTATGTGCTCTCACGTGGCGAAATTGAGCTTTACATCATTGGCCGGGACGGCAAGCCACATCTGGAAACCCGCATCGGGCCCGGTGTCATGCTGTCCGAGCTCGCATTGATCACCATGGTCGAGCGCAAGTATACGGCCGTCGCCGTCGAGGATGTCGAGGTCATCAGGATCACGCGCGCCCTGTTCCACCGCCTGCTCGAGGAATATCCCCAGATGGCGCGCCAGGTCGAGGGCCGCATCAAGCAGTCGCTGGCGGCCCTGATCGACGGCGCCGAAGCGCTGGCGCCGAAATTCTCTTAAGACAGCCGGCTATCCATCGCAGGCTATGGAGCCTTGAAATAGGCGGTGACCGGGACATGGTCCGAAGGCTGATTCCAGCCTCTGGCTTCCTTCAGAATATCGACGCGCGACAGAAGCGGCGCAAGGTCCGCCGACGACCAGATGTGGTCCAGGCGGCGCCCGCGATCCGCTGCCGCCCAATCCTTGGCGCGGTAGCTCCACCAGGTGTAGAGCTTTTCCGAGGCAGGCACATGCTGGCGCATCAGGTCGACCCATTTGCCCTGCCGCATGATCTCGAGCAGGCCCTCGGTTTCAACCGGCGTGTGGCTGACGATCTTCAGCATCTGCTTGTGCGACCAGACATCATGCTCCAGCGGTGCGATGTTGAGGTCGCCGACGAGGACCGAGGCCGTGTTCGGCTCGGCTTCGGCAGAAAGCGCCTTCATCTCCTCGACGAAATCCAGCTTGTGACCGAATTTCGGGTTCACTTCCCGGTTTGGCTCGTCGCCACCGGCGGGAACATAGAAGTTATGAATACGGATCCGCCGGCCTGCCCAGTCAACGACGGCCGAGATATGCCGGCTGTCGCCGACGCCACAGTAGTCCTGGCGGTGATCCTCCGTGAGCGGCAATTTCGAGCAGATCGCCACCCCGTGATAGCCCTTCTGGCCGTGGATCACGATGTTGGAATAGCCGAGGTTTGCAATCTCCGCTGCCGGGAACTGGTCGTTCTGGCACTTGATCTCCTGCAGGCACAGGATGTCGGGGTTCACGCGCTTCAGAAAGTCCTCGACGATCGGCAGACGCAGCCGTACCGAATTGATGTTCCAGGTGGAGATCGAGAGTGTCATGGCATCCGCTTTCCAGGTTCCTCCGCGTGTTTAGGGGATTACGGCGCGCATGAACAGAAAAAGGCGGCAGGACCTCCCGGGTCTGCCGCCTTCTCCACAACTCGAAAGGTTTGCCTCAGCCGCCGCGCTTCTGTCCGTGCACTTCGGCGTAGGGAATTTCAAAGACGCTCGGATCCAACTGCACGCCGTTCTGGACGTTGAAAATCATCACGGACGTATCTTTCTTCTGCATGTCGGTGATCGTCCACTGACGCAGCTCGAACGACTTCGGATCGAACATCAGGGTGATCGTCGAATCGCCAAAGATCGTGCGGTCACCCAGCACGATCGTGGTCAGATCGGCTTCCTGCTTCACGTCGCGCACCAACTGGTTGCCCAGGTCGATCCGGTCGGCCAGGAGCAGGCTGAGCGGTGTTTTGTTTAGCGGATAGAGATCCCAGGTCTTTAGCTTGGTATTGCCGATCACGACGTTTTTCCCGTCGGAGATCACGCGCATCGGTGAGGGTTTCTCATAGTTGAAGCGCAGCTTGCCCGGGCGCTCAATGAAGAACTTGCCACCGGTCTGTTCGCCGCGCGGGCCGAACTGGACGAATTCGCCCATCATCGTTTTCACGCTCGAGAAGTGGTCGGCGATCTGCTGGGCCGCTTCCTGTGCTGCAAAGACAGGAAACGGCAGCGCTGCGCAGGCCATCATGGCCGCCGTTCCCAACACCAACTGGCGACGGCTGGCCATCATCGGGAGGCGGGTGGCGCGTTGTTTGCTTTCTGTCATGCTGTACTCCTTCATATGCTTTCGGTCTCGCCGAAAAAGGCGGCGGCTTCATGGCCGTCATCGCCTTGCCGCTGCGGCAACTCGCCCCGAGGCCCGTTGGCCCATTGTGGAACCGACGGACGTTTACTCTTCCGTCGGCACCAGGATTTCGCGTTTTCCGGCATGGTTCGCAGGGCCAATGATGCCCTCCTTCTCCATCCGCTCGATCAGGGAAGCGGCACGGTTATAGCCGATCCCGAGACGACGCTGGACGTAGGAGGTGGATGCCTTGCCGTCGCGCAAGACGATCGCCACGGCCTGATCGTAGGGGTCATCCGATTCGCCGAGATTGCCGGTTCCAACAGGGCCGCCGCCATCCTCGCCATCTTCATCGTCGTCGATGGTGATGGCTTCGAGATATTGCGGCGAGCCCTGGGTTTTCAGATAGGCCACGATTTCCTCGACCTCATGGTCGGACACAAAGGGACCGTGGACGCGCTGGATGCGCCCACCACCCGCCATGTAGAGCATGTCACCCATACCGAGCAACTGCTCGGCGCCCTGTTCGCCCAGGATCGTCCGGCTGTCGATCTTCGACGTCACCTGGAAGGAGATACGCGTCGGGAAGTTGGCCTTGATCGTACCGGTGATGACGTCGACCGACGGACGCTGGGTCGCCATGATGACATGGATGCCGGCGGCGCGGGCCATCTGGGCGAGGCGCTGGACTGCGCCTTCGATGTCCTTGCCGGCGACCATCATCAGGTCGGCCATTTCGTCGATGATCACGACGATATAGGGAATGGGTTGCAGGTCGAACTCTTCCGTCTCGTAGACGGCCTCGCCCGTCTGACGATCAAAGCCCGTCTGGACGGTGCGGGTCAGAACCTCGCCCTTCTCCTGGGCCTGTGCGACACGCGCGTTGAAGCCGTCGATATTGCGCACGCCGATCTTCGACATCTTTTTGTAGCGCTCTTCCATCTCGCGGACGGTCCATTTGAGCGCCACGACGGCCTTCTTCGGATCGGTGACGACAGGCGACAGCAGATGCGGAATGCCATCATAGACGGAGAGTTCGAGCATCTTCGGGTCGATCATGATCAGCCGGCATTGCTCCGGCGTCATCTTGTAGAGCAGCGACAGGATCATAGTGTTGATCGCGACCGACTTACCCGAGCCGGTCGTGCCGGCCACGAGCAGATGCGGCATCTTGGCGAGGTCGGCGATGACGGGTTCGCCACCGATCGTCTTGCCGAGTGCCATGGCAAGCTTGGCCTTGTTGCCGTCGAAGTCACGGCTGCCGATCAGCTCACGCAGATAGACGGTTTCGCGGGTCTGGTTCGGCAATTCGATGCCGATCGCATTGCGGCCGGGAACGACGGCGACGCGGGCCGCAATGGCGCTCATCGAGCGGGCAATATCGTCGGCAAGGCCGATGACGCGCGAGGACTTGATGCCCGGTGCCGGCTCCAGTTCGTAGAGCGTCACGACCGGACCAGGCCGGACGTGGATGATCTCGCCCTTGACGCCGAAGTCGTCGAGAACGCCTTCGAGCAGGCGGGCATTGTGTTCCAGCGCCTCGGCGGAGAGCGTGGCGTCGCGCGTGATCGCGCGCGGTTCCGCCAGGAGATGGACCGATGGAAGTTGAAAACCCTCCGGCCGCAGCAGCGAGCCCTGGGCATCGCGATCGACGCGCGGGCCGGGCTTCGGCCGGGCAGCAGGTGCTACGACGCGTGGCGAAGCGGCTGCGGCCCTTGTCGATGCGGATCGAACGCCATCCTCAGAGAGAATGCCGGCCGGCCTTGGCAGGTCATCGAGGTCGAAATCGTCGTCTTCGTCATCGAAGTTCCCGGCGGACATTGGTGGAGGAGACACGATGGAGCGACCAGCAGGCCGCACCGGGACCCCCTCCAGTGAGGGTTCAACCCTGGCGTTGAGTGGCGGTGCCTTGGCCCTGACCGGCTCGTTCAGTGTCCCGAACTCGTCATCGTTGAAATCATAGGGTTGATCGAACTTGCGGTCGCGCCGATCGTTCGATGTCATCCCGAAAAGACGGCGGGCGCGGGCACGCGTCGTATACCAGTTGTGGGTGACCGCACCCATGATGAAGGCGATCGGACCCTGCCGTTCGTCGTCTTCCTCGTCATCGTCGATAACGGGCGCTTTTGCCTTGTTGCGCGCCATGGGGGCAACAGGTTCCTCGTCATCCACCTCTTCGATCGGCTTGCCGATGGCGCCTGCAGCAAAAAGCATCAGCCAGGCCGCCGGCAAGGCGAGCACTGCACCCAGGATCATCGCGAAGGTGGAGGTTGGATAGGCGCCGATGAAGAGAGCAGGAAAGCGCAGGATCAGATCGCCGAGCACGCCGCCCGTTCCGCTCGGAAGCGGCCATGTCGTTGGCGGCGGGAAACATCCGACGGCTGCTGCGCAAACAAGCGCGCCGGCAATCCAGGCACCAAGGCGTGCCGGTATCCGGCTCAACTTGCGCCCGCCGATCAGTGCAAATGACCATGCCAGAACCGGCAGCAGGGCGAGCAGACTGCCGAGGCCGAAGAACTGCATCATCAGATCGGCGAAGACCGCGCCTGAAAGTCCCAGAATGTTGGTCGGTGGATTGTCCGTCGCGTAGGAGAGGCTGGGATCCGAAACGTTCCACGTGGCCAGCGCGGCGACCGCCAGCACCAGCAGAAGGAAGAGCGCAAAGCCAGTGAGGGCCAGAAACTGGCGGAAGAGGAACGCTGACAACACGGAGCGGGTGGAATGCTCCGGAAGCGCTGCGGAATGGCCTCTGCTCATGGAATGTCTGTCCGTCCTGTTGCCGGTGATGTCCTCGGATACCCATGTCGACATGGATATCCATCCGGTACCCTACAGGAGGGAGGGTTAATGGTGCATTAACCATGCGATGCAGGGGCGCCGCCCCGGTATGCTGTAAACGAAAAACGCCCGGGCGATGAGACCCGGGCGCTGCCGCATTTGAGAGGCTGAGATCCGTCAGGGATCTTAGTTGTGGTAGGCGGCTTCGCCGTGCGAGGCGAGGTCCAGACCTTCGCGTTCGGCTTCGACCGGAACGCGCAGGCCAACGATCATGTCGACGATCTTGAAGAGGATGATCGACACGATACCGCACCACAGGACGGTGACGACAACGCCCTTGAGCTGAGCGAAGACCTGGGTGGCCGTGCCGGCATAGCCAGCTGCGAAGTCGGCCGTCGAGTAGTCGACGATACCAGCGCCGCCGAGGGCCGGGTTGACGAACACGCCGACCAGAAGCGCGCCCATGATGCCGCCAACGCCGTGGATGCCGAAGACGTCAGCCGTGTCGTCGTAGCCGAACTTGTTCTTCACGGTCGAGCAGAAGAAGTAGCAGACCGGGGAGACGATGAGACCCATGACGATTGCGCCCATCGGGCCGGCGAAACCGGCGGCCGGGGTGATGACGACGAGACCGGCGATCGCACCAGAGACCGCGCCGAGCATCGAAGCCTTGCCACGCGAGAAGGTTTCGACGAGTGCCCAGGACAGGATTGCGGCAGCAGTTGCCAGGAAGGTGTTGATCATGGCGAGGGCCGCATAACCATTGGCTTCCAGGTTGGAGCCGGCGTTGAAGCCGAACCAGCCGACCCAGAGAAGGCCAGCGCCGATGAGGGTCATGGTCATCGAGTGCGGAGCCATCATGTCCTTGCCGTAGCCGGTACGCTTGCCGACCATGATCGCGCCGATCAGACCGGCGATGCCGGCATTGATGTGAACGACGGTGCCGCCTGCGAAGTCGATCGCGCCGAAGCCGAAGATGAGGCCGGTCGGATCAGCGTAGGCGCTCGGGCCGCCCCAGAACCAGACCATGTGGGCGATCGGGAAGTAGACGAAGGTGAGCCAGAGAGCCGAGAACAGGATGACGGCCGAGAACTTCACGCGCTCGGCGAAGGCGCCGACGATGAGGGCCGGGGTGATCGCTGCGAACGTCATCTGGAAGCAGACGAAGGCGAGTTCCGGAATGGCAACGCCCTTGGTGAAGCTTTCCGCCATGGTCGAGACGTCGACGCCGGACAGGAACATCTTCGAGAAGCCGCCAACGAAGGAGTTGAGGCTGCCGCCATTGGTGAAGGCGAGCGAATAGCCGTAGATGACCCAGAGGATCATGGCCATGGCAGCAATCGTCATGACCTGCATCAGGACCGACAGCATGTTCTTGGCGCGGACGAGACCACCGTAGAACAGGCCGAGACCCGGGATGGTCATCAGCAGAACTAGGACGACTGAGACCAGCATCCAGGTGGTGTCGCCCTTGTCGACGGTCATGGCGGGCGCCGCGGCAGCTACCGCTTCGGCTGCAGCCGGAGCCGCTTCCTGCGCGAAGGCGACAACCGGCGCCAGCAGTGCTGCAGACGCGGCGCCAAGGCGCACGAGATTGGAATTAAGCTTGGCAAATGACATCAGTAACAACTCCCCTTACAGCCGTTCTTACAGCGCTTCGGTATTGGTTTCGCCGGTGCGGATGCGCACGGCCTGATCGATCCCGTAGACGAAGATCTTGCCGTCGCCGATCTGGCCGGTCTTGGCGGCAGAAGCGATGGCTTCAACGGCCTTGTCGGCGAGTTCGGACGAGACGGCGATCTCGATCTTCAGTTTCGGCAGAAAGCTGACGGCGTATTCGGTGCCGCGGTAGATTTCGGTGTGTCCCTTCTGGCGCCCATAGCCCTTGACCTCAGTCACGGTCAGGCCCTGGATCCCCACAGCCGTCAAGGCCTCGCGTACCTCGTCCAGCTTGAACGGCTTGATGATAGCCATCACAATCTTCATCTGGTTTCCCATCCTTTGCTTGTCCTCGGCTCGGAGCCGACTCTCCTTGCCGCCGGCAGGAACATTCGCGCAGCGACTGGAGAGTGACATTCAAAAGGCGTGCCAGATTCAGAATTCTCTATAAGTTATTGAAATGTAAAGGCTCTGGAAAATTTAACCAATAAACAGGCAGATGAATGCGCATTGAGCGCATAAATATTGTGCAGAAAATGAAAAATGACTTAAAATTAGTCATTTGCCCGTTTGCGGATCAGACCCTCCTGGGCAACGGAGGCGATCAGCCGGCCATCACGGGTGAAAATGCTCCCCCGCGTCATGCCGCGAGCACCTGCCGCGCTCGGACTGTCCTGGGTGTAGAGAAGCCAGTCGTCCAGTCGGCAGGGGCGGTGGAACCACATGGCATGATCAAGGCTCGCCACCTGTAGCTCGGGATCGAAGATCGATGTGCCATGGGCGTAAAGGGATGTGTCGAGCAAGGTCATGTCCGAGAGATAGGCAAGGATGGCTGCCTGGTAATGTCGGTCGTCCGGCACGAGACCCGAAGCACGGACCCAGATATGGGCTTCCGGCTCCAGCTTTTCGCGGGACAGATAATGGGTCAGCGACGTCGGGCGGATCTCGATCGGGCGTTCGCGGCCCCAGTATTTCTTCACCGTGTCCGGTGCCTGCGCGAGAAAGGCAGCGCGGAATTCCGCCTCGCCCATCAGCGTCTCGGGCGCGGGCACATCCGGGATCTTGATCTGGTGATCGAAGCCGGGCTCTTCCACCTGAAAGGACGCAGACATCGAGAAGATCGCCTTGCCGTGCTGAATGGCCACCACGCGCCGGGTGGTGAAGGATGAGCCATCCCGGATGCGCTCGACCTGGTAGACGATCGGGATCGAGGGATCGCCGGGGCGCATGAAATAGGCATGCAGGGAATGGACGATACGATCAGGGTCGACGCAGCGTTGCGCCGCCATCAGCGCCTGCGCGATGACGAGCCCGCCGAAGACGCGCTGCCAGCCGTTTTGCGGACTGCTGCCGCGAAACAGGTTTTCCTCCAGCTTTTCCAGATCGAGACGTTCGATCAGGTCCTGCATCGGTCTGGTCTGTCCTGATGGCTGCGACATAATGCATTGCTCCGCTTATAGGCACCCGTTCAAGGCTGATCTATATAGGTGACATCAGGTCTACAAGAACAAAGGATTTCGCCATGCTGGATGTGCTCGTCGTCGGCGGTGGCTATGTCGGTCTTTCCGCCGCAGTCGCGATCAAGCAGGCTGCACCGCATCTCGCCATCGAGGTGATCGAAGCAGCGCCCGAAGAGGCATGGAAAAAGGACCTGCGGGCGTCGGCGATCATCGCGGCTGCGACGAAGATGCTCGACGTCTTTGGAACCTGGGACCGGATCGAACCGGATGCGCAACCGATCAACCGGATGATCGTCACCGATTCGAAAACCTCGGACCCGGTGCGCCCCGTCTTCCTCACCTTCGACGGTGCCGTCGAGGATGGGCGCCCGTTCGCGCATATGATCCCGAATGTCAGCATGGTCGCGGCTCTGAGGGATGCCTGCGCCGAGCGTGGGATCGCCATCCGTCATGGCCTTCGGGCGACGGGTTTCCGCGATACCGGTCCGAGCGCGGAACTTACCCTCTCGGATGGCAGCGTCGTTTCGTCCCGGCTGGTCATCGCCTGTGACGGCGTGAAGTCGAAGCTTCGGGATCTGGCGGGCATCAAGACGGTTACCTGGCAATATGGCCAGTCTGGTATCGTCACGACGGTCGAACATGAAAGACCGCATGACGGCGTTGCCGAGGAGCATTTCCTCCCCGCGGGCCCCTTCGCGATTCTGCCGCTGAAGGGCAACCGCTCGTCGCTGGTCTGGACCGAACGTACCGAAGATGCCGATAGGCTCGTCGCTTCCGATGATCTCCTCTTCGAGGCGGAGCTCGAGCGGCGCTTCGGCCACAAGCTCGGGACCATCCGGGCGACTGCGGATCGACGGGCCTTTCCGCTCGGCCTGACGCTTGCCCGCGCCTTCATTGCCCCGCGTCTGGCGCTCGCCGGCGATGCCGCCCACGGCATTCATCCGATTTCTGGCCAGGGGCTCAATCTCGGTTTCAAGGACGTCGCAGCGCTTGCCGAAACGGTGGTCGATGCAGATCGGCTCGGTCTCGATATCGGTTCGGTCAACGTTCTCGAGCGCTACCAGATCTGGCGGCGCTTCGACACGTTCCGGATGGGGGTGACGACCGACGTGCTCAACCGTCTGTTCTCCAACGACGTGACGCCGGTCCGGGTGCTGCGCGATCTTGGCCTCGGTGTCGTCGATCGCATTCCCGGGCTCAAAAACTATTTCATCCGGGAGGCGGCAGGCGCTTCAGGCCGTGACAGGCCTCGTCTGCTCGGTGGCCAGAGCATCTGAACGGTGATGAAGGTCTCGGCCTGGCTGCACCCGCAGCGTCAGGCGGGCATTTCGAGCTTGCGTGCCTCGGACACCAGCATGATCGGGATCCCGTCCCGTATCGGATAGGCGAGACGCGCCTTTTCCGAGACCAGCTCGCTTTTCTCGCGATCCCATTTCAGTGTGCCCTGCGTCAAAGGGCACACTAGAAGCTCAAGCATCTTCGGATCAATGAGGCTGGTCGGATTGTCGGCCATGCGTTCACTGCAACATCGTATCGGCATCGCCGAATGTGCGTGCCAGCACGATTTCGGTGATCGCGATCAGGGTCTCGGCGCGGGTCTTCAGGTCGGGGGCCTCAAGCAGGGCCTGCTTTTCGGGCGGGCCGAAGGGCGACATCATCGACAGGGAGTTTACCAATGTCAGGTTCGAGGCGCGCTCGACGCTTTCCCAGTCCGCTTCCAGCTTGTTGGCCTCCAGATAGGCCTTGAAGGCAGCCAGGAGCCCGGCACGATTGACCTGTGCTTCGTCCTCCGAAGACGTCAGGTCTGCGATGAAAGGGGCGATGTGAAAGCTGCGGAAAGGCTTGCTCGTCGCGGCCTCATCCATCAGTCGGAAGCGGCAAACCCCTGCGAGGGATACGACGTAGCGGCCGTCGCCGGTTTCGGTGAACGAGGTGATTCGACCGATGCAGCCGACAGGCGCGAGCTGCGGGCGTTCGGGCAGGATGTTTGCCTGCACCTCCGACAATGCCGGCTGGATCATGCCGATCAGGCGGTTGCCGGCGAGCGCCGCATCGAACATCGCAAGATAGCGCGGTTCGAAGATGTTAAGCGGCAGCTGTCCGCCCGGCAGCAGCAGCACACCGGAGATGGGGAAGACCGGGACCGTCTCGGGTAGGTCCGCAGCCGTCAGATATCGGGAATTTCCCACTTGCATTGAAGCACATCCTGTCCGGAAAAGTCCGGCGTTCGTTCCTGCTTCTATCTGGGTCGCGGCGGCCAAAACTCAAGGCCGGCGGCAGCTCACGAAAAGAGGATCGACGAAAGCCTGCGCCGCGCCATCACCGTTGCCGGATCCTTCGGACCCCAGACCTCGAAGAATTGCAGGAGCTGTTTGCGAGCGCCGTCGTCTTCAAACGTGCGATCACGCTTCATGATCAACAACAAGTGCTCGGCGGCCTCCTCGCGGCGGCCTTCGACATTGCGGATCTTGGCGAGCTTCAGGCGCGCTTCGTGGTTGTCCGGGTCAAGCGACAGCGTGTGCTCCAGTTCCACGGGATCACCGAGCTTGCGGGCTTCGTCGATCTGATCCAGTCGCTTCAGCAGCGCCTGGATCTCGGCTGCCTTTGCAAGCTCCTCCGGCAGCTGGCTCACGAGTTCGCGGGCCCGCTGGTGCTGGTTCGCGCCGATCATGCATTCGGCAAGGCCGGCAATCGCCTGGGTGTTGTCTGGATCGGCCTGCAGGATGGCCGCAAACAGCTGGGCCGCGCCATCAATGTCACCTGCGGCGAGCAGGCCGGAAGCCTCCTCAAGCACTGCGGCGATTTCGGCGGCCTGATCGGCACCGGCTGGCCCTGCCACCTTGTCGATAAAGGCCTTCACCTGGCTCTCGGGGAGCGCGCCCATGAAGCCATCGGCCGGGCGACCGTTGACGAAGGCGACGACTGCCGGGATCGATTGGATGCCAAGCTGGCCGGCCACCGAGGGGTGGTCGTCGATGTTCATCTTGACGAGCTTGACCCGGCCACCGGCTTCCTGGACGGCCTTTTCGATGACGGGGGTCAGCTGCTTGCAGGGGCCACACCAGGGTGCCCAGAAATCGACGAGCACAGGCTGATTGCGCGATTCATCCATGACATCACGGGCGAAATTCGCCGTCGTCGTATCCTTGATCAACTCGCCGGCCGGGGGCGTGCCCTCAGGAGCGCCGCCGAACTGAGCCTTGGCCGTCATGGTCTGGTTGCCATAGCCGCCGTAAGGATTGCCGTAATCGCTCATCGTGTGCATCTCCCGCCTGTTTCGCAGCCCTTGCTGGGGCTGCCGTCCTTGCCGTTAAGATCGTATGTCAGGCCGTGACTTTCAAGACAAGCGGCGTATGCCCGGTTGCTTCCATGAAGCGGATCAGATCGTCGCGGCCGATCGATGTGGTTGCGTCATTGGAGAGTGGATGGCCGTTGATGATCTCATGCTCCATCAGATCCTTGTCGAGCACGAAGGTCACGTTCTTGTCCGTATCGTTGATCGCGCCGAAGGCCGTCACCGAGCCCGGCACGACGCCCAGATACTCCATCAGCTTCTCAGGCTTGCCGAAGGAAACCTTGCTCGCCGCTCCGATGATCGTGTGCACCGTCTTGAGGTCAACCGAGGCATTCTCCTCGACGGTGAGCAGAAAGAAGTTGTCCTTCTTGTCCTTCACGAAGAGGTTCTTGGTGTGCCCGCCGGGGATCTCGTCGCGCAGCGACACCGATTCGGCGACGGTGAAGACGGGTGGATGGGTCTTCGTCTTGTGGGCGATCCCCAGTTCGTCCAGGAAGCGGAGAAGATCGTCTGCAGTTTTCGGCGTCGTCATGGGGCCTCGCTTGAAAAGTCCGGGTCTTGAGCCCGTCATCTAACCGGATTCCCTCAGAGGCATAGGCCCAAGACCGACATCCTGCAATCTTTCGTGTCGCCAAAAAACCCGCAAAAGCTGAGCTTTGTCAGCCTCTTGGGGTGTTCACGAATTTTTTTCGCACGGATACGTCATTTCCCTGTTGCATTTGAAAATCGGTTGGGCCATATAGCCCCCGTCGCCGCAAGACGGACGGCCCACGATCCAGACACTACCCCAGGATCGCGGTTATGAGCGGGTGTAGCTCAGGGGTAGAGCACAACCTTGCCAAGGTTGGGGTCGAGCGTTCGAATCGCTTCACCCGCTCCATTCTTTCTCCACAAGAGACAGATTTGAAACCGGCGCCGCATCAGTGCAGCCCGGCTATCGTCGTTTTTCTGGCCGGCCGCAGGTCACCCCGCAGCCGGCGCTCTCATGTCTCATGCTTTCGAAAACACGTAATCCGTTTCCTGGCGCAGCACTTCGCCCGGCCGCAGCACGGCGTTCGGGAAGTTCGGATGGTTGATCGCGTCAGGCCAGACCTGGGTTTCCATGCAGAAGCCGGCAAAGGCGCCGTAGCGGCGGCCTTCGAGGCCCGGAACGGCCGGTGCCACCTTCCCGCCGGCATAGAACTGCACGCCCGGCTCGGTCGTCAGGATTTCCATTGTCACGCCGGAATTGACGCTGCGCGCAAGCGAAACGCTGCGTTTGGCAAGGCGGCTGCCCGAGAAGCAGAAATTGTGGTCGTAGCCGAGCTGTGTGCCCTCGACGTTAAGGCGGATCGGCCGCATTTCGCGAAAATCAAAGGCGGTGTTTTCAACCGGGCGGATTTCCCCGGTCGGGATCAGTCGCTCGTCGACCGGCGTATAATGGTCGGCTGCAATCATCAGATCGTGGCCGAGAATATCAGGGCGACCGTCGAGATTGAAATAGGCGTGGTGGCAGACATTGGCGATGGTCGGCTTGTCGGTCACCGTTTCATAAACCGCCGAGAAGACGCCGCCTGATTTGAGCGCGAAACTCGCACGTGTGCGCGTGGTGCCGGGATAGCCGGCCCGGCCCTCCGGGTCCTCGATCTCCATCACGACGTGATCGGGTGAATGCTCCAGGATCGTCCAGTTCCGCCGGCCCATGCCATCCGAGCCGCCATGCAGATGGGTGATCCCCTTCTCGTTGAGCTCCAGCTGGTAATCGACGCCGTCAAGCTTGAAGCTGCCGCCGCCGATGCGGTTGGCGCAGCGACCGGGCGTCGCGCCGAAATAGGGGGAATGGTCGAGATAGCCTTCGAGGTCTTCAAAGCCGAGCACCAGCGGCGCATCATGCCCTTGGAGCCGCAGGTCCTGCAAAACCGCGCCCAGGGTGATGATCGAAGCCGTCAGGCCGCCGCCCTTCAGGACCACCTTCTCGACCGCCTCGCCCGTTGGCATCACGCCGAATACCGTCTTCGTCATCTTGTCGCTTCCTCGCCTCTTGTCATTTTGTCTCGCGTCTCACCGCGAAAGCTCGCGTGCCGCGGCTTCCAGGCCGCCCAGCGTCAGCGGATACATCCGCTCCCCGATCAGCCGCCGAATCAGTCCGACGGACATCGTATAGTCCCAGTTCGCCTGCGGCAGGGGATTGATCCAGAGATGCCGCCGGAAATGGTCGGTCAAGCGTGTGAGCCAGGCCGCCCCGCTCTCGGTGTTCCAGTGTTCCACCGAACCGCCGGGATGGGTGATCTCATAGGGGCTCATCGCCGCATCGCCGACAAAGATCAGCCGGTAGTCCGGGCCGAATGTCCTGATCACATCTGATGTCGGAATGGTATCGGCATGGCGGCGCTGGTTGTCTTTCCAGACGCGCTCATAGGGGCAATTGTGGAAGTAGAAATACTCCATGTGCCGAAATTCGGAGCGTGCCGCCGAAAACAGCTCCTCGATCTCGCGCACATGGTCGTCCATTGAGCCGCCGATATCGAAGAACATCAGGAGCTTTACGGCATTGCGCCGCTCAGCTTGGGTCTTCACGTCGAGATAGCCGTGCTCGGCGGTGGAGCGGATCGTGCCTGCGAGATCAAGCTCCTCTGCCGCACCTTCGCGCACGAAGCGGCGCAGCCGTCGAAGCGCCACCTTGATGTTGCGCGTCCCGAGTTCGACGCGGTCATCGAGATTGCGGAATTCTCTGCTGTCCCAGACCTTCACCGCGCGACGGTGTCGGCTTTCCTCCTGGCCGATGCGCACGCCTTCTGGATTGTAGCCATAGGCGCCGAAGGGCGAGGTTCCGGCCGTGCCGATCCACTTGTTGCCGCCCTGGTGGCGTTCCTTCTGTTCGGCCAGCCGTGTTTTAAGCGTTTCCATCAGCTTTTCGAAGCCGCCCAGGCTCTCGATCAGCGCCTTCTCCTCGTCCGAGAGATGCTTTTCCGCCAGCCTGCGCAGCCAGTCTTCAGGGATCACTTGGCGATCGACGCCGTCTGTGGCCCCCTCGCTCAGGATGCCGCCAAAAATCTCGGAAAACACCCGGTCGAAGCGATCGATGAAGCGCTCGTCCTTCACCAGCGTGGTGCGGGCGAGATAATAGAAGCCCTCCGGGTCGAAATCGACCAATCCTGCCTGAAGGCCTTCGAGCAAGGCGAGATATTCCCGCAGGGTCACGGGAACCTTCTCTTCTTTCAAGCGCAGAAAAAACGGCAGAAACATCGGACGGAATTGGCTCGGTTCATCGGCGGCGGCATCCTGTCATAGAGGAGGCCGCCTGTCCTGCCAAAATCCGTCCAAAACCCAATGCGGGTGTCAGCGCTGAAGGTCCTTGCCGATCTCGTTCAGATCGTAGGGTGTCATCTGGTAGATCTCGTTGATCCAGTTGCCGAACAGCAGATGCGCATGGCCGCGCCAGCGGTTGAGCGGCGTCAGCGTGTCGTCATTGTGCGGGAAGTAGTTGTGCGGCAGCTTGATCGGGATGCCTGACGACTTGTCGCGGAAATACTCGTCGCCCAGCGAGGTCGAGTCATATTCGACATGGTTGAACATGTAGAGCCGGTTGGCGCGCTTCTCCTCTACCAGGCACACGCCCATCTCGTCGGATTCGAGCAGGATCTTCAGGTC
>JARXAK010000012.1 GCA_029865885.1 Rhizobium sp. | reverse complement strand
CCGTGATGGACAAGCGCGGCATCTTTGCCTCCGACGACGCCCTGACGCGCTACATCATCAAGCAAGCCGACGACACCGATCAGCCCTTCTTCTTCTTCGCCGTCACGCTGCAGGGCCACGGCCCCTACGAGCGCAACCGCTATGTGAAGAACACCATCGAAGTCGATGCCCCGACCCTGTCTGACGGCAATACCAGCGCGCTCGCAACCTATACCCAGGGCGTCAAGGAAGCGGACCAGAGCCTGAAGGCCCTGATGGACTGGGCCAAGAAGCGCCGCCGCGAAACGATCATCGTGCTGTTCGGCGACCATCTGCCGCCGCTGAACGAAGTCTATACGGAGAGCGGATACATGGCGAACGTCGTCGCCACCCGCAAAGCCTCGGTCGCCACGATGAAGCGCGAGCACGAAACACCGCTGGTCATCTGGTCGTCGAAGCGCGGGGCGCAGAAGGACATCGGCTCGGTCAGCCCGTCGCAGCTGCCCTACTACATCGTCCACATGGCCGGGTATCGCCACCCCTATTACACCGGCATGCTCGGCCGCGTCGCAGAGCGCTACGCCGTGATCGATCGCCACCAGTTGATCGGCCGCAACAACAAGGCGCAGGCAGACTGGGCATTGTCGGGCCGCATCGATCCGCTGATCCGCGACTATCGCCTGCTGCAGCACGACGTGATGTTTGGCGAAGGCTATGGGATGAAACGTTTCTTCCCGGAACAAGCCGACAGACTGTTTCCGGGCAGTTGAGCCTGCCCGTTACTTTCGATCACAATTATCCATAAAGTCGTTTTGAAGGGGCGCTGCTATTGCGGCGCCCCTCAATATCAGTCATAGACTTTTTTTGTTCGATAAATCAGAGTGCTTGACAGTAATTGCAACAACTGTCGTTCGCGGACTGCGCGTACGGTCAAACACTCTGCTGGCATTCAAAGTTTAAGGTCGAGCTATTGCCATGCCGCTTCTGACGCGCGCTGAAATTCTTGAACATCCGCTCTTTGCGGCCATCGAAAAACAAATTGCCCAGCACCTCATCGGGATGCATATGCGGACCCCGCGCATGTCGCGTCTCAAGGCGTCGCATCGCAAGTGGCTGATGACCCAGTCTGTTTTTGCGCTGGCGCTTCGCCGCACACCGGACGACCCGCTCTCCGGCCTCACAGCCACGCGCTTCGTCGAGACCGTCATGCGCCTGGGTGCCTGCAGCCGCAACACGGCGACCGGCTATCTGGCGGAACTGGTGGCCTACAAGTTCCTCCAGGATGTGCCGGAGGTTCCCGACAAGCGGGTGCGGGTGCTTGCCCCCACCGAGCTCAGCCTGAATGGGCTGAGAAGCTGGTTCAACGGCCACCTGGCCTGCCTAGACCGGCTGGATGGCGGCAATCGCGAGATGACGTCGCTCGCAGAAGACAGGATCTTTCTGATCGCCCAGCCTATTGGCGCCGATTTGATGATCGGCGACCCGGTGTGGCGCGACCCGCCGGACTCGATCGGCCACTTCCTCTGGTCCGACCTCGGCGGCATCATCCTTCACGACCTGATCTCGCGGCTCGACAATGTCGACCGCTCCGCCCCGATGCATTCCTGCGGGCCAGTCACCCTGACCGACCTCAGCGAAGCCTATCAGGTGTCGACCACCAACCTGAAGCGCATGTTCAAGAAGGCGGAAACCGACGACCTGCTTGCCTGGGAACAGCCGCGCCGCCGGGGAGACCTGCTGCTCAGCAGCCGCTTCTTGGAAGACTACTTCCACTGGCAGTCCGCCAAGTTCGCCGCCATCGATCAGTCGTACCAGCTGGCCCTGGCCAGTTTGGGGATCCCGACAGATAGCGCCGCAGCGGCATGACTGCACTCAGCTGCTGCTTGCAGCATATTGCGGCAGACCGTCGTTGATCTCGTAGAAGTCGCCCTTGTCGGCGCAATAGATGTGGTATCCGCCTTCGAGCCCTGTCGGGTTCGCAAAGAGGCCAGCCATCAACGAGATCTTGGTCGCCCCGTCCGCCTTCCAGTAGAGCGCGGAACCACAATCGCGGCAGAAGGTCCGCTCCGCATCGGGGCTTGCCCTATAGGATGCGATCCTGTCGTGCCCGGTGATCTCCACATCCGCGACCGTGGCATTTGTGGTGGCGTAGTAAAGCCCGGTCTGGCGCCGGCACTGCGTGCAATGGCAGTAGCTGACAGGACCGAGCCTGCCCCGAACCGTCACCGTCACCGCGCCGCACAGGCAGCGCCCCGTCTTGTCATCATTCATGTCAACCTCCGAAACGAGAACCGGGCGAGCTTCCTGCAAGCCCGCCCGGTCGTCAAACTCGGAAAACTGAAGCTATGTTTCAGCCGTTGGCAACCAGCATCCGCTTTTCGTCACGGCCGCTCTTCATCCGCTCGGCGAGCAGGAAGGCAAGTTCCAGTGCCTGGTCGGCATTGAGACGCGGGTCGCAATGAGTGTGGTAACGATCGGCGAGATCGTTGCCCGTCACCGCACGCGCGCCGCCGGTGCATTCGGTCACATCCTTGCCGGTCATCTCGATATGGATGCCGCCCGGATGCGAGCCTTCCGCACGGTGGATCTGGAAGAAGCTTTCGACTTCCGACAGGATCCGCTCGAAGGGACGGGTCTTGTAGTTGTTGAGCGTGATCGTATTGCCGTGCATCGGATCGCAGGACCACACCACCTTGCGGCCCTCGCGCTCGACGGCACGAATGAGACGCGGAAGGTGCTCGGCAACCTTGTCGTGGCCGAAGCGGCAGATCAGCGTCAGGCGGCCTGCCTCGTTCTGCGGGTTCAGGATGTCGATCAGGTTCAGGAGATCGTCAGCCTGCAGCGACGGGCCGCATTTCAGACCGATCGGGTTCTTGATGCCACGGCAGTATTCGAGATGCGCATGATCGGCCTGACGCGTACGGTCGCCGATCCAGATCATGTGGCCTGAAGTCGCGTACCAGTCGCCGGAGGTGGAATCGACGCGGGTCAGCGCCTCTTCATAGCCGAGAAGCAGGGCTTCGTGGCTGGTGAAGAAATCGGTTTCGCGCAGGCTCGGATTATTCTCCGAAGTAATGCCCACGGCCTTCATGAAGTCCATGGTTTCGGAAATACGGTCAGCGAGCTTGCGGTAGCGCTCGGCCTGCGGGCTATCCTTAACGAAGCCCAACATCCACTGATGCACGTTTTCGAGGTTGGCATAGCCACCCATCGCAAAGGCGCGCAACAGGTTCAGCGTCGCGGCTGACTGGCGATAGGCCATCAGCTGGCGCTCGGGGCTCGGAATGCGGGCCTCTTCGGTGAACTCGATGCCGTTGATGATGTCACCGCGGTAGCTCGGCAGCTCGACGCCACCGATCGTCTCCATGTCAGACGAACGCGGCTTGGCGAACTGGCCGGCAATACGGCCGACCTTGACCACCGGCAGCTGTGCACCGAAGGTCAGGACGACGGCCATCTGCAGGAAGGCGCGGAAGAAGTCGCGGATATTGTCGGCGCCATGCTCGGCAAAGCTCTCGGCGCAGTCACCGCCCTGCAGCAGGAAGGCATTGCCTTCCGCGACCTGGGCCAGCGACTTCTTCAGGCGGCGGGCTTCGCCTGCAAAGACCAGCGGCGGATAGGTCGAAAGCTGCTGCTCGGCAGCCTTCAATGCGTCGAGGTCCGGATACGCCGGAACCTGCTTGATCGGCTTCTGTCTCCAGCTGCTCGGGGTCCAATTCTGCGCCATGGTCGTCACCTGTCTGATACTAACTGCGGCAACCTCCCGGCCGCATCGGATGGGGGCTTATAAACGGTTAATCCAAGGTTGGAAAGCCGAAGTTTAGGGACTTTCGAAGGGTCCCCGAATGCGCCTCCAAGGTCATCCGCGTCACACACGCCTCGCCATGGACGTCTCTTGAAGACATGCGCGCTTGATATGACCTGCACGTAAACGTAAGGTCGGCGTCGGCATCCGGAACGGGAGGTTCGGCATGACGTTGCATGACATTGAAAAGTCCGAGATCCAGTTTGAAACGGCGGACCGGTTCCCTCTGCACGGCACGCTGATGCGCGGCAGCGGAAACGGACCGATGGTCCTGATCTCCTCCGCCGCCGCAGTTCCCCGCAGCTTCTACGCCCGCTTCGCAGACCATCTCGTCACCCATCACGGCTTCCGCGCGGCCCTCACCTATGACTATCGCGGTGTCGCTGGATCACAGCCACCAGCGGGCTGGAGACGTGCACTGCTGATGCGGGACTGGGCGCATTTCGACATGCCGGCCGCACTTCACCGGCTGGAGCAGGAAGGACACGATCACCCCATCGTCGGCGTCGGCCAATCCTTCGGCGGACAGGTGCTGGCCCTCGGCGGTCGATCCGAACGTTTCGCCCGCTACCTCATGGTCGCGACCATGACCGGCTACTGGGGCAATACGAAACCCCGCTATCGTGTCTTCAGCCAGATGAACCTCGTTGGCGTGCCGCTGGCGGCCTTGCTCGGCAAGGTGCCGGGGCGGATCGGGCTCGGCCAGACCCTGCCCGGCACCATTTTCCGGGAATGGGCGCGCTGGGGTCGCCATCCCGAATATTTCTTCGCCGATCCGACCATGGATGCCGCCCGTCGCTTTGCCGAGGTCGAAACGCCGATCCTGGCCATCGGCCTGACGGATGACCCCTGGGGCACGCCGAAGGCGCAGCACGCGCTGCTCAAATACTATAGCAGCGCTCCGATCGAGAACCGCTGGATTTCACCGGATGAAGCCGGCGGTCCTGTCGGCCACCTCGGCTTTTTCCGATCCGCCTTCAAGGACACACTGTGGAAACCGGCCATCGCGTGGCTGAGCCAGCGCTAACGCTGCACTGCATCACGGTTACGCACATGATTCACAGGGTGGCGAGCCGCCTTGCATCAGCATTTTCTTGCAAATAAAATCTTTGATGTCAGCATGGAGCGCCTGCAACCTGAGGGTTGCGGACAGACATTCATCGACCTGGCTTGAGGCAAGCTTCGCGCAAGCCTCGACCTCTACCCCGACCGGCGGGGGCGTAGCGTGGTGTTTGGGAAGTATCGACTTCCCGCAATGATCATGAGGATCGTGTGATGGCGTATGATTGGACTGGCGTACAAACCCGTAAAACTCGCAGGCTCCGGATTGCCCTGCTCGCTCTTATGACGCTCGCCGCACTGTCGGCACCGGTCCTGGGACTGGATCTCATCTCGACGTTCTGACAGCAGCCGAGGACCTCTTTCGAGGCCCTCAAGCGAAACGATGTTCTGAGGAAATGGCGAGGGGTCAGACCCGCTCGCCGTTCCGGACCCGGTAGCTGGGATTGTACATCGTCACCAGTTCTTCCGCCGCCGTCGGATGAACCGCCATGGTGCGGTCGAAGTCATCCTTGGTGCAGCCGGCCTTCAGCGTAATGCCAAGCAGCTGCGCCATCTCGCCGGCGTCGTGACCGAGGATATGGGCGCCGACGACCTTGCGATCTGCCGCATTGACGATCAGCTTCATGATCATCTTTTCCGCCCGGCCCGACAGTGTCGCCTTCATCGGACGGAACTGTGCACGGTAAACCTCGATCTCATCAAACTTCTTGGCTGCCGCCTCTTCCGACAGACCAACCGTGCCGATTTCCGGCTGCGAAAAGACCGCAGTCGCAATCAGGTCGTGGTCCGGCGACGTCGGATTGTTCTTGTACTCGGTCTCGATGAAGCACATCGCCTCATGGATCGCGACCGGTGTCAGCTGAACGCGGTCGGTCACGTCACCGAGGGCAAAGATGCCCGGTACGTTTGTCCGGGAATACTGGTCGACGATGATCGCACCGCGCTCATTGGTCTCGACACCGGCGGCCTCCAGCCCGAGCCCGGCAGTGTTCGGGTCCCGGCCGAGCGCCAGCATCACCTGCTCGACGACAAGCCGGCCATTGTTGATCGTCTCGACTTCGAGATTGCCGGCCGCCGACTTCGTCACCTTCTGGATATGGTCATGGCAGAGGATGCGGATGCCCTTAGCCTCCATCGCCTCGTGCAGACCGCGACGCATGTCCTGATCGAAACGGCTGAGGATTTCCGCACCGCGATAGATCAGCGTCGTCTGGACGCCGAGCCCGTGGAAGATGTTGGCAAACTCGACCGCAATATAGCCGCCGCCGGCGATCAGGATGGACTGCGGCAGCTTCTCGAGGTGGAAGGCCTCGTTGGACGAGATGCAGAACTCGTAGCCCGGCAGAGCCGCATGCGGATTGGGTGCCCCGCCGACGGCAACAACGATACGTTCTGCCGTGACCTCCTTGCCGGTCTTCACAAGTCGCACGCTGTGCGGCCCGGTGAGTTCGGCCCGGGTTTCCAGGATCTCGGCGCCGGCATTCTCCAGCCCCTTGCGATAGAGCCCTTCGAGCCGGTCGATTTCCTTGTCCTTGGCGGCAATCAGCGACGGCCAGTCGAACCGGCTCTCGCCCACAGTCCAGCCGTAACCGGCCGCATCCTCGAAATGCTCGTGATATTGCGAGGCGTAGACGAAGAGTTTCTTGGGCACACAGCCTCGGATGACGCAGGTCCCGCCGAAGCGGTATTCCTCGGCAATCGCCACCTTCTTGCCGAGCGAGGCCGCCACCCGGGCGCTGCGCACGCCGCCGGAACCACCACCGATGACGAAGAGGTCGTAATCGAATTGGCTCATGGGGTCTCTCCTGGCCGCTCGGGCTCTTGCTGCAACTGCGCCTGATATAGGAGATGCGACGAGCAAAAGAAAAGCCCGGGTCGATGCCCGGGCTCGAAAAATGCAAAGCGGCTTGCCTTACGGCTTCGGCGCCTCGGGCGCGGCCGGCTGTTCGACCTGGACCTCGGCGAGCAGTGCATCATTCGACTGCTTTTCCAGGTCGCGCGCAATGCCGGCGGTCCAGATGTCGGCGGCCTTCAGCAGTTCGCGGGTGGCGATCGGGCCGTCCTTCAGGAGCTTCTTGCCAGTCTCGCTGGAGTAGAACGCGGTGATTTCCTTGAGCTCCTCGGCCGTGAACGCCTTGGCGTAAACGACAGCGGCTTCCCGCTCGAGGTCGGCGCGACGGGCAGCAAGCTTCAAGGCTTCCTGCTCGACCTTGGCCGAGATGACGTCCTGAAGGTTCGGGTAGGCCTGGATGAGCTGAGCCGTCAGACGGTCCATGATGTTCGGCAGGATCGCGTCGAAGCGGTTGGTCACGCCCAGCGCACTGATCGCATCGCGTGCGGCCTGCAGATGCTCTGCTGGCACATCCTGCGCCTTGGCGGAGACCGCACCCAGCATGACGCTACCGGCGATGACGGCGATCGAGGCGAAGCGGCCCATACCCGTAAAGCTGATCATGAAATTCTATGCTCCTGTTAGTTCTTCGGCTCCATCACCCGCGCACCAGCCGGTCCGGCGATGATCGCGAGTGATGCCAAGTTGATGAAAAGGCCGTGTTCCACCACGCCGGGGATTTGATTGAGCCGGCTTGCCAGTGCGTCTGCATCAGGAATGCGGCCAAAAGATGCGTCGAGAATGAGGTGTCCGCCGTCGGTCGTGAACAGGCTCTCGTCGGAACGGGTGCGCAGCTTCATCGAGCCGGTCAGGCCGAGTTCAGACGCAAGCCGCTCGATGGCGATGCGCGTGGAAGCCTGGCCAAACGGGTTGATCTCGATCGGCAGCGGGAAGGCGCCGAGCATCTCGACCAGCTTGGTTTCGTCGGCAATCACGATCATCCGTGTGGAGGCAGCCGCGACGATCTTCTCGCGCAGCAGCGCGCCGCCGCCGCCCTTGATCAGCCGGAATTGCGGATCGATTTCGTCCGCCCCGTCAATGGTCAGATCGAGCTCCGGCAGTTCGTCGAGCGACTTCAGCGGCACGCCGAGCTCGAGGCACAGCCGTGCGGTACGCTCGGACGTGGGCACGCCAAGCACCTTCAGTCCGCCTGCGACTTTCTCGGCCAGCAGACGGACAAACTCTTCCGCCGTCGAACCGGTTCCGATCCCAAGACGCATGCCGTCTTCAACATGCTCCAGCGCCGCAGCTGCGGCCTTGATCTTCATTTCGCGGGCGTCCATGCGCCGAAAGCTCCCGTCTGTTTCGTTGGAAGCTGTTTACACGCCTCCTTGGCGGAGTGAAAGCCCTGCATCGCCATGCAAGATTGCCTTTTCAGAGGATTTCCCATAACCCGGCGACACCCTTGACATCGCCATGGAGAACCGTCTTGACCGCCACGACCATCGTCTTCGACCTCGACGGAACCCTGATCGAGACGGCTCCCGATCTGGTGGAGAGCCTGAACCACACGATCGCGGCGCGTGACCTGGCACCGGTCGGTTATGAGGACCTGACCCATCTGGTCGGCCAGGGGGCGCGGGTGATGATCCAGCGCGCCTTTGCGCTGCGCGGCGCGCCCCTCGCCGACGACGACATCCCTGCCCTGCTCGACCGCTTTATCGATCATTACGAAGCCGGCATGCCCGGCAAGAGCCGCCCCTATCCCGGACTCGTCGATGCCCTCGACCGGTTGAAAGGGGCAGGCTACACGCTCGCCGTCTGCACCAACAAGATGGAGCGGCTGGCGGTCCCGCTGCTCGAACGTCTGGAGCTCACCGCCTATTTCGAGGCAATCGCCGGCGGCGATACCTTCGCCTTCCGCAAGCCGGACCCGGCCCATATCCTTGCCACGGTCGAACGCGCCGGCGGTCAGCCGGGCAAGGTGCTGATGATCGGCGACAGCATCAATGACATCCTCGCCGCCCGCAACGGCAACATCCCCTCGATCGCTGTGGTCTTCGGCTATTCGAACGTTCCCGTGGACGAGCTCGGCGCCTCGCACATCCTCGGACACTTCGACGAACTGACCGTCGAACTCGTCGAGCGGCTGATCGGCTGACGCAGGCTGCAAAACAGATGGCGGACCAAAGGCCCGCCATCTGAGATTACGCTTTCAGCCTCGATCGATTAGGCGCGCGGCGCGCGGGCATCCGTCGTTGCCGTGAAGGCCTTGGCCGTATGGTCGTCACGGCCATAGACATCGTCAAAATACTCAACGACGCCATCCTTGTTCGGCCAGGCCGTAAAATAGGACACATAGACCGGGATCTTCTGCGGTACCTGCACGGCACGGTTCTGGCCCGACGCGATCTGCTTACCGATCTCCTCGACGGTCGTGCCCATCACGGCCGCCGCCATCACCCGCGGCTCGGCCAGACGCACGCAGCCATGGCTGAGCGCGCGCATGTCCCGCTTGAAATAGCTCTTCGACGGCGTGTCATGCATGTAGATGGCATGCTCGTTCGGGAACAGGATCTTCAGCTCGCCCAGCGCATTGTCACCACCCGGCGGCTGGCGCACGTCAACAGCGTGGGTGACGTTCCAGTCGACCTGGCTCGAGGCCACCTTGCGACCACCATGGGAGACTTCATAGCCGAGGCGATCGAGATAGGACGGATCGGCCCTCAGCTTCGGCAGCATCTCATTGACGATGATCGACTTCGGCACACCCCAATAGGGATTGAACTCGACGGTCTCGATCTGGTCCTGGAAGAAATAGGTCTGGTTCGCCTTCGACCCCACCACGACGCGCATCGAAAGCTGTTCCTTGCCTTCGTTCACATAGGTGGCCTTGAAAGCCGGCGCATTGATGAAGACGTGACGAGAGCCGAGATCAGCCGGCAGCCACCGGATCCCTTCCATGGCGACCTGCAGCTTCGCGATCTTCTCGGCATTGCTGTGCCCGGTCATCGCGCGGATGGTTGCCGGACCGACGACGCCATCCGGCTTCAGGCCCTTTTCCTGCTGGAAGGCTTCGACCAGCGAGACCAGCTCCGGCGTGTATTCGGGCGTGCCCGCATAGGCGGTCAGCGTTGCCGAATGTTGCGTCAGAACGGCTTCCGACGCGCCCTGCTTGAGGGCCCCGATCACCTGTGCGAGTTCGGGATTGCTCTGACCTGGCTTCAGAAGCGTGCCCGGAGCGATCGTGATCGGCTTGGTGGCCGCCTGGGCGTCTTCGGCCTTGAGCCGTGCAAGTTCGTCACGCAGGGCCACGAATTGCGCGCTCTTCGGATCGCGATTGCGCAGATAGGCCGCAACATCGGGGCTCATGCGCAGCATGTCGAGGACCGGGGCGATGTTCACGCCCTTGCGCTTGAAATCGTAATAGCCGGAGATCTTGTTCGGATCGATCCGGCCGCGCGCGGTGTCCTGAACGTAAGTGAGCACCTTCGCGGACAGTGCGACCTCGAAACTCATCAACTCGCGCTGGCGCTTTTCCGGATCGGTCGGATCTGCGGTCTCTGCCGGCATCGGAACGGCATAATCATCTGGCGAAAGCCCAACCGAATCCGCTGCCGCAAGAGCGTTGATCATCGCCCGACCACGTTCGGAAATTCCCTGCTCGTCGATCCAGATCAGCGGCTTGTTCGGATTTCCGTAGTAAACCTCGACAGTCTTTGCCACCTCGTCGGTCGCGCGTACGGCCACCTCGGACAGGAAGCGGCGCGCACCGAGAACTTCCGCAGCCGGTTGCGCCTCGGCGGAACCGGCGACCGGCTCGGAGACCGGAAGCTTGATCTTGATGGCGCGCTGCGCTTCAGGCTTGTAGGTGTAATAGCGCGGGCCGGAGATCTTCGGCAGCGGTTCCGGGTCGCCCATTTCAAGACCACCCTGCGCCTGGCTCTCCAGCGAGGCGGGAGCCGCCTCCTGCTTGACCTGGCGTCCCGGGCCGCCCCGGAGAAGATCGAGAATCGTGGTGGCGGCAGCCTCGCCCCGCAGGGTTCCGGCGGCTGTAGTCGCAGCGAGGAGCGCGGTGACTACGAAATTCCTGTTTCTCGTCATTCTCTGTTCCATTTCCCGGTCCGGGTCGTCCTTGGACTCGCGGCACGATCTGTCTTGCGCGGATCACTAGCGGATCGGCATTTCGTTGAAAAGTTGGACAATGCCCTGTGGCTCCACCTGCCAGCGTCAACTTTGTGTGACCCGACACGCGACTGCAGCCATCGCCTCGACGCAAACTAAATGGAAACATTCGTTAAATTTTGATTGACGTTAACAATTCGTACAGACGGGCATCGCCGGATCGCGTTCAAGCCGCGTACAAATAGTCGTGAGACGTGCCGGAAAGGACACAGGGCCGTCGCAATGCCCCGGCCTCAACTCGGATGCAAAATACTTGACAATTGCAATCCACTTATGCTCATCGGCTTGCATCAGGCGCTCCGCTTCCTAGATCCATAGCAAGCCAGCGTCACCCGCCAAAGCCAGCACAGGCAGGACATCCGATGACCAACCGCACCGAAACAGATACCTTTGGCCCGATCGAGGTCGCCTCCGACCGCTACTGGGGCGCCCAGGCAGAGCGCTCGCGCGGCAATTTCAAGATCGGCTGGGAAAAGCAGCCGCTGTCCATCGTGCGCGCACTCGGTATCGTCAAACAGGCCGCGGCCCGCGCCAACATGGCGCTCGGCGGGCTCGACCCGAAGATCGGCGAGACAATCATCGCCGCTGCCCAGGAAGTCATCGACGGCAAGCTGAACGACCATTTCCCGCTGGTCGTCTGGCAGACCGGTTCCGGCACGCAGTCGAACATGAATGCCAATGAGGTGATCTCCAACCGTGCCATCGAGATGCTGGGTGGCGTGATGGGCTCCAAGAAACCGGTTCATCCGAACGATCACGTCAACATGAGCCAGTCGTCCAACGACACCTATCCGACGGCCATGCACATCGCCTGCGCCGAGCAGATCGTCGGCCACCTGATCCCGAGCCTGAAACACCTGCATTCAGCGCTCGAAGCCAAGTCGAAGGGCTTTGCGCATATCATCAAGATCGGCCGCACGCACACACAGGATGCTACGCCACTGACGCTTGGCCAGGAATTCGGCGGCTATGCCGCCCAGGTTGCCTCTTCGATCAGGCGCCTGGAAGTCACCCTGCCCGGCCTCTACGAGCTGGCCCAGGGCGGCACCGCCGTCGGGACCGGCCTCAATGCGCCCATCGGCTTTGCCGAAAAGGTCGCCGAGGAAATTGCCGCGATCACCGGCCTGCCCTTCGTCACCGCGCCGAACAAGTTCGAGGCGCTTGCCGCCCACGACGCGATGGTCTTTGCCCATGGCGCGATCAATGCCGCAGCCGCCGCTCTCTTCAAGATCGCCAACGACATCCGCTTCCTCGGCTCCGGCCCGCGCGCAGGGCTCGGCGAACTGTCCCTGCCGGAAAACGAGCCGGGTTCCTCGATCATGCCGGGCAAGGTCAATCCGACCCAGTCGGAAGCACTGACCCAGGTCTGCGCCCATATCTTCGGCAACAATGCCGCGATCACCTTTGCCGGCAGCCAGGGCCATTTCGAACTCAATGTCTTCAATCCGATGATGGCCTACAATTTCCTGCAGTCGGTGCAACTGCTCGGCGATGCCGCCATTTCCTTCACCGACAATTGCGTCACCGGCATCGAAGCGCGCGAAGACAACATCCGCAAGGGTGTCGAGAACTCGCTGATGCTGGTGACGGCGCTGAACGGCAAGCTCGGTTACGACCTCTGCGCCAAGATCGCCAAGACCGCCCACAAGAATGGCACGACCCTGCGTGAAGAAGCCGTCGGCGGTGGTTATCTCACCAATGAGGAATTCGACCAGTATGTGCGGCCCGAGCTGATGATCGGTCCGCAGTGACGGAAACGATCGACACTCTCTGGAAACCCTGATCGAAGGCGCGTTCATGTCGCCTTCGACACTCGTCTTTAGAACCATTGCAAAATTGGAACACCGCGACTAGACCGGCAAACGAGTGACCTCTCGTTCCGGCTTCAAAAGGTGCTGCAATGGCTGACGATCTGTTCCCCCTCGGCGAGGACAAGACCCCCTACCGCAAGATCACGTCCGACTATGTTTCTGTCGAAAGCTTCAAGGGTCAGGATATCCTGACCGTCGAGCCGGAAGGCTTGCGCCTGCTCGCCGAGACGGCGCTCTCTGACATCAACCACCTGCTGCGCCCCGGCCACCTGAAGCAGCTCGCCTCCATCCTCGAAGATCCGGAAGCGACGGATAACGACCGCTTCGTCGCCTTCGACCTCCTGAAGAATGCGAACATCGCCGCCGGTGGCATCCTGCCGATGTGCCAGGACACAGGCACCGCGATCGTCATGGGCAAGAAGGGCCGCCGCGTCTGGACGGACGGGCAGGATTACGCGGCATTGGCCGAAGGCGTTCGTGACGCCTATGAGCGCCGCAACCTGCGCTATTCGCAGCTGGCACCGATCAAGATGTTCGAGGAAAAGAACACCAAGACCAACCTGCCGGCCCAGATCGACCTCTACGAGGAGGGCGAAGACGCCTACAAGTTCCTGTTCATGGCGAAGGGCGGCGGTTCGGCCAACAAGACCTTCCTCTACCAGGGCACGCCCTCGCTTCTGACTCATGACCGGATGATCGACTTCCTCAAGGAGAAGATCCTGACCCTGGGTACGGCAGCCTGCCCCCCCTACCACCTGGCGATCGTCATCGGCGGCCTCTCCGCCGAGATGACGCTGAAGACCGTGAAGCTCGCGTCCGCGCGTTATCTCGACGATCTGCCGACCGAGGGCTCGGAGAACGGCCACGCCTTCCGCGATCTGGAGATGGAGCAGGAAATCCATAAACTCACCCAGTCCCTGGGCGTCGGCGCCCAGTTCGGCGGCAAGTATTTCTGTCATGACGTGCGCGTCATCCGCCTGCCGCGCCATGGCGCATCGCTGCCGATCGGGCTGGGTGTCAGCTGTTCCGCCGACCGTCAGGCCAAGGGCAAGATCACTAGGGACGGCATCTATATCGAGCAGCTCGAGACCGACCCCTCGAAATACATGCCCGAGATCGACGAGACGGCGCTGTCCTCATCCATGGTCAAGATTGACCTGAACCAGCCGATGAGCGCGATCCTGGCAGAGTTGACCAGGCATCCGGTCAAGACCCGCCTGTCGCTGACCGGCACGATCATCGTTGCCCGCGACCTTGCGCATTCCAAGATCCGCGATCGGCTGGAAAAGGGCGAAGGCATGCCCGAATACATGAAGAACCATCCGGTCTATTACGCGGGCCCCGCCAAGACCCCCACGGGTTACGCCTCGGGCTCCTTCGGCCCGACGACCGCCGGCCGCATGGACAGTTACGTCGACCAGTTCCAGTCCTTCGGCGGATCGATGGTGATGCTTGCCAAGGGCAACCGCTCGCGTGCCGTGCGCGAGGCCTGCAAAACCCATGGCGGCTTCTATCTGGGATCGATCGGCGGCCCGGCCGCCCGTCTTGCCCAGGACTGCATCAAGAAGGTCGAGGTTCTGGAATACCCCGAACTCGGCATGGAAGCGGTCTGGAAGATCGAAGTCGAGGACTTCCCGGCCTTCATCGTCACCGACGACAAGGGCAACGACTTCTTCCAGGAATTCAACCTCGGATAATTTTTTCTGTCGAATTCGAATTACCGTTGCGAGAGCCATTTCTCGCAACGGTAATTTATTATATATTTCACAAGAGGTTACGCAGATGAGCGTTTATTGGTCATTCTGCACCCACAAACTCTCATTGTGTGATTATTAAACATTTTCCAATCATTTGCCGCTATTCAATGTTTGGACTTTTAATGTCTCGAGTGACGACCACTGGAGTTGGCCGAATGAGCACGGCGGCACCGCCAAAGACGCAGAACCCTGACGTCGCGGCACAGATCACCTACGCAATGCGCTCGATGGGGGTCGCCCCTATCCCGCGCAATTACGAGCTGTTCTATGAGGCCTATATCGGTTCCAACCCGTCCCTGACCCGGGAACTGGCAGCGCTTGGCAGCCGCGCCACCCAGGACGAGCTGGACACTCTTGGAGAGCAGTATTTCGGCACCCACCAGGGTCGCGCGATCGAAAACGCCCATTCCAAGTTGATCGGTGAACTGGATGGCCTGCTTCGCCTGCTGCAGCAGGAGCAGACATCGCTTCAGAGCTACAACCGCCTGCTTGGCGAGACCTATCACCGGATCAATTCGAAGAGCACCAACAGCGCCGACATTCTCCGCAGCGCCATCAACATTCTCACCGAAGCGACTGGCTCGACCATGGCGCATGGCGAGGAGACGGTCGTTCAGATGTCGGAGCGTTCGCGCGAAATGGACGAAGTCCGCCGCGAGCTGGATGAATACAAGCGCATTGCCAACACCGACTCCCTGACACGCATCGCCAATCGTCGCGCCTTCGACGAGAAACTGGCGGCCGTCTATACCAGCGGCACCAAGCCGCTGGCAGCACTTGTGCTGGCCGATATCGATAACTTCAAGAAGGTCAACGACGCCTACGGCCATCCCGTCGGCGACAAGATCCTGGCAACGGTCGCGACCGTCATCCGCAGCAATGTCCGCAAGGACTGCTTCGTGGCGCGCACGGGCGGCGAGGAATTCGCCATCATCGTCGAGGGCAACACCGCTGAAGAGATCTTCCAGACCTGCGAACGCATTCGCGTCGCGCTGGAGACGACGCCCTTCAAGAACTCGAAGACAGGCGTCAACTACGGACCGATCACCATCTCGCTCGGCTTTGCCATGGCGGCGGATGCCGAGGATGCCGGTGAACTCTATTCCAAGTCCGATATCGCCCTTTATTGCGCCAAGAATGCCGGCAGGAACCGGACCAAGCCCTATGAAGACGGCATGAAGAAGGACTTCACCAAGAGCTGGCTGATCTACAAGCGGTAAGCCACGCCTGGCTCACCACATCGTCTTGGCCGCCCGCGCCGGCCATTCCCGGTCATAGGTCTCATTGTCGAAACCGGCTTTCGCCGCCTTCAGCATCTCGCCGGGCGTCGGCAGGTCTTTTGCTGCGACCTGTCTTTCGCTATTCCAGAGCTCAGCCCGCATCACGGCCCGCGCACACTGGAAATAGGCCTCCTCGATCGTCACAAGAACGACGCTGCGTGGATGGCGTCCGTCCATTTCGAAACTGCCAAGCAGATCCGGAGCGACCGAAACCACGGCGCGCCCGTTGATCCGCATGACGCTGTTCGAACCGGGAATGAGGAACATCAGCGCGACGCGAGGATCGCGAACGATGTTGAGGAGCGAATCGACGCGATTGTTGCCGCGCCAGTCCGGCAGCGCGAGCGTCCGCTCGTCTTCGACCCGGACGACAGCGCCGCGATCGCCGCGCGGCGAGCAATCCAGTCCCTCCGGCCCGACGGTCGCCAATGCGACAAACGGAGACGTCTCGATCATCGTCCGGTAGGCGGGCGTCAGGAAAGGCGTGACCTTGGCGGTCGACGCTTCCGAGACATCGCCATAAATCGCCTTCAAGTCCTCAACGGTCGTGATGACAGTCATTTCAAGCACTCCCGATTCCGGCCAGAGAACACTAGCCAGGGCCTCGGGTTAGGCAAGGGCCATGACACGTCTATGACACAAGGCGATCGCCGGACTGTCCCAGCGCGTCAGCACCGCTGAGAAATGAGGCCACGGCGGCGATGACCTCGGGCGCACTGACGATGCGCCTATGCCCGTGGCCATTCGCCCAGAGATGCCGGACATGCGGTGAAACCCCGATATAGCGCTGCGCATGGCCGACATTGACCTCCTTGTCGTCCTCGGCATGTACGACCAGCAGAGGGCGATCGATCCGCCGGGCCACCGTCACGCCGTCGAGGTCCTCGACTTGCGCCCCGACGAGATCCATGGCGCGGTTGCGCATCGCGCCGACGCTGGCGCGTCCCAGGCCGACCATGGAGGCAAAGCCGTTGAACACCTCGCCCATGCTCGACGGCGAGCCGATCAGCGCGATCCGCGCCGCCTTCAGCGGCTGCAAATCGGCAAAGACACGACCCGCTGCCATCATCACCGCAGCCCCACCGAAGGAATGTCCGACGACACCGTCGAAATGGCCGAAATGCCGCTCAGTGGCGACGATGGCCTCAGCCGCAATCTTGAGGTCGAGGCGCCGCCCGCTGGACGCGCCATGCCCCGGCAGGTCGAGAACGACCACCTCGGCGCCCGTCTCATGCAGGCCGAATGCGAGGTCCGTGAGATATTCAGCACGCGATCCCCAGCCATGCACGACCAGTATCCGATGGCGCATCTCTGCCGGTCGCTCGGCCGGCAGGAGATAGGCGGCGGCCATGCCGCGGGACAGCGCCAGCCGCACGGTCGTCGCCCGGCGCAACCGGTCCCGGCCAAGCATGAAGACCTGCCTTGCCTTGGCACCCTTGGCTCGCCGGCTCGGCGTACGACAGAAGAGCTCGAAGGCGAGACGCCCTGCAAGCACCGGAGAGACCTTCTCCAGCTGCGCGAAAGCCAGGCGGGTGACCTTGAGCGGAAAGGATGGCATAGTCGGATTCCCATCAAATGTTCAATGATGAACAATAAAGTACAAGAATGAACAAAAAGCAAGCCTTCCCCTGGGACCATCCTCGATTCCGCAGCTGGATCTCGGTCGCCCGCGCCTGCCAGTTGATGCAACAGGCCCTGGGACGCGCCCTGGCACCGCTCGACATCAAGCCGCCGCATCTCGATATCCTGGTCAATCTCTATCGCTTTGAAGGCATTTCGCAGCAGGAACTCGCCCGCAAGCTGCTCGTCGGTCGCTCGAACATGAGCATGCTCTTACCACAAATGGAGAAGCGTGGCCTCTTGGAACGACGGCCCGACCAGCGCGACAAGCGCGTCTTGCGGCTGTTTCTCACGCATGAGGGCCGCAGCCTGAGCGAACAAGCGATGAGCATTCAGACGGAACTGATCGAGCGGACCCTGTCTGCAACCCCAATTGACGAGTGTCAGCGCCTCGCCGAAAACATGGATCTGCTCATCCAGCGGATGCTGTCTGCCGACGGAATGGTCGATCCTGACTTCAGCGAGGATCGCGGCTGAGGCGCTTCTCGGCGAGTTCAGCCTCGTAGGCTGCGAACTTCGCCGCGCCGCTCTCGCCGAGTTCGCGCAGATAGATCCAGGTGAAGATGCCGGTATCGTGGCCGTCGTCGAAGCCGATCCGGACAGCGTAATTGCCGGTCGGCACCATCTGGCGTATCCCGACATTGCGCTTGCCGGGCACCGTCACCTTCTGGCCGGGCCCGTGGCCCTGCACTTCGGCCGAGGGAGAAAGCACCCTGAGCATTTCTGCAGAAAGAGCCGCGACAACGCCGTCATTGAACGTGACGGAGAGCAGGCGCCTGTCCTTTGACACCTTGAGTTCAGTCGGCCAGATCTCGGTCATTGCATCCTCTAAAGTCGTCCCTGCGGCTCTGCAGACCTAGGACCAAGCCGCGTGCTTTGCAATCGGTTTTGACGGAACGAGGACGGTGTCAACTTGACGCGTCAAGGGCTTGGCCCCACATTGGACGAAAGACACAGGAGAGACCTGTTGGACCATACCCCCGCCAATTGGCGCCATGCGGAACCGCTCGTCGACAGAGCGAACCCAATGATCGACCCGTTCGGACGGGCGGTCACCTATCTGCGCGTCTCCGTTACCGATCGCTGTGATTTCCGCTGCACCTATTGCATGTCGGAGAACATGACCTTCCTGCCGAAGAAAGATCTTCTGACGCTGGAGGAACTCGACCGGCTCTGTTCCGCCTTCATCACCAAGGGCGTGCGCAAGCTGCGGCTGACCGGTGGCGAGCCGCTGGTTCGCAAGAACATCATGCACCTCGTGCGCGGTCTCTCCCGCCATCTCGGCAGCGGTCTCGACGAATTGACCCTGACCACAAACGGTTCCCAGCTCGCCCGACATGCCGATGAGCTTGCCGACTGTGGCGTGCGCCGCATCAACGTATCGCTCGACACGCTGGACCCGGACAAGTTCAAGGCGATCACCCGCTGGGGCGACTTCGGCACGGTGATGGACGGTATCCGCGCGGCCCAGAAAGCCGGCATCAGCGTCAAGCTGAACGCGGTCGCGCTCAAGGACTTCAACGAACACGAGATCCCCGATCTCCTGCGCTTCGCCCATGGCGAAGGCATGGACCTCACCCTGATCGAGACCATGCCGATGGGCGAGACCGGCGAGGATCGGACGGACCAGTATCTGCCGCTCTCTCTGGTGCGCCAGAGATTGGAAGAGCAATTCACCCTCGACGACATTCCCTACAGGACTGGCGGCCCTGCCCGTTATGTCGAGGTTCGGGAGACAGGCGGTCGTCTCGGCTTCATCACGCCCCTCACCCACAATTTCTGCGAAAGCTGCAACCGGGTCCGCCTCACCTGTACCGGCACGCTCTATATGTGCCTCGGCCAGGACGACGCAGCCGACCTGCGCACCGCGCTTCGCGCCTCAGACGACGACGCCTATTTGTCGGCTGCCATTGATGAGGCGATTTCGCGCAAGCCCAAGGGCCACGATTTCATCATCGACCGCGCCCACCGCAAGCCTGCGGTCGCGCGCCACATGAGCGTCACCGGCGGCTGAGCGCCGCCGGCTTACCCATTGTTGCTCAAGCCGACCGGCGATAGACCTCAGACACAGCGCGCTTACTGTCGGTGCGGAAGCGCGAGATCTTGTGCATCAGAATGTCGACGCGCTGGCGCAGACCCTGGATCTCGGCATTGTTCTCCTCGACCATGGCGGCATTCTGCTGCGTGATCAGCTCGACATCGCGCACCGCCGACGTCACCTCGCTGATGCCGGTCGACTGCTCGCGGGTCGCAGCCGAAATGCCCTCGACCAGCGACTGCACCTCCTCGACCTGATCGATGATCGACTGCAGCGCAACGCCGGTGTTCTCGACGAGTTCGACACCCGACTTGACCTGGCCACCGCTGACGGAGATCAGCGTCTTGATCTCCTTTGCCGCATTGGCACAGCGCTGAGCTAGATCCCGCACCTCCTGGGCAACCACAGCAAAGCCGCGTCCCGCCTCGCCAGCACGGGCTGCTTCGACACCGGCATTCAGTGCCAGGAGGTTGGTCTGGAAGGCGATCTCGTCGATAACGCCGATGATGGTCGAGATCTTCTCCGAGGACCGGCTGATCTCGGCCATGGCCTCGACGGCCTTCTTCACCACGACACCGGACTGGCGGGCATGATCGCGGGCCGACTGCACCGACTGGGCTGTCCGCCCTGCCCCGTCCGCCGTCGAGCGCACCACATCGCTCAAGTGCGACAGTGCACGCACGCTCTCTTCGAGCGCTGCCGCCTGCTGTTCGGTGCGCCGTGCGAGATCGTCGGCTGAGACCGCAAGGTTTTCCGTGCCGGCATTGATGTCGACGCTCGCTGCGCGGACCTCTTCGAGCGTTGCCCGCAGTGCCTCGACAGCCTGGTTATAGGTCGATGCCATGGCGACGAAATCCGCCGGCAGGTCATCACGCATGGAAACGTTCAGCTGACCATTGGCAAGCGCTTCGAGGACCGAGGAGAGCGCCTCCAGCGCCGAGCGCTGATCGGCCTCGACCCGCGCCCGCTCCTGGGCGCGCTGCGTGCTTTCCTGCTCGGACCTGGCCCGCGCTGCCTCCGCCTCCTCCTCGAGACGCCGGTTTTCGAGAGCCGCATCACGGAAGACGGTCACCGAACGAACCATGTCGCCGATTTCGTCGCCGCGATTGCGTCCCTCGATCGGAACCGAGAGATCACCGTTTGCCAGCCGCGCCATGACGCCGGTGATGCGCTTCAGCGGCGCCCGCAGGGTTTCGACCAGCATCAGGCCGCCGATGATGGCGAGAAGCGTGCCGACCACCATGGTGATGACGGAGATCGTCGCCGAACGCTCGCTGTCCTCACGGCCGATTTCCTGGGCCTGGCTGACGAAATTGCGCAGCGATTCCATGCCTGCGGATACGGCGGCATTGGCCGCAAGGCGCTCATTCTGCCAGTCGCGGCCAGCATCGAGCCTTGCCTGGGACTTCTCGGTGATCGATGCGAGATGCGGCCCGATCTTGTTGGGAAAGTCGCGAAGGGCGCTGTTCTTGGCCCCGAGCTCGGAGATCCGAACCGCCACCGTCTGCAGCGATTCCAACTCGCCGACAACCACGGCGCGGCTCTTGTCGTCGAGGGCAGAGAGCATCTGCTGCACCCTCAGTTCGATGGTCGCCATATCAAGGGCGGCAGTCTCGACGAGTGCCATCAATTCCCGCTGCTCGGCCACCAGCTTATCGAGGCTGACGAAGCGATCGGCGGCGACATCACTGTTTTTGGCCGCCTGCAGCGTGATCTTCTGCTCGATCTCGACCAGTTCCGCGAGCACGCGGCCGAGTTCCTGCGCTTTGACATCGTCGGGCAACGACTGGGCCAGAATCGATTCGATCTTGCCGATCGCAGCACCGACCTCCCCGACCAGCACCTTGCCCTTCTCGGAGGCGATCTCGTTGGCCTTGGCCAGATCCTTCTGCATCGGCCCCAGGTAAAGCTTGGTTTCGGCCAGTTGCTCCTCCGGCGTGAAGGCCATCTGGACCCCAACGCGCAACTTGCCCAGGCGGTCCAGGAGGGACTTGAATGCGGAAGCATCGAACAAGAGTTCCTTGGCGAAGCGCTCCTTGCCCGCAAGGTCATCCCGGACGAAATCGACCTGTTTGACGATCTGCTGGCTTTCCGCCTGCAAGGCGGCAACGGCGGCACCAAGGCCCGCGTCCAGCTCCTCGCGGGTCGTCCTATTGCCCCACAGCGCCGCAGTCTGCGCCCGCATCTGGGCCGGCAACTGCGTCAGCGCTGCAAGATCGGTCGTCTGTGCCTGCTTCGCCAGCACACCGCTCAACACACCGAGCCCCTTCTCCTGGCCGTCAATCGCCGCGAACAGAGCCTCCCTGCTCTCTTCGGTGGGATCGAGGCTGAACTCCTGCAGAGCCTGCTGAAGCGTCTCCAGATCGCTGATATTGCCGATCGTGGCACGCGTGACGGTCATGTGACCGTTCAATGTTGTGGCCGTCCAATAGCCGAGCAGACCAACCCCGGCCATCAGCAGAACGAGAGGAACGACAAATAGCAAAACTTTGGTGACAATCCTGCGGCTTTGCAGGAGGCGATCGATAAAACTCATAAGACCCTCGGGGAGGTCGAGAACCTGCGAGATCATCGCGCAAGGTCGAAAGGACGCAACCACCTCATGCGGTTTCGTCAGCGAGCTTGTCGTCCGGAGTTTGAACAAAGGTTAACCGCTGACCGCGTTTTTGGCACTGCAGCATCGTTTGCCGCAGCCAACAGCCGAATTCCGGTTTCTCGCGCCTGCCGCTTGGTTTAGAACCAGCGGATACGCACGGGAATCGAGCATGGCATTATCCGACAACACCCGAGGCGCCCTTCTGATGGCGATCTCGATGGCGGGCTTCACCTTCAACGATGCTCTGACGAAATCGGTGACTGCGGAACTGACCGTGGCGCAGATCATGTTCGTGCGCGGGGCCTTCACCGCCCTTCTCGTCTATGGGATCGCGCGCCACATGGGCGCGCTTGATCATATCAAAAACATCCTGCAGCCGTTGATCCTGATCCGCATTGCCTTGGAGACGGTTGCAGCCGTGGCCTTCCTCGCAGCTCTTGGCGAGGTGCCGCTTGCCAATGCCTCGGCCATTCTCCAGTCGCTGCCGCTCGCCGTGACCCTGGGGGCTGCCCTCTTCTACAAGGAACCCGTCGGCTGGCGACGCTGGACGGCGATCGGCCTCGGCTTCATCGGCGTGCTCGTCATCATCCAGCCGGGTCCGGAAGGCTTCACGCTTGCCTCGTTCTATATCGTGCTCTGCGTGATAACAGCTGCCGGTCGTGACCTCGTCACGCGTCGGATCGATCCCGGCATCTCGTCGCTGACCGTAACCCTTTTCACCGCCGCTTCGATATCCGTCGCCGGCCTGCTGCTGGTTCCTGCCTTCGGCGGCTGGCAACCCGTGTCGACGAGTGCGGTGGGACGGCTGGCGGTCGCCTCGGTCTTCCTGTTCGCCGGCTATCAGGCGATCATCATGGCCATGCGCACCGGCGAGATCTCGTTCATCGCGCCCTTCCGCTATACGAGCCTTCTCTGGGCCGTTTTGCTCGGCCTCTTCTTCTTCGGTGAAACACCGGACATGGGCATGGTGGTCGGCTCGACCATTGTCATCGGCTCCGGCCTCTACACATTCTATCGCGAGAGCAAACGCAAGGCGGCGCTTGCCCGCCGCGCCGATCCGGCGTCTCCCGGCTGATCTCGTTTCTTGGTGCAAGGACATTTAAGCGTGCAGCAGCAGTCTCGCTTCCTCGATCCGACCACGCCCCCGCATATCGTCAGTCTCGTGGCGATCGCAGGGCTGTCGGCCCTGACGATGAACATCTTCCTGCCCGCATTGCCGGCCATGGCGACGGACCTCGGCGTCGATTACGACCGTGTGCAGGTCCTCGTTTCCGGCTACATCGCCATGACCGCATTGGTACAGCTGGTGATCGGCCCGCTCTCGGACCGTTATGGACGACGACCGGTGATGCTCGGCGCCCTACTCATCCTGATTGCCGCCTCGCTCGTCTGCATGGTCTCAACGTCGATCGAGATCCTGACGCTGGCGCGCATGGTCCAGACGGCGGTGGTTGCGGGCCTGGTTCTGTCCCGCGCCATCATCCGCGACATGGTCCCCATGGACGAAGCCGCCTCGATGATCGGCTATGTCACCATGGGCATGACGCTGATCCCGATGATCGGTCCGACGCTGGGAGGGCTGCTCAGCGACAGCTTCGGCTGGCGCTCGAACTTCGCCGCAATCCTGGTTGCCGCAGTCGTCGTGCTCATCCTCATCTATCGTGACCTGGGCGAGACCAACCGCCAGAAGAGCGGCAGCTTTTCACAGCAATTCAGGGCCTGGCCGCGCCTTCTCGCCTCTCCCCGCTTCTGGGGCTACACCATGGCCGGCACCTTCACGTCAGGCGCTTTCTTCGCCTTTCTCGGTGGCGCGCCCTTTGTCGGCGGCACACTCATGGGCCTGACGCCGAGCGTGCTCGGCCTGCAGTTCATGTTCATCGCCGCGGGATACATTGCCGGCAACTATATCTCCGGCCGGTTCGCCCGCCGTGCGGGGATCGACATGATGATGCTGGTTGGTGGCGTGGTCGCCCTCATCGGTGCGGCCATTCCGATCCTGTTCTTCGCGCAAGGCATCGTGTCGTCGCTGGCCTTCTTCGGCCCCCAGGTGGTGGTTGGCTTCGGCAATGGCCTCTCCCTGCCGAGCACGAATGCGGGCATCGTCAGCGTCCGACCGGAACTGGCGGGCTCTGCTTCCGGGCTTGGCGGCGCCATCACCATGGGCGGCGGCGCCTTCGTCTCCTGGCTTGGATCACGGATCCTGTCGATCGAAACGGGCGCCATGCCGCTGCTGCTCGTCATGCTCGCCTGCTGCGTTCTGGCGCTGGTCGCCGTGACCTTTCTGCGGCTTGCGCCCGGAGAGGAACGGTGAGCGCATGACACCCGACCTCCGTCCGCCCGCCGTGATCCTTGCAGGCGGCCAGTCCCGCCGGATGGGCACAGACAAGGCTCAACTCAGACTGGGAGGAATGCCGCTTGCCCTTCGGGTCGCGGATCGCCTGAAAGAGCAGGTATCCGCCCTCTACCTCAACGCACCCGCCGGCCACCCGCTTGCTGCAACACTGCCGCTCATTGCGGACACGCGACCGGACCGCCCCGGACCGCTCGCCGGCGTACTGGCTGCCCTGAAGCTCTGCGGCGCACGGCCTCAGGCGGCGGCGCATCTGCTGACCACACCCTGCGACACGCCCTTCCTCCCGCGCGATCTCGTGAAGCGTCTGCCAGAGCTTGCCGAAAGTGGCACGATCATTCTTGCCGCCTGCAACGGCCGCACACACCCGATCACGGCACTCTGGCCTGTCACCCTGTCCCATGATCTTGAAGCGTGGCTGGCGGATCCGGACCACCGCCGGGTCTTCGACTTCATCGCCCGCCATCCCTCTGAAACAGTGGACTTCGAACCGTTTGACGGCCCCCTCGGGCCGGTCGATCCCTTCTTCAACATCAACACGCCCGAGGACCTCGCACTGGCCGAGGCAATCATCAGACAGAGTGCAGAATGACGGAAAGCCCGCGCATTTTCGGCATCGCCGGCTGGAAGAATTCCGGCAAGACGGGCCTTGCCGTCCGTCTCGTCGAGGAGTTCACCAGACGCGGCTACCGCATCTCGACCATCAAGCATGCCCATCATGACTTCGACATCGACAAGGTCGGCGCAGACAGCTACCGGCATCGCGAGGCAGGTGCCCACGAGGTGGTCATCGTCTCGGGCACGCGTTACGCCATCATGCATGAGCTGCGCGGGGGGCCGGAGCCGAGTTTCGAGGAAATCCTCGCCCGCATCGGTCCCTGTGATCTGGTGCTGATAGAGGGCTACAAACGCGAACCCGTGCCGAAGATCGAGGCGCGCCGTAAGGCCGCCGCCAAGCGCGAACCATTGGCCCCATCGGATCCGCATATCCGTGCCATTGCCGCAGACCATCCGGTGGAGGGCAGCGGCCTCCCGGTCTTCGATCTCGACGACACCATGGCGATTGCCGATTTCATCGCCGCCGTCACCGGGCTTCCGCCGAAATCCTGATTCGATGAAATCTTGATTCGATAGCGACAAAGAGAAAGGCCGCCGGATCGCTCCGGCGGCCTTGATGTTTCATGCTTCGCGGCAATCAGTCGTTGCTCGACACCCCGGCCGGACGGACCAGCGTCGTCACGCGACGGATAGCCACGCGGCGGTTCTGCTGTTCGGCTGCTTCCGTGCGGATCTTCAGGAAGCGCTCGCCGTAACCCTGAACCGACATGTTTTCCGGCGGAATGCCGTAGACTTCGGTCAGCAGGTTGGCGACGGTTTCAGCGCGCTTGTCCGAGAGCACGAGGTTGGAGCGATCCGAACCGACGGCATCCGTATGGCCTTCGATCAGGAAGACTTCGCCCGGGTCCTTCTCGAGCAGCTGCTCCATGGCCTGGGCGACCTTACGCAGGGTCCGGGCCTGTTCCAGCGGCACGTCGGCCGAACCCGACGGGAAGGTGATCGTATCGAGGTCGATACGGCGCACCTTGTCGCGGATACGGGCGGAAGACTTCACTTCGTCGATCGAATAGACGCGCTCGACACGCTCGACCGGCGGGCGGGCGAGGAAGTCGTAGTAGTCACGATCGGGCGAACGGGTCGTGCTGACGATGTAGTCGTCGACCGGGATGGTCAAACGCATGGGCGGCAGCGAGAGACCGACATCGACATAGATGGTCGGACGCTGGCCATCTGCCTCCGGCGAATACATCAGGACGTATTCGCGGCCGCCGGGCGAGATCCGCGAGCGGATGATGATATCACCGTAGCGGTTGTAGACCGTCACCAGCTTGCTGCCGTCAGCGCGTTCAATGGTTTCGCGAACGCGACCACGCGACAGCTGCTCGTAATAGGTCTCCTCGGCGTCGTAACGCAGCCGCTGACGGTCATCGCCGCGCACAACGATCTGGTTGCCGACATTGATGACCGTACGATTGTCGATCTGCTCGATGACCCGGACTTCGGTGACCTGATTGACCACGTTGTTCTGGATGATCGTATTGTTCGTCACGGTGTTGTTGGTCACGGTGTTGTTCGTGACATTGTTGGTGACGTTGTTCGTGACACTGCTATTCGTCACATTGGTCACCGTCGTCGGCACGTCGAAGGTCGGCGCCGCCGTAAGCGTCGTGCCCTGTTCGTCGATGGTTGCCTGGATCGTCTGCGGATCGACCTGGACGCTATCGGCCTGTGCATCGGCATCGGTTTCCGGCGGCGTTGCCACGTCTTCCTGAGCCCTCAGCTGGTTGCGCTGGTCACGTGCATCCTGACCGCCAGCATTGTCGGCGTCCTTGTCGCTATCGAGAACGGCGGCACCGTTGTCGACAGGGAGCACAACTGTTTCAGAGGTCTGAGACGGATCTTCGGCAATGGCCTCCTTTTCCTCGACAGTCCGCGTATCGGTGATCTCCTCGACAGGCTGATCGACCGGCGGCTCGACGGCGGGAACGAGAACCTGCTCGCCGTCCGGCTGCTGGCCGTCAGCGGGAACCTCTTCGCCGGTGGCCTGCTCCTCGGTCGGCTGCTGGTCGGCAGGCTGTTCTTCAGTCTGCTGCTGCTGGTCGACCGGCTGCTCCTCCGGCGCGGGCACGGCGCACTCGGCTTCGGAAGCGGCCTGCGAGCCATCAGCGCAAGTCACACCCTCGACTGGCTGTTCCTCAGCCGGTTGTTCCTCAACAGGTTGTTCCTCAACAGGCTGTTCC
>JARXAK010000188.1 GCA_029865885.1 Rhizobium sp. | reverse complement strand
GGGTTCTCCTCCACCAGGACGATCCGCTTCAGCCCTGCCGCACCATTGGCGTGAACAAGCAGGGCGCCACGGTCGGCGGGAATCGGGTTTATCCGCTCGCAGGCAAAGGCGAAAAAATCCGGCGCGCGAAGGTCGGCGGCAAACGCCAGCCGGAAAGCTCCTTCGGCCGTCCGGCCATCGGGAAAGCGGAACTGGCGGGAGAATTCGAGCATCGGACCGGCGCTCAAGCCCTCCTCCCGGTAATGCGCATCGTCCGCTGCTGCATTATCGGTCTTGACCACCAGGGCGGACAGCCCCTCTCCGCGACGGAAGCGGAAAGCCTGGTCGCGCGCGACAAACA
Source organism: Rhizobium sp. (assembly GCA_029865885.1). Taxonomy (GTDB): domain Bacteria; phylum Pseudomonadota; class Alphaproteobacteria; order Rhizobiales; family Rhizobiaceae; genus Allorhizobium. The sequence goes on along the minus strand of JARXAK010000188.1, from coordinate 12,915 downwards.
CATTGCCTCTGCGCGCCGCCTCCAGGCAGTCCTCGCGGCTGCCGACGGCGAGCGGCTCGAGATAGGTGTCGTCTGCGAAGAAGACACAGGCATTCTCCGTGCCGAAAGGATGGCGCGCATCGGCCGCGACGGTGAAGCCCAGCCGGGCGAGCCGTTCCCGGCTCGTGTCGAGATCGCCGATCGGCAGAACCAGGTGATCAATGGCGCGCGGAACAGACAGGGGATCAGACATGGATTGCTCTCGATCTTTCGCTCAACACTTAAGACCTGCGCGGCTGGCTTGAAAGGGCCTCGACCGCCTGGCGCAGCGCATCGATCTGCTGGCGCGTCTCGCGCAGCTCCTTCAGCACCTCCTCGTCGATCTTGTGATGCAGGGCGAGCACCTCGATCTCGGCCTTCAGATTGATCTCGTAATCCTTGGCGGCCATGAAGCGGTCGCGCTCGGCCTGACGGTTCTGGCTCATCATGATGATCGGCGCCTGGATTGCGGCCAGCATCGACAAAATGAGGTTCAGGAAGATGAACGGATAGGGATCAAGGGCCTTCGTCGCCAGCACCACCGAGTTGAGGATCACCCAGGCGACCAGGAACACCATGAAACCGATGATGAAGCTCCAGGAGCCTCCGACGCGCGCAATGCTGTCGGCGAGCCGCTGACCGACGCTTGAACCGGCAATAAAGTCTTCCCCGGCATTGGTCGAAACAGTCCGGCGCTCGCGCGCCCGCACCAGCACCTTCTTCTCGGCCGACGACAGATCCGATGCAGGTTTTCCCAAGACGATCTTCTCAAGGTCTTTCAGCATGTGCACCTTCCCGGAGGGGCTCGCGCGATTCGTCTGGCGGAGCGAACGGCTGGCTCACGCGCAGCCCACCTCCGCCCGTTTGCACAGATTTACCGTGGGCTATCGCATTTTCTCACCGGTTCTTCACGGAAATTTATCCACTTGCGGAACACAACTGGAACATATAGTGTCTGTTCTGGCTTTGTTTCACTCTAGGGGCACCACATATGCTGACGCGCAAGCAACAGGAACTGCTTCTCTTCATCCATGAACGGATGAAGGAATCGGGTGTCCCGCCGTCCTTCGATGAGATGAAGGATGCGCTGGACCTCGCATCGAAATCCGGCATCCACCGCCTGATCACGGCACTCGAAGAGCGCGGCTTTATCCGCCGCCTGCCGAACCGGGCGCGTGCGCTTGAGGTGATCAAGCTGCCTGAGGCCTATACGCCAAGCCTGCAGCCGCGTCGTGGCTTCGCACCGAGCGTTATCGAGGGAAGCCTCGGCAAGGCTCCGCCGCCGCCGGCACCCAGCAAGCCATCGGTCGAGGACAGCGGTTCGTCCGTTTCCGTTCCCGTTATGGGCCGGATCGCGGCCGGCGTGCCGATCTCGGCGATCCAGAACAACACCCACGACATCACCGTACCCGCCGAGATGATTGGCGCAGGCGACCACTACGCATTGGAGGTCAAGGGCGATTCGATGATCGAGGCCGGCATCCTCGACGGCGACACTGTGATCATCCGCAACGCGTCGAATGCCAATCCCGGCGATATCATCGTGGCGCTCGTCGATGACGAGGAAGCAACGCTCAAGCGCTTCCGCCGCCGTGGTGCCTCGATTGCGCTTGAAGCAGCAAACCCGGCCTATGAGACGCGCATCTTCCCGCCGGATCGGGTCAAGATTCAGGGCAAGCTTGTGGGCCTCATTCGCCGCTATCACTGAACAATCGCTGCATCTGGCACTTGAGGCGTGTTGGCTCGGCCAGTCGGCTGATGGAATTCATGAGCGGACGCAGACGATCCGCTTCGCCAGTCATAGAGCCGGTGCGCGGTCCAGGGGCGCGACGGGCCGTTCAGTGCAGATGTGACCTTGATGGCCTTGGGGCTGTCGGCAAGGCCGGAAATCTCAAGGGAACCGGTTGCGCGCAGGCTCGCCTCGGAAATCAGCAGTGAACCGGAGCGGCAGGAGGTCAGGCGGGTGCGCGCCGAGAGGACCACGATGTCCGCATGGTCACAGGCCGCGCCGACCAGATCGGGGCGTTCCAGTGTCATCAGTGTCGCGCCACTCTCCAGCCGGATCGCACAGGCCTGCTTGATGCAGACGAAGTGGCTGATCTCTGCCGAGGCGCGCAAGGCGTCTAGGATTTCCCCCTTGCGCCAGTCGGGTGCCGGCGGCAAGGGGCCGATCGCAAGCATCTGTGGCGGCGTTGGCTCATCGATACCCAGCACCGGCCGCCACTGATCGAAGATGAAGGCGGGCGGACGTGTGCGGTTGATTGCAATCGCACCTGTCTCCCCCTTGTCCACCCGCATGGCCACGAGACGGGCATCTTCGCTGACCATCAGTTCGCCACCCGGCGAGGTCGGGGCGAGCCAGGTCGCGGCCAGGGTGATTAGAATCACGGCCGTTCCGATGTGCCGGATTGCGGTTCGCAGGAGCGTCAGCAGCAGCATGCCGGCGATCGTTCCGATCATGAACGTCTCTGGCAGGCGTGGAAAGACGTAACCGCCACCCCAACTCGAGACCGTGTAGGCAACGGCAAGCACCAGCTCCAGCCCCTGCCCCATGATCCAGAAGAACGGCGCGTCGAGCCCGAAGGGCATCAGCAGCATGGCGATGAAGCCTGTGGGCATGACGACCAGCGAGATCAGCGGCATCGCCGCGAGGTTCGCCTCCAGCCCATGGGTGGAGAGGCGGTGGAAATGGCTGATGGCGAAGACGGCGGTTGCGAGACCGCCAATGAACGAGGTCGCGAGCGTGCCCCCGACGAATTTTGCGCTGAAGGCCACAATCCGCATCGGCATTGATCGGGCTTGCGGAAGGATTGCCCGGGGCCTCGCCCGCCACCCGGCATAGCCGGCGATCAGGGCTGCGGTCGCGGCAAATGACATCTGGAAACTCGGCCCCATGACAGCCGAGGGCTGCACGGCAAGGATGGCGATCGCCGCAAGCGCCAAATTGTGCAGACTGACAGCCGGGCGATCGAAGAGAACGGCGCCGAGCATGATGGCCGTCATCAGATAGGCGCGCACCGCCGACACCTGATAGCCCGAGATCAGCACATAGCCGGTTGTCGCCAGCAGGGCTCCGGCGGCCGCAATCTTCTTGACGGGATATCGATGCGCGAAGGACGGAAAGAGGCTGAGCAGCCCACGCAAGCCGACAAAGAAAATGCCGGCAGCAAGCGCCATGTTGAGGCCGGAGATGGCGGTGATGTGAGCAAGGCCGGAGAGGCGTAAAGCTTCCGTCGCCTCCTCCGACATCGATCTGCGCTCGCCCGTGATGATCGAGGCGGCAAAGGCGCCGGGATCTCCCGGCAGGACGCTTCGGATGCGATTGGAGATACGATCCCGGATCGAGAACAAGGCTGCATCAAAGCGCAGCAGCAGACCTTGTGCTTCATCCCGGGCGGGATCGGCCAGCTGCGGCGGGCCGAGGAAGAAACCGACGGCGCCAATGCCGGCGAAATAGCTTTGGAAGGCGAAATCATTCATGCCCGGCAAAGCCGGCCCGGAGGGCGGGGACAGTCGGGCGCGGCCACGGAGCCCCTCACCAATGGCAGCTGGCAGATGCTTGCCACGCGCCAAGATCGACACTCTCATCGGCGGACGCTGGATTGTTGGTTCTTCGGTCCGCGTGACCCGTAGGATATAGCGCCACTCTCCCGCAGCGCCCTGCTCCCGTCGCTCGACGACGCCCGTCACCAGGGTGACGAGCGGCTGATCGAGGATGATGGTCGACGCCCGCCGTGTCTCCCACTCCGCCAGCAGCAGGCCGAGTACGATCAGAGACAAGCTCCACAGGATCACATGAGTCGCGGTGTCGCGGAGGGATCGCCAGACTGCCAAGGCAAGGCAAAGGAGGACGAGCGCCAGGGCCATGGCGGGCGGTGGACGCCCCACGGAGAACCAGATTGCGGCGCCGACGCCAAGCCAGACAGGCACAAACAGGAAAAAATGACCGTGCCGACTTTCGTCTGAGAGACACTGGCGCGCGTGACGCGAGAAACGATCAAAGGAGGCATGGGTGACAACGGCAATGCCGATGGCCATCGGTCGTGACACTGTCCGTTTTTCGGGCGACCGAGGTGCAGCAGTCCGGACCGGAACGTCACCGGACCGGAGACCCGTTTCCCCCTGTCTTTCCGCCACTTCCACCATCAGGCTCGCCTGGCCGGCCCCACCCCATCCACAGAGACAATAGGCGAAAACCGACGGCAATCAAAGCGTGCATGAAGCTGTAATTCTGCCGCCTATCCGCGCTTCAAACGATTAGAACCGTTCGGTTCGATTGTTGCCGTTTTCGCGACGCACAATTTGCCCTTTGGATAGCTTGGCATTAACTTCGGTATCATATAGCTACATCACACGCTTAACCGATGGCGGCTTTTTCAAGACGCCTTCCCGCCAATTCCGGAGGATTAGCATGACGGACAAAAGCGCTACTTTGAACCTCGGTGACAAGACGGTCGACCTGAGCGTCAAGGCCGGCACGATCGGCCCAGATGTCATCGACATCGGCGCCCTTTACAAGCACACGGGTGCGTTTACCTACGATCCGGGCTTTACGTCCACGGCATCCTGCGAATCCAAGATCACCTATATCGATGGCGACGAAGGCACGCTGCTGCATCGCGGTTATCCGATCGAACAGCTCGCCGAAAAGGGCGACTTCCTGGAAGTCTGCTATCTGCTGCTTTACGGTGAACTGCCGACGGCTGCGCAGAAGAAGGACTTCGACTACCGCGTCACGCATCATACGATGGTGCATGAGCAGATGAGCAAGTTCTTCTCCGGCTACCGCCGTGATGCCCATCCGATGGCGGTCATGGTCGGCACGGTCGGCGCTCTCTCGGCCTTCTACCACGACTCGACCGACATCACCGATCCGCACCAGCGCATGGTCGCTTCGCTGCGCATGATCGCGAAGATGCCGACGATCGCCGCCATGGCCTACAAGTACCATATCGGCCAGCCCTTCGTTTATCCGAAGAACGATCTCGACTACGCCTCGAACTTCCTGCGCATGTGCTTTGCCGTGCCCTGCGAAGATTACAAGGTGAACCCGGTGCTGGCGCGCGCCATGGACCGCATCTTCATCCTGCATGCCGATCACGAGCAGAATGCATCGACCTCGACCGTGCGCCTCGCCGGTTCGTCGGGCGCCAACCCGTTCGCCTGCATCGCCGCCGGCATCGCCTGCCTCTGGGGCCCGGCGCATGGCGGCGCGAACGAAGCGGCCCTCAACATGCTGCAGGAAATCGGCTCCGTCGACCGCATTCCGGAATACATCGCCAAGGCCAAGGACAAGAACGATCCGTTCCGCCTGATGGGCTTCGGTCACCGCGTCTACAAGAACTATGACCCGCGCGCCAAGATCATGCAGAAGACCATGTATGAGGTTCTGGAAGCGACCGGTCACGGCGACGATCCGCTGATGAAGGTGGCGCTCGAACTCGAGAAGATCGCACTCAGCGACCCCTACTTCATCGAGAAGAAGCTCTATCCGAATGTCGACTTCTACTCGGGCATCACGCTTCGCGCCCTCGGCTTCCCGACAACCATGTTCACCGTTCTCTTCGCACTTGCCCGCACCGTCGGCTGGATCGCGCAGTGGAACGAGATGATCGAGGATCCGCAGCAGCGCATCGGCCGCCCGCGCCAGCTCTATACCGGCGCTCCGAAGCGCGACTACAAGGCTCTGTCCGAGCGCTGAGACGCATCGACACAGAACGATATCGAGAAGGCCGGTTCGTCCGGCCTTCTTGCGTTTCGGGGCCATATTCTGACGTCTCGGCGCGGAGCGGCGATCAAACTCCCCGTGATGGCCGCGCATTTCGCCGCCAGATGCCTTCATTTCCACGGAGCTTTGTTCTAAGGAAGTCAACCTGCTTCGTCCCGAACGAAGATTTACAATGAGGTTTATGCGTCCCGATGCTCGTCTTCATGCGAAAAGCTTCCCGAACCGTCTTTGCCAAGGCGCTGTTGTTGATACTGGTTGTGTCCTTCGGCGTGTGGGGCGTTTCGGCATCCTTGTTCAGCAATACGTCCGATACCGTCGTTGCCGTTGGTGACCAGACCGTCTCTTCAAGCGATTTTGCCTTCGCCTATCAGCGGCAGGTCGCGGACATGAGCAACCGCTTCGGGATGCAGCTCACCACCGAACAGGCGCGTGCCTTCGGCATCGAGGCTCAGGTCTTCTCGCAGCTTGCCGCCGGGGCAGCACTCGATCAGCTCGCATCCGACATGAATCTCGGCCTTTCCCAGGATCGGCTGGCGCAGCTGATCGCCGAGGACCCGGCCTTCACGAATGCCACGGGGAGCTTCGATCGCGCGCTCTTCTCGTCGCGCCTGCGCAATGCGGGCCTGCGCGAGGATGACTATATCGAGGAGCGCTCGAGGGTCGCAATCCGCAGCCAGATCGTCGACGCCACGGCTGACGGCTTCGTTGCGCCGAAGGTTCTGATCGATGCGATCAAGGCCTATCGCTACGAGAACCGCGACATCAACTATATCCTCTTGACCAATGCCAATATCGAGCCGGTCAAGGCACCCGATGATGCGACGCTGGCTGCCTGGTTCGAAACGACCAAGTCGGGCTACCGCGCGCCGGAATATCGCAGCTTCAACTATGTGAAGCTTGAGCCGTCCGACATTGCGGACAAATCTGCCGTAACGGACGAGCAGATCCGGGAAGACTACGAGCGCCGCAAGGCATCCTACGAGATTGCCGGAACGCGCACGATCGAGCAGCTTTCCTTCGAGAATCGCGAGATGGCGGAAGCCGCCTTGCAGGAACTGCTGAACGGGACGAGCTTCGATCAACTCGTGGCAGATCAGGGCAAGACCGCCGGCGACGTACTGCTCGGCGACTTCACCCAGGATCGCCTGCCCGATCCGACACTTGCCCAGGCAGCCTTTGCCGTCACCGCCGAAGGTGGCACCACACCCGTCGTCGACGGAGCCTTCGGCCCCGTCATCCTGCGGATCACCAACATCAAGGAAGGCCGCACGCGCGGCCTGGACGAGGTGAAGGAGGAGATCCGCGAGGCACTCGCCGAATCTGCAGCGATCGCCGATATCACGGCCGTGCATGATCAGTTCGAAGATCTGCGGGCGGGCGGCTCCACGTTGAAGGAAGCAGCCGAGCAATTGAAGCTGAAGGCCACCACCGTGACCGACATTGATCGCCGCGGTCTCGACACACGCGAGACGGACGTTGCCGGCATCCCAGAGCGTGACAAGTTGCTGGCCGATGTCTTCCGCACCGAGATCGGTGTCGAAGCCCTTCCCGTCAACATGGGCAGCAATGGCTTCATCTGGTTCGAAGTCACCGACATCAAGGCGGAGCGCGATCGCGAGCTGGCGGAAGTGCGGGAAAGGGCCGTGGCCGACTGGACAGCCGAGCAGCAGCGCATCGCGCTTGGCGCGAAGGCCGAGAGCCTGCGCCAGCGGATCGCCGATGGCGGCAAGCTGGAGGAGATTGCGTCCGAGCTTGGCCTCGCTGTCGAAAGCAAGGCCGGTATCACCCGCCGCACCGAAGACGCAGTGCTCGGCCCGACCGCGATTACGGCAGCCTTCTCCGGTCCGCAGGCTACGGTGGCGACCGCTTCGGGTGCCGATCCCTCGACACAGATCCTGCTGACGGTGACAGCCTTGCGCGATCAGCCGACCGGCGGCGTGCCGCTCGGCGAAGACGAGCAGATCGCTCAGGTTGCGAACTCCGCTGGCGACGACATCCTCGACCAGATGGTCGGCCAGTTGCAGGCGGAATATGGCGTGACGATCAATCAGGCGCTCGCCCAGCAGGCGATCGTCCGCTAAACGTCGGCCACGGGGGAGCTGTAGAATGTCCGGGTTGAAGCCCTTCATCGCCAAGATCGCCACGCGCCAGCCGCTGACGCGGCAGGAGGCGAGTGACGCCTTTGAAATCCTGATGTCGGGCGAAGCCAGCATGGCGCAGGTCGGCGGCTTTCTGATGGGTCTGCGCGTGCGCGGCGAAACCGTTGACGAGATCGCCGGTGCCGTGTCGATCATGCGCCAGAAGATGGTGCCGGTGGATGCTCCCGAGGATGCCATCGACATCGTCGGAACCGGCGGTGACGGGACGAACACCTACAATATCTCGACGCTGGCGGCACTGATCGTCGCTGGCGCCGGTGTGCCCGTTGCCAAGCATGGCAATCGTGCGCTGAGCTCGAAATCGGGGACGGCGGATGCGCTCTCGCAGCTCGGCGTCAAGCTCGACATCGAGCCTGATTTGATTTCCCGCTGCATCCGAGAAGCCGGCATCGGTTTCATGTTCGCGCAGCTGCATCACCCGGCCATGCGCCATGTCGGCCCTGCCCGCGTCGAACTCGGCGCCCGCACGATCTTCAACATTGTCGGCCCGCTTTCGAGCCCGGCCCGCGTCAAGAAGCAGCTCTTCGGCGTCTATTCGCCGGAATGGCTGATCCCGGGCGCGGAAGCCTTGAGGGACCTTGGCCTCACCAGCGCCTGGGTGGTGCATGGCAGCGGCCTCGACGAGATCACGACGACCGGCCCGAGCCAGGTGGCCGAGCTGAAGGACGGCGAGATCCGCAGCTTCGAACTCACGCCTGATGATTTCGGCGTCGAGACGGTGTCGCTCGATGCGATCAGGGGCGGAGACGGTGCGGTGAACGCGGCGGCGCTTCGCGATGTGCTGGGCGGCGCCAAGACGGCCTATCGTGACGTGGCGCTCTGCAACGCAGCTGCCTCATTGATCGTGGCCGGCAAGGCGAAGGACGTCACCGAAGGCATGCATCTCGCCAGCCAGTCACTGGACACCGGCAGCGCGGCGCGGGCACTTGAAACGCTTGTCGCTATTTCCAATTCCGGCGCTCAAGGGTAACTTTTGATCATGACCGATATCCTGAAGCGCATCGAAACCTATAAGCGGGAAGAAATCGCAGCCGCCAAGGCTGCCGTCTCGCTGTCGGAACTCAAGGACCGGATCGCTATCCAGGACGCGCCGCGCGGCTTTTACCGTGCGCTCGTCCGCGCCCGGGACGAAGGCCGATTCGGCCTGATTGCCGAGATCAAGAAGGCAAGCCCGTCCAAGGGCTTGATCCGTCCGGATTTCGACCCGCCGTCGCTGGCTGCAGCCTATGAGGCCGGTGGTGCGGCTTGCCTGTCAGTCTTGACGGATACGCCAAGCTTCCAGGGCGCGCCGGAATTTCTGACCGCGGCGCGCAAGGCCTGCGCGCTACCGGCGCTGCGCAAGGATTTCATGTTCGATGCCTACCAGGTCTATGAAGCGCGCGCCTGGGGCGGCGACTGCATCCTCCTGATCATGGCCTCCCTGTCGGATGGCGAAGCGGCAGAACTGGAAGCCGTGGCCTTTGAACTTGGCATGGATGTTCTGGTCGAGGTGCATGATGCAGACGAGATGGAGCGGGCGCTCAAGCTGAAATCTCCGCTGGTCGGCATCAACAATCGCAATCTGCGCACCTTCGAGGTGAGCCTCACGGTCAGCGAGGAGTTGGCAGCCATGGTGCCTGCCGATCGCCTGCTCGTCGGCGAAAGTGGCATCTTCACCTATGAAGACTGCCAGCGTCTGCAAAACTCGGGCATCACCACCTTCCTCGTCGGCGAGAGCCTGATGCGTAAGGACGATGTCGCCGAGGCGACCCGCATGCTGTTGACCGGCAAGACCGGCGCAATGGCTGCGGAATGACAACCGGGGCCAGCGGGCTTACCCATATCGGCGCCTCCGGTGAGGCGCATATGGTCGATGTGTCCGCCAAGGGCGATACGGTCCGCGTCGCCGTTGCCGAAGGCTTCGTGCGGATGAAGCCTGAGACCCTGTCGATCATCCGGGAGGGCAACGCCAAGAAGGGCGACGTGATCGGGACGGCCCGCATTGCCGGGATCATGGCGGCCAAGCAGACGGCCAACCTTATCCCGCTCTGCCATCCGCTGATGCTGTCCAAGGTCACGGTCGAGATCACCGAGGATCAGGAGCTTTCTGGCCTTCGTGTCGAAGCGACTGTCAAGCTCACCGGCAAGACCGGCGTGGAAATGGAAGCGCTGACCGCCGTCTCGGTCACCTGCCTGACGATCTACGACATGGCGAAGGCGGTCGACAAGACGATGGAGATCGGCGGCATCCGCGTCATGGAAAAGAGCGGTGGCAAGTCGGGCGACTTCCGCCATCCGGAGCGAGGCTGATGTCGCTCCTGCCGGTCGAGGACGCGCTCTCACGGCTTCTCGCCGCAGCGCGACCGATTGCTGAGACTGAGCAGGTTTCGCTGCATAAGGCCAATGGTCGGGTGCTTGCGGCCGATCTGACGGCCCGCCTCACCCAGCCCCCCTTCGATGCCTCGGCCATGGACGGCTATGCGCTGCGCGCTGTAGACGCCGCAGAAGTCGGATCCATCCTCACGGTCATCGGCGAATCGGCAGCCGGGCATGGATTTTCGGGGACGGTCGTTCAGGGCGAAGCCGTGCGCATCTTCACGGGGGCACCCGTGCCTGCTGGTGCCGACAGTATTCTCCTTCAGGAGGATACCGAAAAGCTTGAGGGCGGTCGCATCCGAAGCAAGTTTGCCGTGACCAAAGGGCGACATATCAGACCACGTGGACAGGATTTTGCCGAGGGTGACGTCGCGCTGTCTGCGGGCCTCAGCCTCGATTTCAGCCATCTGACGCTCGCGGCTGCGATGAACCATGCGACGCTTCCCGTCTTTCGTCGCCCGCGCGTCGCGATCCTTGCCACGGGTGACGAACTGGTTCCACCGGGGACGTCCCCCGGCCCAAGCCAGATCATCGGCTCCAACACGTTTGGCATTGCAGCGCTTTCCCGCGACAATGGCGCCGAGGTGATCGATCTCGGTATCGTTGCCGACAACCGGGACCTGTTGCTCGAAGCGATCGAGCGAGCGTGCGCCAGCGGTGTCGATGTCCTCGTCACCCTGGGCGGGGCCTCGGTCGGCGATCATGACCTTGTGCAATCGACGCTCGTCTCGGCTGGCATGGAACTCGACTTCTGGCGCATCGCCATGCGGCCAGGCAAACCGCTGATGGTCGGTCGGCTGGGCGCGATGCAGGTCCTTGGACTTCCAGGCAATCCGGTCTCCAGCCTTGTCTGTGGGCTTTTGTTTCTGGAGCCTCTGCTGTGCCATCTCGGACATCGGCAGGCACCCCTTCGGATGGCCGCAGCGACGCTGCGCAACGCCCTGCCGGCCAATGACAAGCGGCAGGACTATGTCCGCGCCAGGCTCACACACCGAGACGGCGGCCTTCCTGTGGTCGAAAGCTTCGGCAAGCAGGACAGCTCGATGATGCGGATCTTCTCGCAGTCAGACTGCCTGATTGTGCGATCACCGCATGCGCCGGCGGCAGAAGCGGGCGAGACTGTCCCGGTCATGCTGCTCCGACCCTGAGCGCACCACACACCCCTCTAGAACGCGATTGAAAGCAGAAGACCCGGCACGAGGCCGGGTCTTTGAATTTGTTTATCGTCGGTCGCCTCAGACCAGTCGGCTCTGTTCCAGCGCCGCACCGATGAAGCTCGCAAACAGCGGATGCGGGTCAAGCGGACGGGACTTCAGTTCCGGGTGGTACTGGACGCCGATAAACCACGGATGGTCGGGATATTCGACCGTCTCAGGCAGTAGGCCGTCCGGCGACATGCCGGAGAAGACGAGGCCGCAGGATTCCAGGCGGTCCTTGTAGTCGACATTGACTTCGTAACGATGGCGATGGCGCTCGGAGATGTCCTGGGAGCCATAGATCTCGGCGATCTTGGTGCCCTTCTTCAGCGAGGCCTTGTAGGCACCGAGACGCATCGTGCCGCCGAGATCACCGACCGCCGAGCGCTTCTCCAGCGCATTGCCTTTCATCCACTCGGTCATCAGGCCGACGACCGGCTCTTCGGTCTTGCCGAATTCGGTGGACGAGGCCTTGTCGATGCCGGCGAGATGACGGGCCGCCTCGACGACCGCCATCTGCATGCCGAAGCAGATGCCGAAATACGGCACCTTACGCTCGCGGGCGAACTGGGCCGCCAGGATCTTGCCTTCCGAGCCACGCTCGCCAAAGCCGCCGGGCACCAGGATGCCGTTGACCTTTTCAAGCCATGGCGCCGGATCTTCCTTTTCGAAGATCTCCGACTCGATCCATTCGAGCTTCACCTTTACCCGATTGGCGATGCCACCGTGGTACAGGGCTTCGATGAGCGACTTGTAGGCGTCCTTGAGGCCGGTGTACTTGCCGACGATCGCGATCGTGACTTCGCCTTCCGGGGTGCGGATGCGGTTGCAGACCTCTTCCCAGGCATCGAGACGCGGCTTCGGCGCCGGTTCGATCCCGAAGGCGGCCAGAACCTCGTTGTCGAGGCCTTCCTTGTGGTAGGCCATCGGCACGTCATAGATATTGGCGACGTCGAGAGCCTGGATCACGGCGCTTTCGCGCACATTGCAGAACAGCGAGAGCTTGCGGCGTTCGGCCTGCGGGATCTCGCGGTCGGCGCGAACGAGCAGTATGTCGGGATGGATGCCGAGCGCCTGCAGTTCCTTCACCGAATGCTGTGTCGGCTTGGTCTTCAGCTCGCCGGCTGCCGGGATATAGGGCATCAGGGTCAGGTGCACATAGACGGCGGTGCCGCGCGGCAGATCGTTGCCGAGCTGACGGATCGCTTCCATGAAGGGCATGGCTTCGATATCGCCGACGGTGCCGCCAATCTCGCAGATGACGAAATCATAGTCGTCATTGCCTTCAATGACGAAGTCCTTGATCTCATTGGTGACGTGCGGAATGACCTGAACGGTTGCGCCGAGATAGTCGCCGCGACGTTCCTTGTCGATGATGTTCTTGTAGATGCGACCGGTGGTGATGTTGTCGGTCTTGGTGGCCGAACGCCCAGTGAAGCGTTCGTAGTGACCGAGATCG
>JARXAK010000168.1 GCA_029865885.1 Rhizobium sp. | reverse complement strand
GTCCCGTAGCGCACCGCATTGGTGCCTGAGGCGCGCGTCGCGGCCATGCCGCCGAGCGAGGCATTGGCACCGGGATCGATCGGGAAGAAGAGCCCCGTGTCGCGCAGATAGGTGTTCAGATCTTCCCGCGTCACGCCCGGCTCGACGGTGCAATCAAGATCCTCGGCATTGACGGAAAGGATCCTGTTCATCCGGCTGAAGTCGATCGATATGCCACCGCAGGGCGCGTTGACCTGCCCCTCAAGCGAGGATCCTGTTCCGAAGGGAACGACCGGCACACGATGGTCTGCGCAGATTCGCACGATGTCGCGCACATCCTCGCTGCTGTCGACAAAGACCACCCCGTCCGGGCGCTGTGAGGGAAGATAGGTCGTCGTATGGCTGTGCTGATCCCGGAACGACTGCCCCGTCTGGAAACGCTCGCCGAAACGCTGCTTGAGAAGCGGCAGCACCAGCGCGATGCCCTCTTCGTTGCGTTTGCCGTCGATCACATCCTTGCGGGCCATCCGCGACCTCCCGAAAGCCTGCCATGAGACGCACCGGCGAAAGGGTGCGTCCCTGCTATGGGATAGGGCTCAGAGATTGTCCAGACGCCGGACACGGGCAGAAGAGAAAGCCCCCAGCGTATCACTCCGCCGCAATCCGGGGCGGAAGGCCGGGATCATTGGCGATCTTCAACGTCGCATCCTCCAGTTCCGTCTTCAGGCGTGCCTCTTCCTGCGCATGCGGCTTTGAGAAGCGGGCCAGCAAGAGATAGGCAACCGGCGTGATGTAGAGGGTGACGAGCGTCGCAAAACCGAGACCGCCGACGATCACCCAGCCGAGCGCGATACGCGCCTCCGCACCAGCACCCTGCGCCAACACCAGCGGCACACCGCCAAGCACGGTCGCGATCATCGTCATCATGACAGGCCTCAGACGGATGGTGCAGGCCGTCTCGATCGCTTCGCGCACCGACAGTCCGCGATCACGCAGCTGATTGGCGAATTCAACGATCAGGATGCCGTTCTTCGCCATGACCCCGACCAGCAGCACGAGGCCGATCTGGCTGTAGACGTTGAGCGTCGAGCCCGTCACGACAAGCGCGAAGGCGGCGCAGGCGAGACCAAGCGGCACCGTCGCCATGATGATCAGCGAGGAAATGACGCTTTCGAACTGTGCCGCGAGCACCAGGAAGATGATCGCAATAGCGAAGCCGAAAGTCAGCGCCATGCCATAGCTGTTCTGTTCGAGCGTCGCAGCCTCCGCAAGCGGGATGAGACGCGAGCCAGGAGGCAGCAGCGGCTGTGCCAGTTCCGTCACAGCCTCTACCGCATCCCCCAGCGCAACGCCGTCGGCAAGCCCCGCCGAGAAGGAAACGGCAGCGAGCTGCTGTTCGCGATTGAGCGTCGGCGAGACAGCCTTTTCTTCGAGCGAAGCAATGGACGACATCGGCACCACCCGCCCATCGGACGTGGTCAGGAAGATGTTTTCGAGATCGGTCGGATCGTTGATCGGCTGGGTGCTGGAGACCAGCCGCACCGGGATCGAATTGCCATCGACAAAGACGTCGGTAACAGAGCGGCCTTCCAGCAGCGCCTGCAACGAGGTCCCGATCGCCCCGATATCGATGCCGAGATCGGATGCGCGTTCGCGGTCAATGGTGACCGAGATCTGTGCCTGGGTCGGTTCGTTGTCGAGACGCGGCGTCTGGAATTCCGGACGGTCGCGCATCGCTTCGACGATCTTCAGCGCTGCCTGGGTCAGCGTCTCGTGGTTTGATCCGACCACGGCCATCTGCAGGCCACTGCCGGCACCGCGAATCCTGAGACTGTTCGTCTGGAACACATTGCCGCGCAGCGCCGGCACCCTGGCGGCAGCCGCATTCACGTCCTGGACGATCTGGTCCTGCGTGCGGGTCCGCTCGGACCAGGGCGCAAGCGTCATGACCATAAACGCACTGTTGGAGGAACCCTGACCGGAAATTGAGAAGATATTCTGGATCTCGCCGCTGTCGCGCAGCGGCTTCAGGTTCTCCTCGACCCGCAGCAACTGGTCGCGGGTATAGGCAAGGCTTGACCCCTGCGGCGTCGTCAGCCGCATCATCACCATGGACCTGTCCTCGCGCGGCGTCAGCTCACTGCGGATCGTGGTGAAGGCGAAATAAGCGGCGCCCGAAAACAGCGAGGCGACCACGACGACGATCAAGGGATTGCCGAGGCAGGCGCGAAGCGTGCGGCCATAGAAGCTTGCAAAACCACGCCCGAAGGCGCCGAGAACACCGCGATTGTGATCGCTCTCCCGCGACAGCATGCGCGAGGCCATCATCGGGCAAAGCGTCAGCGCCGTCACGGAGGACAAGAGCACAGCAAAGGCCAGCACGAAGCCGAATTCGCGGAAGAGCCCGCCGAGCTGGCCCGGCAGGAAGGAGAGCGGAATGAAGACGGCGGCAAGCGTCGCCGTCGTCGCGAGAACCGCAAAGAAGACTTCCTGCGTGCCAAGCACCGCCGCAGCCCTCGGCCCCATGCCTTCTGCCCGCCGCCGCACGATGTTTTCCAGCACGACGATCGCGTCGTCGACCACAAGACCCGTGGCGAGCACGATTGCGAGCAGCGTCAGGATGTTGATCGAGAACCCCACGAGATAGATCGCAACCAGTGTCCCGATCAGGGCGACCGGCATGGTCAGCGCCGGGATCAGCGTGGCGCGCCAGTCGCGCAGGAAGAGATAGAGCACCACGAGCACGATCGCAGCAGAAAGGCCAAGCGCCAGCTCCACCTCATGCAAGGCGCCCTGGATGAAGACGGCGTCGTCACTGGTGACGACGACCCGCGTTCCCTCCGGCAAGGCAGCGCCCATTGCAGCCACGGCGGCATGCACGCCAGCCGAAATATTGAGCGTGTTCGATTGCGCCTGGCGGATGATGCCGAGACCCACGCCCTGCACGCCGTTGGACCGAAGCGATGTCGAGCCGTCATCCGGGCCGAGCGTCACGGTCGCCACGTCGCGCAGACGCACCCGATCACCGATCAGGACATTTTCGAAGTCTTCCACCGACGTGAGATTGGCCGTTGCACGTACGACGATGTCCTGGGTCTGGGATTCGAGCGAACCGGCGGGCACGTCGAGCGATGCATTCTGCAGGCCCGTCGCGAGAGATGCGATGCTGAGGCCTCGGCTGGCGAGTGCCGCCTGGTTGACGTCGATGCGGAAAACCTTCTCCTGGTCTCCGTAGATCTGCACATCCGCCACCCCCTCAACGGCTGCCAGCCGGTCGGAGATCTCGTTTTCCACCAGAAGCGTCAGATCCTCCATCGACAGCGTGCTCGACGTGACCGCAAGCCGCATGATCGGCTGCGAATCGGCATCCGCCTTGACGATACGCGGTTCCTCGACGTCGTCGGGCAGCTGGTTGCGGATGCGGCCAAGCGCATCGCGCACGTCGTTGGCAGCAACCGCCAGATCGACGCTGTCGTTGAATTCAAGCGTTGTCCGGCTGGACCCGAACTCGGAACGGGACGACATCGACTTCAAGCCGCTGACGCGTGCGACCGCGCCCTCGATCACCCGTGTCACCTCCTGGTCCATGGTCTCGGCGGAAGCACCGTCATAATCGGTGCTGACGGTGATCACCGGCTGGTCGACGTCAGGCAGTTCGCGGATTTCGATGCCGGCCAACGCCGCAAGGCCTGCAACGACGAGCAACGTGTTGAGCACGGCGGCCAGAACCGGCCGGCGGACGAAAAGGGCGGTAAAGCTGCGCCCCGACTGTTCGGAACCCTGTTCTGTCGAGCTCATCGCGTGGCAACCTCCTCAGATCCAGGCTTTGCGGCACCGGCCACTTCGACAGAACCACCTTCACGCACACGCTGCAGCCCTTCGACCGCCACCACGTCGCCTTCCTTCAGCGGCGCATCCACCAGGATCTGGTCGGAGTTGCGCTGGACGATCGTGACACGCGTTTTCACGGATTTGTTATCGACAATCTGCCAGACAAAGGACCCATCTCCATCCCACTGAACGGCGAGTGGATTGACCGCAGCATAGCGATCCCCGGGGAAGCGCATGACCACCTGGAAGGACATGCCGGCACGCAGCGCGTCGTCGGGGTTATCGATCTTCGCCCGGATGCGGATGGTCCGGCTTGCCTCATCGACGCGGCTGTCCACCGCCTCGACGCTGCCCTGGAACACCTGTCCCGGCCGCGAGACAGAATTCGCCTCGACCGGCATGCCAGGCTTCACGGCCACTGCGAAGCGCTCGGGCGCCCAGAAATCCACCAGCAACTGGCTGCGGTTGTCCAGCGAGACGATGGCGGTTGAATTCGTGACATTGTCGCCGACGCTGACACCGACGATGCCGATCACGCCATCGATCGGCGCGACGATATCACGGCGCTTCAGGTTGAGCTCTGCGGTCGTCAACTGAAGCTGCGCCTGCTCCTCGGCAATCTGCGCATCGAGGACATCAAGCCGCGAGAAACTCTGCAGATTTCGGTAGGACTCGGCCTTCTCCTTTGCGCTCCGCAAGGCAACGGCCGCCTGATCGCGCAGGATCACCTGTTCCTCGCTGTCGAGCTTTGCAATGATGTCGCCCTTCGACACCTTCTGGCCGGAAGACACCAGGATCTCAGCGACCGTACCGGATGCCTGCGGCATCACCGTCACCGCCTCGATGGCCTCGCCGTCGCCGATGGCGCTCAGGCGGTCGTTGACCACGCCCATGGTGACCGGCTGGGTGGCAACAAGGATCGCCTGATTGCCGCCGCGCCGGTTGCCCTGGCCCTGCCCTTGCCCCTGTCCTTGGCCCTGGCCGGCCGACTGCGCCTGCTGACGGCCCTCACCCTGACCACCTGGTCCCTGGCCACCCTGACCCTGGCCTTCCCCTGAAGGCACCCTGCTTACGAGCGAGATCACGGATTGCGGCACGCCCATCGAGACAAGCGTCTGCCCTGCTCCGGGCGAGACATAAACCCAGGAACAGAGACCGAAAAAGATAAGGGCAATACAGATGGCGAGTTGCTTCCAAAGCGGCATGCAGGGCTCCGAAATATCGAACTGGATGATGTCGGTTAAGTATCGGGCACAAACCCAAGGTGGCAATGCCCGAACGTCAAGCTTACTGATTTGTAATCTCGCGTCGTTTCACGCCGCCGTGAACACGTGCCGCTTGCATGCCGGTCGAAGCCGTTGCCGAAAGGCTAGCACATCTTAGCAACGAAGCCCTCGGAAATCCGTGTGCAACAAGGGGCAAGGAATAAAACCAGAACGCCGTCACTGGCCTTTCGGACCCGAATCACTACATTGGGCCGCATGAGTAACGGTTTCGACGATATCCCCTTTTTCGACGAGGAGCCTGCGCCGCGCAAGCCGGCCGCATCCGCCGCCCCTGCGCCGGGCGTGCCCTCCGCCGGCGGCCTCGGAATTGCCGCGCGGGCCATGGCAGCCCGCGATCAGGCCCGTGCACCCGATTATCTCTCGGGGCTGAACCCGGAACAGCGCGAAGCAGTCGAGACCGTCGATGGCCCCGTTCTGGTGCTCGCGGGTGCTGGCACCGGCAAGACCCGCGTTCTCACCACACGCATTGCCCACATCCTGGCAACGGGGAAGGCCTTTCCGAGCCAGATCCTCGCGGTGACCTTCACCAACAAGGCCGCCCGCGAAATGAAGGAGCGCATCGGCCATCTCGTTGGTGGTGCCGTTGAGGGCATGCCATGGCTCGGCACGTTCCACTCGATCGGCGTCAAATTGCTCCGTCGCCACGCCGAATTGGTTGGCCTGTCGTCCGATTTCACCATTCTCGACACCGATGACGTCGTCCGGCTCATCAAGCAGATCATCCAGGCCGAAGGTCTGGATGACAAGCGCTGGCCGGCCAAGCAGTTCGCCCAGATGATCGACGGCTGGAAGAACAAGGGCCTCGATCCGGCCCAGATCCCGGAAGGCGATGCGCGCGCCTTTGCCAATGGCAAAGGCCGCGAACTCTATGTCGCCTACCAGAACCGCCTGAAGACGCTGAACGCCTGTGACTTCGGCGACCTGCTGCTGCACCCGATCCGCATGTTCAAGGCCAATCCGGATGTGCTGAAGGAATACCACCAGCGCTTCAAATATGTGCTGGTCGACGAGTATCAGGACACCAACACCGCCCAGTATATGTGGCTGAGATTGCTTGCCCAGCGCCCGCCGGGCGTGCCGCAGAATGTCTGCTGCGTCGGCGACGACGACCAGTCGATCTATGGCTGGCGCGGTGCCGAAGTCGACAACATCCTGCGCTTCGAGAAGGATTTTCCGGGCGCCAAGGTGGTCAAGCTCGAGCGCAACTACCGCTCCACCGAGCATATCCTCGGTGCTGCGGGCTTTCTGATTGCCCATAACGAGGGCCGTCTCGGCAAGACGCTGTTCACCGACCGCGTTGATCCCAACGATAGCAAAGTCGTCGTGCATGCCGCCTGGGATTCGGAAGAGGAAGCCCGCGCCGTCGGCGAGGAAATCGAACAGCTGCAGCGCCAGCAGCATCCGCTCAACAACATGGCGATCCTGGTGCGCGCCTCCTTCCAGATGCGCGAATTCGAAGACCGCTTCGTCACGCTCGGTCTCAACTACCGCGTCATCGGTGGCCCGCGCTTCTATGAGCGGCTCGAAATCCGCGATGCCATGGCCTACTTCCGCCTCGTCTGCCAGCCGGCCGACGACCTCGCCTTCGAGCGTATCGTCAACACGCCGAAGCGCGGCCTCGGCGACACCACGATCCGCAATCTGCACGACTATGCCCGCGCCCGCGACATCCCGATGCTTGCGGCAGCGGCTGACATCATCGAGACCGACGAGCTGAAGCCCAAGGCCCGCAAGGCGCTCTTCGATGTCGTCACCGATTTCCGCCGCTGGCAGACGCTGCTCGAAAACACGCCGCATACCGAACTCGCCGAGCAGATCCTCGACGAGAGCGGCTACACGGCGATGTGGCAGAATGACAAATCAGCGGAAGCGCCGGGCCGGCTGGAAAACCTGAAGGAACTCATCCGCTCGATGGAAGCCTTCGAGAGCCTGCGCGGTTTCCTCGAACACGTCTCGCTCGTCATGGACGCCGAGACCAACGAGAACCTCGATGCCGTCTCGATCATGACGCTGCATTCGGCCAAGGGTCTCGAATTCGAAACCGTCTTCCTCCCCGGCTGGGAGGAAGGCCTCTTCCCGCACCAGCGCGCCCTTGACGAAGGTGGACGCGCCGGCCTCGAAGAGGAGCGCCGCCTGGCTTACGTCGGCATCACCCGCGCCAAGCGCCGCTGCCACATCTGGTTCGTCTCCAACCGCCGCATTCATGGCCTCTGGCAGTCGACCATGCCGTCGCGCTTCCTCGACGAACTGCCTTCCGCCCATGTGGAAGTCGCAGAGGCTGAGACCTCCTATGGCGGTTATGGTCGCAACCCCTATGGCCAGTCCCGCTTCGACAAGCAGGAACCCTTCCAGAACAGCTATTCGACGCCCGGCTGGAAACGCGCCCAGGCCAACAAGACCGATGCCACGCGCGATAACTGGGGGAACCGCTCCGGTCATGCGGTGGAGCGCATCGGCTATGGCGAAAGCGGCCCGCGCGCCAAGACCATTGACGGCGAACTGGTCGCCAAGTCGACGTCGAGCGAACCCTCCCGCTTCACCGTCGGCGACCGCGTCTTCCACATCAAGTTCGGCAATGGCAATGTCTCTGCCATCGACGGCAACAAGCTGACGATCGACTTCGACCGCGCCGGACAAAAGCGCGTGCTTGATGGCTTCGTCGAGCGGGCCTGAGGTATAAACAGCCGCTATTGACGGTTCAGCCAAGATTGCGCAGAAGGCAGGCCGCCCGCATATGTCGATGGAGACAGCCTTGCAAGTCCTGCCGGAAAGCCGTTTGACGCTCGCCATCTATCTGATCAACATGGATGGCGCCGAGGATCGGATGCAGCTGATGAACCGCGAAACCGCAGCTGCCGGCATCGTCGCCGAGCGCGTTCCGGCCGTGATCGGTCGCAATCTCAGCTTCCCGATCCCGGAATTTTCCGAGCTCTCCTACAAGCTTCTGCATGGCCGCCGCATGAAACATGGCGAAGTCGGCTGCTATCTCAGCCACGTCGAATGCGCACGCCGCTTCCTCGCCTCAGACGCCGATCTCTGCCTCATCCTCGAAGACGACGTGTCGTTCGAGCCGGACTTTCTGGAGACGATCGATGCTGCCGCCAGAAACAGTGACGCCTGGGATATCCTGCGCCTGACGACGGTCAGCAGCGGCCGGAAATTCCCATATCTCAGTCTGAAGAACGGTCGCTCACTGGCGATTGCGCTGACCCGCGAAAAGGGCTCGGGCGCCTACATGATCAACCGCAAGGCAGCCCGCTGGATCACCGGGCGCCTGGTGCCCATGCGCCTCGCCTACGACATCGCCTTCGATCTCGAATATCTCTCAGGCCTGAAGGGCGCATTTGTCAGTCCTCTGGTCGCAAGCCAGGACAACGGCTTCGAATCGCAGATCCAGGGCAACATGAATTCCCACAAGCTGCCGCGCTGGCGCTATCTGACCGTCCTGCCCTATCGGGCCTATCTGGAAGTGAGCCGGGTTCTTGCCCGCGCTAGCCTGCTTCTATGGCAGAAGTTCCGCATGCGCGGACGTTCGTCACTCGACCTTGATCTCAAGTCGAGACCGTGACTTCCTCTGCGGCGAAGGCAAGCTGCCAGTGACGACGGCAGAGCGACGTATAGGTCTCGTTGCCCCCGATCAGAACCTGGGCGCCGTCCTTCTGCGCCTTACCGTCTCCGCCCATGCGCACCACCATGGTCGCCTTGCGGCCACAGTGGCAGATCGAGCGCGCCTCGGTCAGTTCGTCGGCGATGGCGAGAAGCGCCTTCGAGCCCGGAAAGAGCTCACCGCGAAAATCGGTCCGCAGGCCATAGGCCATAACAGGGATATCGAGTGAATCGACGACGCGGGCGAGCTGCCAGACCTGCTCGGTGGTCAAAAACTGCGCCTCGTCAACGAAAACGCAGGAGAGCGGCGACACCGCGTGATCGGCCTGGATGGCAGCAAAGAGGTCTTCCTCCGAGCCGAAGGCATTTGCCTCTGCTCGCAACCCGATCCGCGAACCGATAAAGCCCTTGCCGGCCCGGTTGTCGAGCGCGCTGATCAGCATCGCCACCCGCATGCCACGCTCTTGATAGTTATACGCCGCCTGCAACAGCAGCGTCGACTTACCGGCATTCATGGTGGCGTAGATATAGTGAAGTTTGGCCAAGGCTGCGCTGCTCGAATGTGATGGGGTGCTGGCGCTGTCTTAGCGGAGAGAAAAGACAGGACACAAGCACCGGTCAGCATTGCCAACAGGAACTATGACGCTGACGCGGCAGAAGTTCAGCCCTGGGCGGCTTCTTCGCGATGCAGCCACATCAGCTCCACCTGCACGGCGGCCTGGAAGTCCATGATCTCGGCGCGCATCTCGTCTTCGGGGCATCCGAGTTCAAGCAGTTCATTGCCGAGCGTGCGGCAGGTGGTCTTCCAGAATTCGGTCGCAGCATAGCCATTCAGGCGATCGAGTTCGATCGCGGAACGGCGCACCAGATCCCGGCGATTCGCGAGCGGAAAGAAGGCGATGGTCGGGGTGGTCTGGCCGTTCATGGCTTGGCTACTCATGCGAAACATCCTCACGTTACGGCATGTGTGTAGAATCACATGGTTAACGTTCCGTTTCACATCAACCCCGGACACACCGAAGTGTGCCGAAAGTGAACCAGGCTAGCGGCGTGGACGGGTGCAATGGCCGAGCGTGGCGATGCCATCCGCCAGCGTCGGATCACCCAAGTGGCTATCGCCGACCGCGTCATCATGCTTCGCATCGACCGACTGCGAAATCTGCCCCATCCCCTTGATAAGACGGCTCCCGATTGCCATCTTGCGCCGCACAAGAATTGGAGCGCGATCATGACCAAGGCCCTGCTGCTCATCGACATCCAGAATGGCTTCTGCCCCGGCGGAAACCTTGCCGTCGCCGAAGGTGATGCGGTCATGCCCGTCGCCAACCGCCTGATGCAAAGTGGCGCCTATGATCTGATCGTCGCCTCACAGGACTGGCACCCCGCCAATCACGGCAGCTTCGCCTCGCAACATCAGGGCAAGAAGCCCTTCGACATGGGTGAACTTTCGGGTCAGCCGCAGGTCATGTGGCCCGACCACTGCGTCCAGGGGACGGCGGATGCCGAATTTCACCCGGACCTCAAGACCGCGCGCATCGACTACATCCAGCGCAAGGGCGAAAACCCCGCCGTCGACAGCTATTCAGCCTTCCGCGACAACGACAAGACAGCCCTCACCGGTCTTGCCGACTGGCTGAAGGCAAAGAGCGTGACAGAACTCGACGTCATGGGTCTGGCTACCGACTATTGCGTCAAGTTCTCGGCCCTCGACGCCATCGACATGCTGCCGGATGTCAGGGTCCGCCTGATCGCCGACGGCTGCCGCGGGATTGATCCGAAGGGCGTCGAGGACGCGATCGAAGCGATGCGCCAGGCAGGTGTCGAGATCATCGACAGCAGCCGAATCGGTTTCTGAGGACATCTCTGCAAAGGATTCGTGCGATTGCCTTTTTTGGCGGCAAGCGCTAGAGCCGAGCCAGTGAGAAGACAGGGAGGACGCCGGTCATGGAAATCGTTACCACGATCGCCGCTTTGCGACAGAAGCTCGCGCCCCGCCGCCGTGCCGGCCAGACCATCGGCTTCGTGCCGACCATGGGTTATCTGCATCAGGGGCACCTGAGCCTTTTCGGTCGTGCCAAGTCTGAAAACGACCTCACCGTCGTCTCGATTTTCGTCAACCCGCTGCAGTTCGGCAAGAACGAAGATCTTGAAAAATACCCCCGCGACCTCGCCCGTGACAGCGCCATGCTGGAGGACGCCGGCGTCGACTTTCTCTTCGCCCCAGGCATCGAGGACATGTATCCCGAACCGATGCAGACGGTGGTTGACCTGCCGAAACTCGGCTCGCAGCTAGAGGGAGAGGCGAGGCCAGGCCACTTCGCCGGCGTCGCGACCGTCGTCACCAAACTCTTCAACATCGTTCAGCCGGATGCCGCCTATTTCGGCGAGAAGGACTACCAGCAGGTCACGATCATTCAAAAGATGGTCGAGGACCTGGCCCAGCCCGTCCGCGTCGTGCCTGTCGCGACCGTGCGTGAAGCCGATGGCCTCGCCTGCTCGTCGCGCAATGTCTATCTGTCATCAGCAGAACGCGCCGCCGCCGTGATCGTCCCCAAGACCCTGGCCGAGGCCGAGCGCCTTCTCTTGACCGGCATTCGTGACGTCGCGACACTGGAAGCCAAGCTGATCGACTTCCTGCGCAGCGAACCGCTGGCGGAACCGGAAGTCGTCGCCATCCGCGATCCGCGCACGCTGGAGCGCATCGAGACGGTAAGTGCCACCGCTCTCGTTCTCCTCTATGTTCGCTTCGGCAAGACCAAGCTTCTCGACAACCGCATCATCGGCCAAGCGGCCGCCACCGGCATGGAGGCCGCCTGACATGAGCACCCCACCCCGCCAGAAGCGCTTCACCCCGGCCGATATTACGGCCTTGAAGGGCAACCGTCCGATCGTCTCGCTGACGGCCTATACGACACCGATTGCCCGCATCCTGGACCGGCACTGCGACCTGCTTCTCGTCGGCGACAGCCTCGGCATGGTGCTTTACGGCCTCGACACGACCGTCGGCGTGACCATGGAGATGATGGTTGCCCACGGCCAGGCCGTCATGCGCGGCACGACGCGCGCCTGCGTCATCGTCGACCTGCCCTTCGGCTCCTATCAGGAGAGCAAGGAACAGGCCTTCCGCAACGCGGTGCGCCTGATGAAGGAAACCGGCTGCGACGGCGTGAAGCTCGAAGGTGGCGCCGAAATGGCCGAAACCGTGGAGTTCCTGGTCACCCGCGGCGTGCCCGTCTTCGGCCATATCGGCCTGATGCCGCAGCAGGTGAATACCTCGGGCGGCTACCGCTCGAAGGGCCATAGCGAAGCCGAGCAGGACAAGATCCGCCGCGACGCCAAGGCGATCGACGAGGCCGGCGCCTTTGCCATGGTCATCGAGGGCACCGTCGAACCCTTGGCACGGGAAATCTCGGCCAATGTCAGGGCCGCCACGATCGGCATCGGCGCCTCGCCGGCCTGCGATGGTCAGATCCTGGTGTCGGACGACATGCTGGGCCTGTTCAACGAGTTCAAGCCACGCTTCGTCAAGCACTACAGCGAGCTCGCCGAGGTCATCGACAAGGCCGCCAGCGATTATGCGGCCGAGGTCAAGGAGCGCATCTTCCCCGGCCAGGAACACACGTTCCAGATCCGGCCGAAGAAGTAATCAGGCCTCCGGCAATCGCTCCATTTCATACAGCGCGTCATTGGTCTGGTCGACCTGCCGGGAAAACAGCGTCTGGGCGTCGCGCAGTCCCTTGTTGTAGTAGTGCGGCCCGATAAGCCGCGCCACGAGGTCGACCAGCGTCTCGACGTCAAACCGCCCCAGCTCCATTTCGACCTCGTCGGACAGGTGACGCTGAACCTTGAGCAACAGCCGCTCCCTGTCCTCGCGACTGACCAGATCCTTCTCCATCTGCCTTCCTTCCAAACCGGATGCGACTTTTCGACAAGACTGAAATCCCGCTCGGATGGCAATGCCATTCATCAATGGCGGTCGTCGTTCCATCAGCGGAATTGGTTTGTCCAAAAGAACGACAGGCTTTAGCCAGCAGAGGAACGCGAGAAGTCAAGAATGTCCCGATCCCCCTATGCCGAAGGCGCGTTGAAAGCGCTGCCCGTCATCATTTCCGCAGGTCCCTTTGCCGTTCTCTTTGGCGCGGTTGCGGTTGCCAACGGCCAGACGGTCGCCGAGGCGGCCCTGATGAGTGCGACGGTCTATGCCGGCGCCAGCCAATTGGTCGGCATTGAACTCTTCGGCCAGGCCGTGCCGATGTGGATCGTCGTGCTCTCGATCCTGGCGGTCAACTTCCGCCACATCCTCTATTCGGCAGCCCTCACGCCCTTCATCGATCACTTCACCTTGCCGCAGAAGCTCGTAAGCTTCTTCCTGCTGACAGACCCGCAATTCGCCGAGGCCGTCGCCCGCGGCGAAAGCGGCAAAGAAGTCAGTTTTCCCTGGTATTTCGGCTTCGGCGCCATGATCTACGTGCCCTGGGTCGCCATGAGTGCGCTTGGCGGAGCCCTCGGCAGCGTCATCGGCAATCCCGCAGACTCCGGGATCGACGTCCTCCTGCCAATCTACTTCATGGGTCTCGTGCTCGGCTTCCGCAAGCGCGGCAATTTCCTGCTGATCGTGACGGTGAGTGCCGTGGTCTCGGTCGCGGCCCAGCATTTTGTCGGCGCCCCCTGGCACATCAGCATCGGAGCGCTTGCAGGCGTCTTGATTGCGGCATTGATGCCGCTCCCGCCTGCCGAAAAGCCTGACGGGGAGAACGCCCGATGAGCACGCTTCTCACGCCCTACATGACTCTGCTGATTGCCGCCGCAGCGGTCGCGACATTCCTCACCCGCATCGCCGGTTATGTGCTCGTCAAGCGGCTGAAGACCATGCCGCTCCGGCTGGAGGCTGCCCTGAACGCCGTGCCGGCGGCCGTATTGACCACGCTCGTCGCGCCCGCCTTCTTCTATGGCGAAATCGACGTGAAGGTCGCCATGGCGGCGGCCCTCCTGATCGGTCTGCGCTTCGGAACCATCCCCATGCTGATCGTCGGCTGGGCCGTCGTCATGCTGATGCGGCAGTTTCTTGCCTGATCCTCAATGCTCGAAAGGCGCTGTCGCCTGCTCCAGCCATTGCCGCGTCTGAGCATCGGAGATCAAAGGCAACAGCTCTTCGCGGGTCTTGGCGTGATAGGCGTCGAGCCATTGCAGCTCGTCGCGCGTCAGCAAGTCCTCGACAATGAGCTTGCGATCGATCGGCACGAAGGTCAGCGTCTCGAAGCCGAGCATCGGCTGGTCGCCACCCTCGATGGTTTCGGCTTCGCGGACATAGATGAGGTTCTCGATCCGGATGCCGAAGCTGCCGGGGCGATAATAGCCGGGCTCGTTCGACAGGATCATGCCGGGCAGCAGCTCCTGCGTCGAAAGCCGCGCGATGCGCTGCGGCCCCTCATGCACCGAGAGATAGGAGCCAACGCCATGGCCCGTGCCATGCGCAAAGTCGGCGCCGGCCTTCCAGAGCGCGATGCGCGCCAGCGGATCGAGATCGCAGCCGCGCGTGCCCTTCGGAAAGCGCGCCGTGCTGATCGCGATCATGCCCTTCAAGGCCAGCGTGAAGAAGCGCTTCTGCTCCTCCGGCACCTCGCCGACGGCGAGTGTGCGGGTGATATCGGTCGTGCCGTTCACATATTGCGCGCCGGAATCGATCAGGAACATCTCGCCCGAGCGGATCGGACGGTCGCTCTCGGTCGTCACGCGGTAATGCATGATCGCGGCATTCTCGCCGGCACCGGAGATCGTGTCGAAGGAGATATCCTTCAGCGGGTTCTGCATACGCTGGCCGACGGCCGCGCGGGCGGCTTCAAGCTTCTGTGCTGCCGCAATCTCGGTCAGGCTGCCATGCGGCTGTTCATCGAACCAGTGCAGAAACTCCACCACGGCAACGCCATCCTGCAAATGCGCCGCCGCCGAGCCGTTGAGCTCGACCATGTTTTTCACCGCACGGCCAAGCTTTGCCGGATCATTGCCCTCGACCACCTCTCCACCGCTTTCGCGGATCATGCGAGAGAGTGCGTAAGGCGCGAGATCGGGATCGACGAGAATGCGCTGACCGCCCTTGGCCACCCGCTCCAGCCGTTCGGCAAGCAGCGCCGGATCGACCTGTTCGCACAGCTCGCGCAGATAGCTTTCGACCTCGAGATTGGTCTTGGCACTGTCGAGGAAGAGTTCCGCCGAACCATCCGCCTTGATGATCGCCCGCGACAGGGGATGCGGGGTATGCGGGACATCATTGCCGCGCAGGTTGAAAATCCAGGCCACCGACGACGGATCGGAAATCAGCACGGCGGCGAGGTTCTTCTCGGTCAGATCCGCTGCAATCTTCTTCAGCTTGTCGGCAGCCGAAACGCCGGCCTGGTTGAGCGCCTGGATCATGACAGCGCCCTTGGGTTCTGCCGGACGGTCGGTCCACAGCCGATCAACAGGGTTATGCGGAAGGAACACGAGGCTGCCGCCTTTGTCGGCCAGCACCTTTTCGAGCCTGCGGACTTCCGCACCGGTATGGGTCCAGGGATCGATGCCCAGACGGAACCCCTTAGGCGCCCGGTTCTCGATCCACTTGTGCGGCGGCTCGCCGACAAGGTCCCCAGGTGTGAAGACGGACGGGTCCACCTGCTGGGCAAGCTGGGTGACGTAGCGACCATCGACAAAGACAACGGCCAGCATCTCGGTGACCATGAGCATGCCGGCCGAGCCGGTAAAGCCGGTCGCCCAGGCGAGCCGCTCGGCAGACTCAGGAACATATTCCCCGAGATACTCGTCCGAGCGCGGCACCAGCAGCCCGTCTATGCCGAGTTCGCCGAAGAGGCCCCTCAGGGCTGCGATCCTCGACTTCCCGTGATGCGGCGTGGACTTGACCTCGAAGGACTGAAACATGGCATGGCTCGCGATGGGTTGGATTCTGTCAGCGCTTATAGCAAGGCCACCCGGCCCTCACCACCCCGCCCTCATCACCCCGCCCTCATCACCACTGGCGCACGCTTTCGCAGCAGATGCCGCGCGTTGCGAGCCAATACGCCACAATTTCAGGCATGGCTTATGTTGCCATGCAGCAAACGCAGACCTCCCGTGCTCGAAGACCTCTGACTGAACCGGTTGGATAGGTTTATATCAGAACCATCAAGGACGCAGACATCAGCGTCCGAAACCGAAAGGAACCGAGAGATGGCCAAGTCTTTCCTGCGCACCGCCCTCAGCAATCTTGTCGAGGCTCGTCAGCGTCGTGCCGATCTCTATGCAACCGGCGCGCTTCTGTCGCTCGACGACGCCTCGCTCGCCGCCATGGGCCTGACCCGCGACGAACTGCGCCGTCGTCCGCATCAGCGTTCGATCATCTGATCCGCGGCGGTCGATCGCGACCGCACAACTTAGCATCCGCTTGAGCGCTCCTCCCACGCTCGCGGACTTCGGCGCGGCATGATGCCGGTGCCAAAAAGGCGGCTCCTTGCGGGCCGCCTTTTTTCGTGTCCGACAGACTGACGTTACGTCTCAGCCCTTCCCTTGCGTGAAGTGGATCGTCACCCAGCCGTTGCGCCAGATTGTCTTCACATGCGACAGACCCTGGCCGCTATAGGCAGCGATCACCTTCCAGCGCTGTTCGGCAAGAATGCCGGAGAGGACCACCGAGCCGTTCGGCGCAAGATAGGTAACAAGCTGCGGCGCCATCTTGATCAGCGGCCGCGCCAGGATATTGGCGATGATGAGGTCGAAAGGCCCATGCTCGCGAAACGCGGTCGAATGGAAACCGGGCGCCGTGCGGAAATCAATGCCCTCGACAATCTGGTTGCGGCGCGCATTTTCCTTGGCGACGCGCACCGCGATCGGGTCGATGTCGGTCGCAAGCACAGGCACCGGCAGAAGCTTGCGAACGGCGATCGCCAGCACGCCGCTACCGGTTCCCAGATCAAGCGCATTGCGAACCGTGCGGGAGCGGACGACCTTTTCGATCACTTCCAGGCAACCCGCCGTCGTGCCGTGATGGCCGGTGCCGAAGGCCTGGCCCGCATCGATTTCGATTGCGACGTCATGCGGCTGCACCTTGTCGCGGTCATGCGACCCATGCACGAGAAAACGCCCGGCCCGCACTGGCTTCAAGCCCTCGAGCGACTTGGCGATCCAGTCGATGTCAGGAATGACCTCGCGCTCGACAGTCAAATTGGGGAATTCTTCTGCGAGAAGCGCCTGGACCCGAGGCATCACCTCGTCCTCCTGGTCGGCCATCAGATAGATGGAGGCCTCCCAGATATCCGCCTTTTCGTCGACCTCTGTCGTCGCGATGGCAAAATCTTCCTCGCCGAAAGTGAAACTCATCAGATCGAGGATCCGATTGACGTTCTTTTCGGTGTTGGTCACATAGAGGCGGATTTCGGCCACGATTGGTCATCCTCGAAGGTCAGGGCGGTCAGCCGCTGCGGTACAACGCAATTGCCGCCAAGGCAACCTCCGGCGACACCCAGCCGGTCAGCCCTTCATCAGGTTTTCGAGCTTCTTGATCGCCGTATCCGGGTTCTCGCCATAGGCAATCGTGCCCTTGAAGCGTCCCTCGGCATCGAGCAGGAAGACCGAAGCCGTGTGGTCCATGGTGTAATCGCCCTCAGGCTGCGCCTCGTCGAGAGGGACCTTCTTGGCATAGACACGGAAACCCTTGACGACGTCGGCGACCTTGGCCGGGTCGCCAGCGATACCCTTCACGCGGTCCGTGACATTGGAAATATACCGGCCAAGGATCTCCGGCGTGTCGCGCTCCGGATCGACGGTGACAAAATAGGCCTGCAGCCCCTTCGCCTCGGGGTCGACCTGCTTCAGCCAGCCATCAAGCTCGAACAGGGTCGTGGGGCAGACTTCCGGGCAATGGGTAAAGCCGAAGAACAGGGCCGTCGGCTTGCCGCGAAATGCCTGTTCGGTAATCGGCTGGCCATTCTGGTCGACGAGCTGGAACGGCACGCCGAATGCGGCCTCCGCGATCTTCTGATCCGACTGCGTGACCGAATAGGTCAGCCAGCCGAGAACACCCGCCATGACGACCACCGCCGCCCACAAGATGACCCTGACCGTTTTCATGATGGCATTTCCCTGAAATCGAACTTCTCTACCCCGCCCGATAAGCCTCCCCGCCAGAGAAGGCAATTCAACTCGATGTAAACGCGGGCATGAGCGCCGATTTGTCACGGGATCGCGGCGATCAGAAGCAATAGGCGAGCCCGGATTCGATCAGGGCGAGAAAGATGTCGGTACCGTGGCGCATCCAGCCAAGAAAGACGACGAGGCTGAACAGCGTCCCCGCAAGCAACAGGGCCGTCAAAGGCAGCCATTTCGGTGAGCGTTCAAGTCCGGTCATGGCCGCATCATATCGCAGTTCGCTCGGGATGAAACGCGAGATTTTGATCTCTCGGCACAGCATTTGACGGATATCAAGGA
>JARXAK010000252.1 GCA_029865885.1 Rhizobium sp. | reverse complement strand
CCATTGTTGCCGATCGGGATAAAGACGCCGATTTCCATATCTGTTCTCCGCTTCTGGAGGCGCGCTGAGCGCCATTTTTTGTTCGCAGAGAATGAAGCAAACGCCGTGCCAAGTAGAAAAAACACATAAAAACAGAGGCTTGTCGGGTTCGCCGGAAAATATTTTACCGAATGGTCAAAATTTGACGGGCCTATGGCTGCTTTTGCGCATGTTTGCATCGCAATGGCGGATCGGCTGCGTCATTTTTGATCGCATTCAAGAGTGCCGGTTCGTGAAACCGGGTCGCAACCTCCTGATAAGAAGCAAATTTTAGAGCATCCTGACGCTGCCCATGGATTGATCATCGTCAGTTGCGGCGAGCATCTGTTGTGCTATTCCGGACGCGGTAGAACTGCCTAAGCTATTGAACGACCGAGGCCTGT
Organism: Rhizobium sp.; assembly: GCA_029865885.1. GTDB lineage: Bacteria > Pseudomonadota > Alphaproteobacteria > Rhizobiales > Rhizobiaceae > Allorhizobium. The sequence continues at coordinate 4,774 of JARXAK010000252.1, read as the reverse complement.
CCCTTACATTGCAAGTCAGAAACGCCGGACCTTGAACCCGGTCGTTGTTGGAGACAGTGCCGATGGGCTTTCAGGTAATGACCATGAGCGATGCGGCTGCCGCACGCGTCAGGGCGATCGTCGAGAATTCGGGTCCCGATGCCAAGGGGCTGCGGGTCGGGATCAAGAAGGGTGGTTGCGCCGGGATGGAATACACCATCGATCTGGTGACGGACCCCAACGCAAAGGACGATCGCATCGAGAAGGACGGCGCAGCCGTATGGATCGACCCTGCTGCCGTGCTTTATCTGCTCGGCACCGAAATGGGCTTTGAAACCACCACGCTGCGTTCCGGCTTTACCTTCCACAATCCGAACCAGACCTCCGCCTGCGGTTGCGGCGAATCGGTCGAGTTGAAGGCGGCGGATCTCACGGAACTTGCAAAACAGCGTCAGGCCGCCACGGCCTGACGGAAACCGCGACATTTCGGTCTACGGGAGGCATGCGCGCCCGTATGGCAGGCGGGTATGTGTTTTTTTGCTGAAACTCAAAAAAATATCTTGCGGAATATCGATTTACCCAAATAAACTGCGGTCATGGATACCAGTGACCGCAAAATTATCGATCTTCTCGCCGAAGATGCCCGCCGCTCGCTCGCCAGCATCGGGGATGTCGTAGGGCTTTCTCCGTCTGCCGTCAATGAACGCATTCGCCGCCTCGTCGCGTCGGGTGCCATCAGGCGCTTCACGCTGGAGGTGGATCCGGCAGCCCTCGGGCTGCCGATCACCGCCTTTATGCTGGTGACCCTGCCGCAGGACACCGAGCAGGCCGCCTTCCGCGACTATGCCGAATCGCATCCGGCCGTCCTCGAATGTCATCACGTCACCGGCGGCTGGTCCTACATGCTGAAGATTCGCACGGCTGATCTGACCGGCATCGAGACCTTCCTCGCCGATCTCAAGGGTGAGCGTCTGATTGCCCGCAGTGAAACCATGATCGCGCTGTCGACGGCGAGCGAGCGCAGTTACGTGATCGGCACGGAGTGAGATGGACGCGCTCCTGTTCGGCAAGGGATTGCTGCTCGGCTTGGCCATCGCCGCGCCGCTTGGACCGATCGGGGCGCTCTGCATCAACCGGACATTGGAGCGTGGCTTTTGGGCGGGTGTTGCAGGAGGGCTCGGGACGGCGATCGCCGATGGCGTCTATGCCGCTCTGGCCGCAGCCGGCTTCACCGCGTTAGGGTCCTTTCTCGGCTGGGCGGACCTGCCCTTGCAGGTCTTCGGAGGCCTGTTCCTGCTCTATCTCGGCGTTAAGGGGCTAAGGCCACGCTCGGCGGTGTCCGCAGCGTCCATCGGTGCCCGTGGTCTGGTCTCGACAACAGCGGCAACCTTTCTGCTCACCATCGCCAATCCTGCGACGATCCTGTCTTTCGCAGCCATTTTCGCGAGGCTCGGTCTCACTGCAGGCGAGGGCGGTTGGACAGGCGCGTTCCTGGTCGCCGGTGTTTTCACCGGTTCGCTCGCCTGGTGGTTCTTCCTCAGCGGCTCCGTCACTTTGGCGCGCTCGCGGCTCCCGCAGGGTTTCACGGTGATCGTGGCGCGGATCTCTGCCGCCATTCTGATTGTCTTCGGACTTTTTGCGCTCGTGCATGCCGGCCTGACGGCGATCTGAAACCCATGGATATGGCGAGCCGCAGACGGCCTCCCCGGGGGGTCGTCAACGTTAGCGCTATCTTGCAATTCCCTGTGAAATCCAATGTTTATCAAATCGCATCCTCGTCGGCTGTGCTAGATCTGACAGCTGATAAGACAGGTGGATATCTTGAGGGTGTGGATGTCAGACAGGCAGGCGACAGCCAATGCAATGTTCGATTTTATCACCGAGTCGTCGCGGGCGCGTGACAATGACGAGGTTCTGGATTGCCTCGGAAAGGTGGCGAAGGCCTTCGGCATGGACTGCTATGCCATATCCGGCATCCCGCTGCCCACTGAGCGGATCGATCCCTATTTCATGCTGAATGCCTGGCCGAAAGGCTGGTTCGAGCGCTATGTCGAGGAGAACTACGTGCATGTCGATCCGGTCATTTACCGGACGAAGATGTCGAACGAGGCCTTTGTCTGGTCGGAGGCGCTGGCCGACAAACCGATCAGCCGGACCGCACGGCGGGTCATGAACGAGGCGACGGAATTCGGAATGCTGGACGGCTACAGCGTTCCGCTCCACTCGGTCGGCGGGTTTCAGGCGATCGTGACCTTTGGTGCGAGAAAGGTCGAGCTGTCGAATGAGCAGCGCGGAGCCCTGCACATCGTTTCAATTTATGCGCACAACCGGTTGCGTGCTTTCCTGACGGATGGAGGCGAGCGCAGCGCGGCCTCGGCCGCAAAAGTGACCCCGCGTGAACGCGAGGTCATTCTGTGGTGTTCCGCCGGCAAGACCAATTGGGAGATTGGTCAAATCCTTGGAATATCTGAAAAAACCGTCCAACACGAGATCGCTTCTGCAATCCGCAAGTTGAATTCCGTGAACCGCGCACAACTGATTGCCGAATCGATCAGGCTTGGAATAATCAGATAAATAGGCAGAACAGCCTATATAGAATTCGCCCCCCATACCGCACTGTTAAACCCAGAGTTTTTTGGGGGGGCAGAATGCTTGCGACGATCCTGGGCGCAGACACGCAGGACTATGCCGACATCATGGAACAGGTTTGGCATTTTCGCCATCGCCAGTTCGTTGAGCGACTGGGATGGGAAGCCTGCCGCCGGGCGGATGATCGGGAAATCGATCAGTTCGACGGCAGAGAGGCGATCCATCTGCCGCTGATCCTTGGCGGTGACGTGGTGGGCTACAGCCGGCTTCTCCCGACGCTGAAGCCGCATCTTCTGTCGGATGTCTATCCGGGGCTGATGGATGGCGCGGAATGGCCGCGTGGCCCGCGCATCTTCGAATGGACCCGTTGCATTGCGGAAGTGTCCGACAAGACCATCGCGAATGTCCCGATCTCCAACATCCTGATGACCGGCGTCATGGAGTATTGTCTGGTGGCCGGCATCGAGACGCTTGTGGTCGAGACGCATCCGAAGCTCGTGAACCTTCTGCTGACGACCGGCTGGGACGTCATGCCGCTGGCTGCGCCGAGTGTGCTGGATGGATCGCTGATCGTGCCGATCACGGCCAAACCGTCCATGGCCGGGCTGCTGCGGCATCACGAGCTCTACGGGATTACCGGCAGCGTCCTCGATCTCGAACTGGCGCCGGGCAATCCCTTCGGTGCATCGGCTCTTTCGCGCCTCGCCTTTGTCGAGGGGGCACATGGAAGCACGGAATATCACAGAATGGCAGGAGAATGACATGACGGATGGCCAACTCCCATCCTCCGATATCTACGTTCGCTCGATTGTCGAGGAGCAAGTGCGTAGCCTCCGGGAGATTATCCGGGGCGTCTCGCAGAAGGCGCCGTTGAGTGACGACGCCCTCTTTCTCGATCACCTTCTGCAGATGGTGTCCCTGGCTGCTGCCGACGGGCTGGATCGCCGCCGAACCGGTGGAGGCCGCAAGCGGAGCGCGTCAGAAGCCGACGGCTGCCTGACGGACATCCGTGTCGACGTCGCAAAGATGGAGTTCATCTCGCAGAGCCTCGATCGCGCCCAGTAGATAGTCCCGGATTGTCTGGGCATCGGATACGCCGGCGGCCACTTGCTCAAGGGCTTCCTCGATCTGAAACAGACAGTCCTCCACATAGTCATTGGTCCTGATATCGAGGAGGGCCTGCTGCAGGCGTCGCTCGAACAGAGCGTGGAGCCGGGATCCGTCGTCGATCTCGGTGGACAGCAGTTGTGTCTTCAGGCCGTTGAGCACGTCGTTGTACATGCGATCCTCGATGCAACCTTTTACAACTCCCGACTGTGTCTGGATGTGTCGTTGTTTGCAATCGAAGAATTGTATGGGATGCGCGCTTTTGCTCGATTTGGTTGGGGTCAGCCGAAAAAAGTCCGTCCCGACTGCATCGGCGGCTGATCGGTTGTGATCCGACGCATTCTGATGTCACCGGTTTTGCGCATGCGACAGTGTTCGCCGGACGTCTCGACGAATCAGTCACGCTTGATGCTGAGCAGAACATCCCAGATGTCGGCGCCGGTTTCCCAGGCGGCGGCATTGGCCTTGAAGCCGATCTCGCTTTCGACCAGCGACAGCATTTCCGAGGCCAGATCGACATTTGACGTGTCGTCGAAGGTCTGGCCGCCCGATGGGCTCACCGTCGCGCTGACACCCGGCATGCGACTGGTGAATTGTGTCTCAAGACGGTCATAGGCCGGCGTCATGGCGTTGGCGACATTGTTGGCGGTTGCCGCAAGGCGCGTCGTCTGCGCCTGCATGCCCGAAAGCGAAATGCCCATGATCGCCGAAATGCTCATGCTCTTCCCTGCCGTCTCGGAGGTCTTGAGGCTCACGATAGGCGATGAGGATTAGCATTTCCCGAACGCTGACGGTTTCCGCCCGGTATCCGTGCCGGGAAGAGGTGTACCATTGTCGGACGGCGATCCGCGGCGATGGGTGGAATGCATGAGCTGCGTTGAAGAGGGAACGCCGCCTCGAGGACGGCGTTCCCCTGGTCCATTCGAGGCCCTTACTCTGCCGCTTCCGCGTAGGCTTCCATCGGCGGGCAGGTGCAGACCAGGTTGCGGTCGCCATAGACATTGTCGACGCGGTTGACCGAGGACCAGTACTTGTCGACCCTGAACGCGCCAGGCGGGTAGCAGGCCTGCTCGCGGCTATAGGGACGTGTCCATTCGCC
>JARXAK010000219.1 GCA_029865885.1 Rhizobium sp. | reverse complement strand
GCGAGGGCGGCGGGATAGCCAGTCAAGGTGACCTTCCGCCTTCGCGGCCGCAATCGTCTTCACCGCCATGCCTTACCTCTCAGTCCCGGATCTCGACCGTAAACCCAAACCGCATGGCGTCTCCGGCTGCCAGCGCCACGGTGTAGGGTCGCTCCACGAGCTCCGCTGTGCCGCCGGCATGGGCCGCCATGCCGTGCCAGGGTTCCACGCAGAGGAAGGGGGCGCCGGGCTTTTGCCACAGCGCGATATTGGGCAGGTTTTCGAAGGTGAAATGCAGCGAGGGGCCGCCTTCGGCTGCAAAGGTGAGGCCTGTGCCCGCCCCTTCGGGGAAGATCAGGGCGTCGTTGTCGAACAGCGCATGGGCAAGGTCCAGCCGACCTGCCTTGAAGGGCGAGGTTGGCAGCGTCCTGCCGATCAGCCCGTCTTCGAGCTGGATGACGCCGGGTTCTGCGCCATTGTCGAGGATCACCGAATGCGGTTTGTTGTCCGCGCCCGGGAGCGGCCAGAGGAAGGCCGGGTGGAAGCCGATGCCGAAGGGGATGAGTGTGCCGCCGGTGTTTTCCACCGTTGCCGTCACCGAAAGCGTCCGGCCCTCAAGGCGATGCTCCAGCGTCAGGCGGAAGTCGAAAGGATAGACCGTGCGGGTCTCGGGCGAGGAGACGAGTTCGTGGCGACAGGCCGTCGCCGTCTGCTCGACGATTGTGAATTCGCGGCGGCGCGCAATGCCGTGCTGTGCCATCGGAAAGGTCGTGCCATTGATCGCCAGCCGGTCGCCCGGCGCCTTGCCGACGATCGGAAAGAGGATCGGCGAGCGCCCTGTCCACCAGGTGGCATCGCCATTCCACAGAAAGTCCCGGCCATCCGCCGCCTGCAGCGACTGCATCTCGGCGCCGAGCGAGGAGATCTCGACAGCAAGCTCTGCATTGGCGATGCGAATCGTCTCGGACATGGGCGCTCCTCTCGGTCTTTCGGGCATCTTAGGGGGATCGCACGGGGAGTGCGACGGGGAAATATCCGCCCTCGTCCTTCGAGGGTCGCTGCAGCCTCTCCCTCGTGCTCCGATACCCCCCTCTGTCGGCTACGCCGACATCTCCCCCTCGAGGGGGGAGATTGCCGTTGGGCCATCTGCCTTCTCGAAGCAGCCGCAGGTTGGACGTTCCAACCTCGGGGGCGGGCAACGCGATACTGCATTCCGATCTCCCCCCGTGAGGGGGAGATGTCCGCCCTTCGACAAGCTCAGGAGGGCCGAGGGGGGCACAGCACGGCAAAACGCCGGCAGCATCAGCTCTCCCCATCAATAGGTGGGGGCGCCACGCGCAGCGCCACCCGCCCTCGTCCTTCGAGGGTCGCTGTCGCTCCCGCCTCAGGATGAGGGCTAGCCTCACTGCTCGCCGCTCACCCCTTCACCTTTGCCACCACCGCCGCCACCGGCAAAGCCTTGTCCCGCCAGGCGGTGAAGCCGCCTTCGAGATGGCAGACGTTTTCCAGGCCCATTTCCAGCGCCGTTTTGGTCGCCAGCGCCGAGCGCCAGCCGCTGGCGCAGAAGAACAGGAACAGCCTGTCTTCGGCAAAGACCGGTTTGTGATAGGGGCTTTCCGGATCGATCCAGAATTCCAGCATGCCACGCGGGCAGGAAAAGGCATCCGGGATCGTGCCCTCCCGTTCACGCTCGCGCGGGTCGCGCAGATCGACGAAGACGACGTTGTCGCGGCCATGCAGACGGACCGCCTCGGATGCATCCACCGCCTCGACCAAAGCCTCGGCTTCCGCCAGCAAGTCCCTGTAACCCTTCTTCATCCGTTCGCGTCCCTGGTGCTCCGCCTGCGCGCGGCCATCCTAAGCCTGCTGTTTTGTCTGTCACGACCTGCCTTGGTCGAAAGGGCTATCTGCCGCATTGAAGCGACAGGGCCGATGGCCTAGATTCGCGTCCATGAACGCTAAACATGACGCCGCCGGCCCGATCATCCTCTTTGATGCCGAATGCATCCTGTGCTCGGCCAATGCCCAGCTCGTCCTTTCGAACGACCGCCAGAAGCGTTTTCGCCTTGCCTCGATGCAGGGGCCGGTGGGGGCAGCCCTCTACCGCCGCTTCGGCATCGATCCCGCCAATCCCGACAGCATCCTCGTCGTCGACGGCGATCATATGCTGCGCGACAGCGATGCGGTGCTGGCGATTTACGCCGGGCTCGGCTGGCCCTGGAAGGCGCTTTCTGTCTTTCGGGTCGTCCCTCGCTTCATTCGCGACCCACTCTACCGGATGATTGCCCGCAACCGCTACCGGATCTTCGGCAAGCGTGACAGCTGCTGGCTGCCGTCAGCGGAGTATCGCGATCGGATTTTGTGAGGGCTTTGAGCGTGCGGGGAACCCGAGCGCTGCCCATGACTGCGCAGGACCCACCGATCCCCTCATCCTGAGGTGCATGCGTCAGCATGCCTCGAAGGATCGAGGCCGCTGCCAACCCCACCCGTCCCCGTCCTTCTGATGTCGCTTCGCTCCCACCGCAGGATGAGGACTGACCTTTGTGCAGTGGGCGGCTTTTGCTGCCCACTGCCATAAGCCACCTTCGGTCGGCTTCTCGTCCCTTCTGGCGTCGTCGAGATCCTCGACCGATGCGCAAGCATCGCTCTTCGAACCTCTCCTAGCCAGCAGGGGCGATCGAGCAGGGGCGATCGAGCCGATCCTATAGGTTTCGATCATCGAGACTTGGTATTGGACAAAAACGATGAGCGACAAAAGAGCCGAAGCCGTGGCGTGCGGTCACGCCACGGCTTTGTCGGGGGGCAGGGGATGGAGGTTGACGGGCGCGTCGTCAGACGGTCAGGACCCGTCCGCCGACACCGTCTTCTGCCTCGAAGCCGGCTCTGGCGGCGGCGGCATCCTGCTCCTTGCGCAGGGCGAGTTCCGCCATGGCGATCTGTTGCAGTTCGAAGAGATCGTTGCTGATCTGGGCGCGGCGGGCGGCAAGGCGGGCTTCGTCGGCGCGGGCGGCGGACATCGCCTCCGGCTCTGGAGCGGCCTGGGCCGGCAATATTGCAGAAGACGCGGTGTTACCGAAAAGACGCTTGAAAAGGTCGACCACGGATGACCTCCCGGGACCTGGCCCGGTCAGGTCATCCGCGACATGATGTCGGAGACGAGGGTCCCGGGTGTGCTGAAGTCGTCGGTCGTGCCCTCGCGGTCATCTGCGCCGGGATCGAACGTGCGATTCCCTTGACGATACGGGATGGTGGCGCCTGCGACAAGCGCGGCCCGGACCGGTTGGTCAGCCTCGCGCAAGCTACAAAAAAGGCGGCCACCGGGGCCGCCTTTCCGAGATGGTCCGAGAGCCTGCCTCAGATGTTGTTCATCAGCACCTTGCGCAGCTTGTCGAAGAGCTCGTCGATCTGCTCGTGGGTGATGATCAGCGGCGGCGAGAGCGCGATGATGTCGCCGGTGGTGCGGATCAAGAGGCCGTCATTATAGGCGTTGAGGAAGGCGTTGAAGGCGCGCTTCGTCGGTTCGCCGTCGATCGGTTTCAACTCGATCGCGCCGATCAGGCCGAGATTTCGGATGTCGATGACGTTAGGGCAGTCCCGCAGCGAATGCAGCTTCTCTTCCCAGTAGGGCGCGATTTCGGCCGCACGGGTCAGAAGGTTCTCGTCGCGATAGGTGTCGAGGGTGCCGAGTGCTGCGGCAGAGGCGATCGGGTTGCCGGAATAGGTGTAGCCATGGAAGAACTCGATCATGTGTTCCGGGCCGGTCATGAAGGCGTCGTGGATCTCGGCTGTCACGAAGACCGCACCCATCGGGATGACGCCATTGGTCAGGCCCTTGGCGGTGACCATGATGTCAGGCTTCACGTCGAAATACTGGGCGGCAAAGGGCGCGCCGAGGCGACCGAAGCCGGTGATGACTTCATCGAAAATCAGCAGGATGCCGTGTTTTGTGCAGAGCTCGCGCAGGCGCTGCAGATAGCCCTTCGGCGGGATCAGAACGCCGGTGGAGCCGGAAACAGGTTCAACGATCACGGCGGCAATGGTCGAGGCGTCATGCAAGGTGACGATGCGTTCCAGCTCGTCGGCGAGATCGCCGCCATGCTCCGGCATGCCCTTGGTAAACGCGTTCTTGGCCGGCAGATGGGTATGCGGCATGTGGTCGACGCCGGTCAAAAGCGTGCCGAACATCTTGCGGTTGGAGACGATGCCGCCGACCGAGATGCCGCCGAAATTGACGCCGTGATAGCCGCGTTCGCGACCGATCAGACGGGTGCGCGAGCCCTGGCCCTTCACACGCTGATAGGCGAGCGCCACCTTCAGCGCCGTCTCGACCGATTCCGAGCCGGAATTGGTGTAGAGCACATGCGCCATGTTGTCGGGGGCGATGTCGATCAGGCGGTTGGCCAGTTCAAAGGCCTTGGGATGGCCGAGCTGGAAGGCCGGGGCATAGTCGAGTTCGCCAGCCTGCTCGCGGATCGCTTCGGTGATCAGCGGGCGGCAGTGGCCGGCGTTCACACACCAGAGGCCGGCGGTGCCGTCGAGCACCTGGCGGCCGTCATGGGTGGTGTAGTGCATGTCCTTGGCGCCGACGAAAAGGCGCGGTTCCTTCTTGTACTGGCGGTTCGCGGTGAACGGCATCCAGAAGGCGCGCAGGTCGTTCGGCGTGGAATTCAGGCGGTTAGACATCGTGTTCTCCATGGCCCTTTGCTCGCGGGCGGCCATTCTCCCTGATGTCGGCTGCAAAGGCCGAAATCCGTTGATTGCGCCGTCACGTTAGCAGGGCGCGAAGCCCGGTCAAGCCACCCGCAGGGGCGCATCAACAAAGGTCATGGATCGCTGAATTCGCGTGATGAAAGCAGGGGCGCTGCCCAGCGGCTGCGGTGAGCCGCCCCGCCTCAGGCGGGCAATAAAAAAGCCCCGGCGGCAGCAGCCGTCCGGGGCTCTCGAATTTTCAGACACCAGACGCATCACCCGGCTTGGCAGGTGTTGAGCCAGTTTCCGCAAAGGCTGGACCAGCTCGACACTGGCAGCGCTGTCATCAGGCGGCGGTCTTGCTCGCGGCAGGAGCGCAGTAGATGCTTTCCAGCGTGGAGAGGATCTTGATCACCGATTCCGACGTCGAGGAGTAGTAGATGGTCTGCGCGTCGCGGCGGGTCTTGACCAGCTTCTGTGCGCGAAGCTTGGACAGGTGCTGCGACAGTGCCGACTGGCTGAGGCCTACCTGGGTCGCCAGAACACCGACCGGAACCTCACCCTCGACGAGGCTGCAGAGGATCATCAGACGCTTCGGGTTTGCCATGGCGGACAGCAAACCAGCTGCGACATTCGATTGTTCGGACAAAGCTTTAGTTTTCATCTCAGTTCAACTTTCCTTGGTCGAGTGCCCTTGGGGGGAGTGGCAGTCGTTGAAAAATCCATTTTAACTGGAGCCCAAAGTCTACCAGCATCATCAAAATTGTATATGCCTAAATTTAAGGTACTGCGTATACTGATTTAGGTAACTCTAATAGCAGATGCTCTATATCTGTGATCGGCGTCACAAATTCATGCCGAATCAGCAAGTCTTTGAAAACTATATCCAATCCATGTGAATCCACGGCAGTGAGACGCCACTCACCCTTGGGCGCGCCATGAATGTTTTGGGCAATGTGGGTTGCAAGGCCGGGATGGGTACCCCCTAATTCTCGCAATGAGGCCTCCTCACTCCCGAACAAATCATCATTGAATTTTGGGATCAGGAAATCCGTGCTGCTCAAATGATAGGCACGGCCAAATCCGCCGTTCAGGCTGGCCCTTTCGGGCCTCAGGCGGAAGAAACGGAAGTCGGGAAAGTCGATATAGAGCTGCGCTTTTGGATGGCGGGCAAGGAAACGGGCGCGAAGCCGCTGATGCGCGTCGCTGTCCCGCTCGACGGTTTCGGCCGTGCATTGCAGGGTCAGTCGCGGATGGGCGAGCGGGTCGCCCTTGCCGGGTTCACCGGTTAAGAGCGAGGCACGGGGATCGGCGATGAGGGCCGTCGTGTGGGCGGAAAGGTTGGAGACCAGGATGACGGCGGCGCCGTCGCGGTCCATGCCGAGCAGCACGCGGCTGACAAAGGGGAAGCCGCTCTCGGGGTCGATCACGCCGATCGCGGCAAAGCGCGCTCCACGCAGCAAAATGCGCGCCTGGCGGCGCGCATCGTCGTCGGTATCCCTGATCACCTGGGGCTTGTCGTTCATGTCCGTCTCCGCATTTCACTGAAAAGGAATGCGGAGCAGGACCTGTCACGCCCTGCGGCGGTGCTTCGTCAGTCCGCTCACCACATCCTGGGCATCGATCGTGCCGATGACGACGCCGTTGTCAACGACCCCGATCGTGCCGGGCTGGCGCGACAGGGCATCCAGGATGTCGACCAGCGGCGTCGTGGGCGCCGTCGTCCCCGTCACCTGGCCCTGTTCGCCGGTGACACCGGACCGCATCACGTCGGAGGCGATCAGCATGTTGATCGGATTCATGTTCTGCACGAAATCCGCGACATACTGGTTGGTCGGGTTCTGGACGATCTCCTGCGGCGTGCCACATTGGATGATCCGCCCGCCTTCCATGATGGCGATGCGGTTGCCGATTCGGAACGCCTCGTCGAGGTCGTGGCTGACGAAGAGAATGGTCTTCTTCAGACGTGCCTGGAATTCCAGCAATTCGTCCTGCAGGCGGGTGCGGATCAGCGGGTCGAGTGCCGAGAAGGGCTCGTCCATCAGGAGAATCGGCGCGCCGGTGGCAAAGGCGCGGGCAAGGCCGACACGCTGCTGCATGCCGCCCGAGAGCTCGTTGACCTTGCGGTTCGCCCATTTCGACAGGTTGACCAGTTCGAGCTGGTTGGCCACCGTTTCCTTGCGCTCGGCTTCCGGAACACCGGCAAGTTCCAGGCCGAAGCCGACATTTTCCGCCACCGTGCGCCAGGGCAGGAGGCCGAACTGCTGGAAGACCATGGACACCGTATGCATGCGCAGATCGCGCAGCACCTGGGCCGAGGACTTGTAAGGATCGACATAGCCGTCCTTCGTCTTGACGCTGACATTGCCGCGAACGACCGGAGCCAGCGCATTGACCGCGCGCAGCAGCGTCGATTTGCCAGAGCCGGACAGGCCCATCAGCACGAGGATCTCGCCTTCCTTGACCGCCAGCGAAGCTCCGGCAACGCCGAGCACAAGGCCGGTCGCAGCGCCGATTTCGTCGCGGGTCTTGCCCTGGTCGACGAGATCGAGGGCGCGCTGCGGATTGTCGCCGAAGACGATGTCGACATTTCCGAAAATGACTGCGTCGGTCATGAGTCTTCTCCGGGAATGCGGAAGATCCGGTCGAGGATGATCGCGAGGATGACGATGCAGAGACCCGCCTCGAAGCCGCGGGCGATATTCACGGTGTTGAGCGCCCGCACGACGGGCACGCCGAGGCCGCTGGCTCCGACAAGCGCGGCGATGACCACCATCGACAGCGACAGCATGATGGTCTGGGTGAGGCCCGCCATGATCTGCGGCGTGGCAAAGGGCAGCTCGACCTTGCGCAGCACCTGCATCGGCGTCGCACCGAAGGCGATCGCGGCTTCCACCAGCGAGGGCGGGGTCGAGATGATGCCGAGGCGAGTGAGGCGGATCGGGGCGGCGATGGCGAAGATCACGGTGGCGATCAGGCCCGGCACCATGCCGAGGCCAAACAGGATCAGCGCCGGGATCAGGTAGACGAAGGTCGGGATCGTCTGCATCAGGTCGAGAACCGGACGCACGGCGGCATAAAGCCACGGGCGGCGGGCGCAGGCGATGCCGATCGGCACGCCGATGACCATACAGACACCGGTCGAGGCGAGCACGAGGGCCAAGGTCTCCATCGTCTCCTTCCAGTAGCCCTGATTATAGATCAGCAGCAGACCCAGGAAGGTGAAGACGACGACGCCCAAAGAGCGACGCATCACCCAGGCGACCAGAGAAAACACACCGATCATCAGCAGCGGATAGAAGGCTTCGAGTGCAGTTCCCTTGAGAAAGGGCGCCTGCAGCACAAAGAGCATGGCGTTGATGGAAGCGCTCAAGACGGTCGCGATGAAATCGAATACAAAGTCGACATTGGCCGTCAGCCAATCGACGAAACTTTTCGACAAGGGCCCGATGGGCAGCTTGTTGTCTGTCAGAAAATCCATGTTTGTCCCCGATTGGCCACAGGTTTAATGCCTGGGAGGCCGCGCGAACGGATCCCCCTTCCGGTCGCGCGGTTCCACGATCGATGGACAGGGATCAGAGGCCGAGGGCCGTCTTCACCGCGCCGAGGCCTTCACCACCGTCCTTGGTGGTGACGCCGGCAAGCCAGGGCTCGACGGCAGTCGGATTGGCCTTCAGCCATTCGCTTGCTGCCACTTCGGCGTCCTGGCCGTCGTTCAGGATCTTGCCCATGATCTCGTTCTCCATGGCGAGCGAGAACTTGAGATTGGTGACGAACTTGCCAACATTCGGGCATTCGGTGGTGTAGCCGGCGCGGGTATTGGTGAAGATCGTTGCGCCACCGAAGTTGGGGCCGAAGACATCGTCACCGCCCGACAGATAGGTCAACTTGAAGTTGGCGTTCATCGGATGCGGCTCCCAGCCGAGGAAGACGACCGGCGTGCCGTCCTTTTCGGCGCGGGCGACCTGGGCCAGCATGCCCTGCTCGGAGGATTCGACGACTTCGAAGTCGCCGAGCTCGAACTTGTTGCCGTCGATCATGTCGAGGATCAGACGGTTGCCGTCATTGCCCGGCTCGATGCCGTAGATCTTGCCTTCCAGCGCATCCTTGTGCTTGACGATGTCGGCGAAGTCCTTGATGCCGAGTTCCGCGCCCTTGGCGTTGGTCGCCAGCGTATACTTGGCGCCTTCGAGGTTCGGTCCGAAGATTTCAACCGACTTGTCCTCGCGATAGGGCGCGATGTCGGCTTCCATCGTCGGCATCCAGTTGCCGAGGAAGACATCGATGTCCTTGTTCTTCAGCGACGAATAGGTCACCGGAACGGAGAGAACCGTGGTCGTCGGCTCATAGCCGAGGGCCTTCAGGATGACGGAAGCGGTCGCGGTGGTCGCGGTGATATCGGTCCAGCCGACATCCGAGAAGCGCACGGTCGAGCAGCTCTCGGCTTCCTGAGCCGCGACGGGCATCGCACTGAGCGCGATCAGCGAGACGGCCGCCGCGAGGGTACGGCGACAAGTGGTAGAATACGTCATTGGCAGGCTCCCGGTTTTTATTGATGTTCCCAAGTCAACATTCAATACCGGAGAATTGCAAGGATGCCCGCGCGTTTGCGTCGCAGCACCGTCCCTGTTTGCGACCTCCAGCCCTTTCTGGGCCGGGGCAGCCGCATTTCAAAAAAAAGTTCGACATCTTGATGGGCGTCAAAGTGTCGGATTGCGTGTCGTGCCAACAGATGATCCGATAGGCGCGCCGGCGCAAGTGCGCCGGTTTGATGGACACAGGAGTTCCGATGAAGACGTCTTCCATGCTCGTGCTGCTCGCGATTGCGGCCGCCCCCATGCCGGCCTTTGCCGATGGCGACCCGGTCGCCGGTGCAAAGGCATTCAAGGCCTGTCAGGCCTGTCATGTCGCGACCGAGGCGAAAAACAAGGTCGGCCCGCATCTGCAGGGCATTGTCGGCCGTCCGATCGCTTCGATCGCCGATTACAAGTATTCGCCTGCCATGACCGAGTTCGGTGCGGGCAAGGTCTGGGACGAGGCAACCCTCTCGGCCTATCTCAAGGCCCCCAAGGCCGTGGTGAAGGGCACCAAGATGGCCTATGCCGGCGTCAAGAAGGATGATGATCTCGCCAACATCATCGCCTATCTCAAGGATCCCGCTGCCGGCGGGCAGTG
>JARXAK010000209.1 GCA_029865885.1 Rhizobium sp. | reverse complement strand
CTGTCCGACTTCGGCGTGCAGCTGCGCGCCAAGCAGAAGCTGAAGGGCTACTACGGCGACATCCGCGAGTAGCAGTTCCGCGCGATCTTTGAAGAAGCCAACCGCCGCAAGGGCGACACCGGCGAAAACCTGATCGGCCTGCTTGAGTCGCGTCTGGACGCCATCGTCTACCGCGCCAAGTTCGTACCGACCGTCTTTGCTGCCCGTCAGTTCGTCAACCACGGCCACGTTTCGGTCAACGGCGTTCGCGTCAACATCGGTTCCTACCGTTGCAAGGCCGGCGACGTCATCGAAGTTCGTCAGAAGTCGAAGCAGCTCGTCACCGTCCTCGAGTCGGTTTCGCTCGCTGAGCGCGACGTTCCTGATTACCTCGAAGTCGACCACAACAAGATGGTTGCCACCTTCGCTCGCGTTCCTGGCCTGTCGGATGTTCCGTATCCGGTCATCATGGAACCGAACCTGGTCGTCGAATTCTACTCGCGCTAATTGCTCGCGAGACGGATTTGTGGAAAGCCGCCCCTCGGGGCGGCTTTTTCTGTTTGCAGTGCAGCGCGGAGCGAAGAAGATGGCGCCGCACGTGATCGGGTAAGGGGAATGAGATGGATCTGCAGCGGATCGCCGACGAGATCGTCACGGCACTTGAGCCACGCCTCGGTGAAGGCAAGGTGGCCGACTATATTCCGGAGCTCGCTCGGGTCGACCCGAAGCAGTTCGGCATCGCGATCACCACCGTCGACGGTCAGACCTACAAGGCCGGCCATGCCGACACGGCCTTTTCGATCCAGAGCATTTCCAAGGTCTTCATGCTGACGCTGGCGCTCGGCAAGGCGGGCGAATCGATCTGGAAGCGCGTCGGCCGCGAGCCGTCGGGCTCTTCCTTCAACTCGATCGTCCAGCTCGAACACGAGCACGGCATCCCGCGCAATCCCTTCATCAATGCCGGTGCGATCGTCGTCACCGATATGGTGCTGGCCGGCCATGCCCCGCGCGAGGCAATCGGCGAATATCTGCGTTTTATGCGTTATCTCGCCGATGACGAGACGCTGTCGATCGACGAGAAGGTGGCACAGTCGGAGCAGCGCACCGGCTACCGGAATTTCGCGCTCGCGAATTTCATGCGCGGCTTCGGCAATCTCGACCATCCGGTCGAACACACGCTCGGCGTCTATTTCCACCAATGCGCGCTGGCGCTCTCCTGCGTGCAGCTCTCCCATGCCGGCCTGTTCCTCGCCAACAGGGGCACCAATCCGCTGACAGGCTTTTCCGTCGTCTCGCCGAAGCGGGCGCGGCGCATCAATGCCCTGATGCTGATGTGCGGCCACTATGACGGCTCGGGCGATTTCGCCTATCAGGTCGGTCTGCCGGGCAAGTCCGGGGTCGGTGGCGGTATTCTTGCGGTGGCTCCGGGCAAGGCCTCGATCGCGGTCTGGTCGCCGGGTCTCAACAAGGTCGGCAATTCCGCGCTCGGCTCGGCTGCGCTCGAAATGCTGGCCACCCGCACCGGCTGGTCCGTCTTCGGGACTTGATCTTCAAGCCTGCAGCAGGCATTGCAGAGCCAATTGCCGCTGAGGCCGGAGCCGAAGATGAACCTTGTCAACACGATCGACAGCCAGGATGCCGCTCTCCTCGAGGGCGAGGACGAGCTTGACCTTTCGGGCGTGCATCCGGTCTTTGCCAAGGCACCGCGCTCGGTCTCGTTCAACAAGCTGCGCAAACGCCTCATCCGCCAGGTGCGCCAGGCGATATCGGACTTCGACATGCTGAAGGGCCAGCAGCGCTGGTTGGTCGGTCTGTCGGGCGGCAAGGACAGCTACGGACTGCTCGCAATCCTGCTCGACCTGCAATGGCGCGGGCTTCTGCCGGTGGAACTCGTCGCCTGCAATCTCGACCAGGGCCAGCCGAATTTTCCGAAGCACGTGCTTCCTGAATACCTCGCCTCGATCGGCGTGAAGCATCGGATCGAATACCGCGACACCTATTCTATCGTGAAGGAGAAGGTGCCAAGCGGCGGCACCTATTGTTCGCTCTGTTCGCGGCTCAGGCGCGGCAATCTCTATCGGATCGCGCGCGAAGAGGGCTGTGACGCGCTGGTGCTTGGCCATCACCGCGAGGATATCCTCGAAACATTCTTCATGAACTTCTTCCACGGCGGTCGTCTCTCGGCGATGCCCGCCAAGCTGCTCAACGACGAGAAGGATCTCTTCGTCCTGCGTCCGCTGGCTTACGCCGCGGAAGAGGATATGGCGCGTTTTGCGCAGGCTATGGAGTTTCCGATCATCCCTTGCGATCTCTGTGGCTCGCAGGATGGCCTTCAGCGCAATGCGATGAAGGAGATGCTGGCCGGGATCGAAGCGAAGATGCCGGGCCGCAAGGATGCGATGCTGCGCGCACTTGCCCATGTCGACCCCTCGCATCTGCTGGACCCGAAGCTCTTTGATTTCGCCGGGCTCGCTGTCACCAAGCCGTCACAGACTGAGGGCTAAGGCTTTGGGGCCCTCCAGGGGCTGCGGCAGGGGCTCGGCCCCTCGTCCCAAAATGCAAACGCGGGTGATGCCGGGGCTGCGGTTCCGCGTCTAGATCACGCCCTCAACGGATTATCGACCGGATGTTCACGGATCGCGATTTTACCCATGTGCTCGACCTCGTCCGGATTGCCGGGGAGAATGAGATCCTTCCCCGATTTCGGCGGTTTGATGCACCCGACGTCGTTGAGAAGAAGTCATCGATTGATCTGGTGACCGATGCGGATCTCAAGACCGAGGCCTATCTGACGACAGAGCTCCTGAAGCGCTGGCCCGACGCCCTCGTCGTTGGAGAAGAGGCCTGCGAGACCAATCCTTCGCTAATTTCCGCTCTCGCCGGTGCTGAGCTGGCATTCGTGATCGATCCGGTGGACGGGACCTTCAATTTTCAGGCGGGTCTGCCGGTGTTTGGAACCAATCTCGCCGTCGTCAGGCGCGGCGAAACGATCGCGGCGTTGATCCATGACAGCGTCCTTGGCGATACGCTGGTCGCAAGCAAAGGGGCGGGCGCTCACTGGCTCCGATCCGGCGGCATGGAGGCGAAGATCCGTGCGGCGGCGGCGACGGAACTGTCGATGATGGTGGGTACCATTTCGATCAATGACATCAGCCAAGAAGAGCGTCGGCGGATCGCCGGCAATCTGGCACAAACCAGGATGGCCTTTGCCTATAACTGCTCGGCTTACGAATACTGGCTTGTGGCGACAGGAAAGGTCCATTTCATCGGCCACCACAAGCTGATGCCCTGGGATCACTTTGCCGGCGTTCTGCTGCATGAGGAGGCTGGTGGCGTCACGAGAAAGTTCGATGGCTCGCCATACCGGCCGGGCGAGACGCGCGGCGGAATTCTCAGTGCACCGGATGCCGACAGCTGGGAGATGATCCTGCAGAGAATCGTTCTCGCAGGATGAGGCGATTGCCTTAAGCTGATGGTCTCCTGGCGCCGCTGGTCAGGCGCCCGGGACGTCACGCTGCCGCTCGCGCTGGCCAACAAGACACAGGAAATGTCAGCATTTCCGGAAGTGCTGGTGACTTTGGCTGGACTGTGTCTGAGGCTTCTTGCACATTGCGCCCGGACGAGGATCCTCAAGCCCTGCTCTGGGGACCCGGGGAAGTGTTGTGGGAGTAGGAATGTCTGAGGTCGCTCAGCCTTCGGTGTCGATGCGTGCCGTCTTTCTCGTCGGAGGATATGAACGCAATGATGCTGCCGGCTTTTTCCGGCGCATTGGCCGCGAAATGGACCGCTTTCGCACGTGCTGGTCGGTGGAAGCAACGCTTGCAACGCCGGTCGAGGCGCCGGGCGCCATAGCGACCACTGCGGTGGCCTGTTATCGGGGACCGGACGGTCAATGCCGGACGGACCTGACGTTCCTCAGCTTCGATGACATCGTCAAACATGACGGCGCACGACCCTTCGTCGTCCGTCTCGCCGCCTATATCGTGGCCTTTTTCGACTATGTCGTGAGCGGCACCATGTTCCGCTTCTTCGCGGCCAACTGGCGGTTTGCGCTCTATTTCCTGTATCCCTTCGTGATGCTCTGCCTGTTCGTCTGGCTCGGCACGGTCGCCTATCGCCTCGTTGACGGGGTCGGGCTGCCCGGCGGGCCGATCCTGCCGGCGCTGGCGGGCCTTCTCCTCGTTTATGGTGCGGGTCGCTTTGGTGGCCGCCGCTATTTCGTCTTCCACCTCATGGATCTCTGGTCGTTCAGCCGCGAACACCTGCATTGCCGGCGTCCGGGCATGGATGGTCGGGTCGACGCCTGGGCATCGCTGATTGCCGATCATATGGCGGCCAAGCCCTATGACGAAGTGCTGCTGGTCGGTCACTCGACGGGCGGGGCGCTGATCCTCGATGTCGCCCATCAGCTTGCCGAACGGCTGATCGCTGAGGGCCGGAAGGTTGACTTCCGGCTGGTCACCGTCGGATCTACCTCGCTGAAGGTCGCGCTGCACCCGGCCGCCAAGCGGGCGCGATCGCGTCTGGAGGCGCTGGCACGTTTTCCCGATATCCGCTGGGTGGAGTTCCAGGCGCTGACCGACGTGATCAACTTCTACAAATGCGATCCTTACGCCCGGGCAGGCCTCAGCCATCAGCGTGTCGACGAATTCCCCCGACAGTTCCAGGTTCGCATTCGCGACATGCTCGAACGCGACGCCTACAGGCGGGTGAAGAAGAACTTCTTTCGCGTTCACTATCAGTTTATCTCGGCCAATAGCCGGCGCTATTTCTATGATTTCTTCATGATCTGCTGTGGCACCCGACCGATCGACGCCGTAAGAGGCGACAGGCTGCCGCTCCAGGCAGAGGCAGGCAAGACCGCAAAGGCTCAAGCATGATCCGCGTTTCCTTCATCCTCTGGGCCCTGATGCTGGTCACCTGGTGCGCCATGCGTTATCCGGCCATGCGCCGGGCGCGGCGTCAGAAGACGGCGGTTGACAAGCGCACGCCGCTCGACATTTCGCTGCTGCTCTTCTGCACCTTCGGGCTGGTCGTCATGCCGGTTCTCTGGCGGCTTGGCGTCTTGGGCGGTATGGCCGATCGCGGGCAGGGGGCGCTGACGCTCGTTCTGGGTGTGCTGACAGGCCTTGCCTTTCTCTGGCTCTTCCGGCGCAGCCACAAGGATCTCGGCAAGAACTGGTCTGTCACGCTCGAAGTGCGTGAAGGCCATCAGCTGGTGACCGGCGGCGTCTATGCCCATGTGCGCCATCCGATGTATGCGTCCTTCCTGCTCTGGGGCGTCACGCAGGCACTGTTGATCCCGAACTGGATCGCGGGCCTTGCCGGGCTTGTTGCGGTCCTTGCTCTCTATGCTGTTCGCCAGTCGCGGGAGGAGGCGATGATGCGGGAGACCTTTGGCGCCGAGTATGATGCTTATTGCGCCCGCACCAAGCGGCTGGTCCCGGGCGTCTTCTGACGTTCCTTTCAGCGGCGGCGGAGTGCCTGCTTGATTTCCTTGATCGCCCGCTCGTGCAGCTTCGGATTCTTGTCGATGTTGAAATGGCCAATGCCACTGATGGCCGTCTCGCCCTGGCGCAGGTTGATGTTCGCGAGTTCTCCCTTGAATCCCGGCGCCGGCAGGACTGGCGACCAGAGGTTCTCGCCGCCGGTGTAAAAGTTGAGCGTCTTTCTGACATTGCCGGGCACCGGCCCCTTGCCGGTCGGATCGAAGCTCAGGATCAGCGCGACCGGGATCTTCATCGGTTGCAGCGCGTCTGCCACCTGGAAGGTCATGTC
>JARXAK010000129.1 GCA_029865885.1 Rhizobium sp. | reverse complement strand
CTTGAGATGCTGGGAGATCGCGCCTTGCGTGACCCCGCTGCCCCGCGTCAGCTCGACGACGGAGATTTCATTCGTATCGGCAATGCGCTCATAGATGCCCCGCCGGGTGGGATCGGCAAGTGCGCGCATGACGGTGTTGACGGCTGTTGTTTCGATCATGAGAAATCATTAGCGTGGACTATTCGATGAGTCAACACTAATGATTATCATTGGCACTTGTGCAAAGACGTGAAAGCAGTCCGCGCGGCGATCATTGATAAGGACCTGAACCCGAAAGGGTCTTCGGCGACACTGGAGGATGTGGCACCGGAGAGTGTTGAGGCGTTTTTTGCGGCGAGGGATGACGGTTGTTAGGGTAGGCTCGGAGAGGCTCGCCAGTCTGCGGATCTTTCTCTTGAATGGCGTGACGCTCTGCATCAGCACCAACTCGACCTCGCCGCTTCAGAATTGGCCGTAACATTCTGAAGGTAAGGAATAGCGGCGATCAGGTCCTGCGGTGGGCCTTGAGGGATCTAACGCTTTGCGCCCGTTGCCGACAGCTTTGTCGTCTGCTTCAGGCCCCTCCGATTATCAACCCTTGGCATTAGCTTTGCAATTAATCTGTTATTCTAGTTGCGGCGCGATCTGAACTTGATGACTAACGATGCATGCAAACTGTAGCATCAGGTTCCTTTAAGCGAACAGGTGAGAAACAAACGCGATGGTTGCCAGGCTGCTTGATGAAATTGGCACCGACCCACCAAAGGAAATTCGGGCTCTGATAAGGCTTTTAGGGTTGGCCGCACAGCCAGATCCGTACCGCGAGTTCGTAAGTGAAAACTCCAGTGGACTACCGAATTATGATGCCCGCAAATCGTCGCTACAGGACGGCTACTTTCAGTCACACGATTTTCTGCAACTTTTGCATGCATGCGGAGACCGCAAAGGGACACAGACCGCCGCGCTAATGCCTCTTTTACGACGCCTGATTGAATGGGGGCTTGTTGTTGATCAATCCATGTTCGGCAGCCTCGCTTTCGTAGATTATCGTTGGAGCCAGGCCAGAATTGCGTTGTTCGTTGATTTACGGGCCGTGGACAATATTCTTCTTGGACCGAGCTATGTAGCGAGAAAATATCGCGGCAGCGTGCCTGCTGTGTGCGTCCGACGAGGTGAGGATGAATACACGGGGACAGGGTTTCTAGCTACAATTAGAGGCGGGCGAAAATGCGTAATTGTTACTGCAAAGCATAACGTCGACTACGAGGAGGGCGTAACGTTTGTTGGGCTAAATGAGCCTGAAGGCAGTGTTTTCAATCCGATCAATAGCAAATGGGTTTTGCATCCTAAGCTCGACCTGGCACTTCTTGAAGTTGAATGCAATGAGACCATCGCTCCGATTTTCCCAATCGGGAACCCGTTGGTGCTTACGCGAACCATCACGCTCGGCTACCCGCGCATAGCTACGACTGACTCGCCTTATCTCTTGGCCCACGGTGGTGAACTAAACGCCATCGTCAACACCTACCATGGGGAAGAAAGGTTGATAATTTCAAATGTGGTCGCACCAGGAAATAGTGGCGGCCCTGTCTTGGACGAGGCAGGACTATGCCTGGGAGTTGTAGTCAACTCATTTGAAACCCACCACGAGGGTGGAATTGAAAGAGCGAATTCTGCCATTCCAGCCAAACATGTATTGGATTTCATCGCCCCCTATTGCAGTTGATTATGTCGTCAAGCGCTTGCGAGCGGACAGCCCTTTGCATGCCTGCAATGGCGAATATTGTTCCAGCAGCAGACTGACCGCTTCCTACCCCATTTTAGGCAAACTCAATTAGGCCATGCAATCGGAGCCTCTGCCCAACACTGGCTGAATACGCCCCGGCCCCAACGAGAGAATTACCCCTCACTCAATCTCATACGGCATCGAATTCCGCACCCGATGATCCACCACCAGCTTCCTTTTCAGCGGCGGCACGGCGCGGCTGGTGCATTTGACGCGCTCGCAGATGCGGCAGGAAATGCCGATGGGGTCGAAGGCGCCGCGGTTGGAGAGGTCGAGGTCGTCGGCATAGACGAAGGCGCCGGCATAGGAGATCTCGCAGCCGAGCGCCAAGGCATAGCGCGGATTGGCGGCGCGGAAGCCGGCGGAGCCTTTTGACACTTGCGTTGCGATGCAGAGATAGCGCACGCCATCGGGCGTCTCCGCCGTCTGGCGGATGATGCGGCCCGGCGTCTCGAAGGCCTGATGCGCATTCCACAACGGACAGGCCGCCCCGAAGCGGGCGAATTGCAGGCGGGCAGCACTGTGGCGCTTGGTGATATTGCCGGCCCGGTCGATGCGGGCAAAGAAGATCGGTACACCCTTGAGACCCGGCCGCTGCAGGGTCGAAAGACGGTGGCAGACCTGTTCGAGCGAGGCCTCGAAACGGGCAGCGAGCAGTTCGATGTCGTGGCGGAGGTCCCGTGCAGCGGTGAGGAAGCTGCGATAGGGCAGGATCAGCGCGCCGGCGAAATAGTTGTAGAGCCCCATGCGACAGATCTCGACCGCCTCTTCGCTGCGGAAATTCGCCTGTTTCAGCACCTGGTCGATCTTGGTGGCGGCGGCGAGCTGGGCGATCTGGATGGCGATCTGGAAATCGCGAGTGGGGGCAGAGGCATAACGGCTGACGGTCAGGATCCGCCCCAGCGGATCGAAGCGGCGGATCGCCTCATCACCCGCCTCGCCGCGCACGACGCGCACGCCGTGTTTCGCCTCGAGATGGCCTGAAAGGGCCGCGTAATTCTCCCCCTCCCCGAGCTTCAGCTCTGTCGCCAGCTGCTCGGCGGCAAGGTCGAGATCGTGGATGTAATTGTCGACGAAATGGAAGAAGTCGCGCACCTCGTCATAAGGCGTCACTTCCTGGCTGGGGGCAGCGCCCAGCCGGTCGTCGAGGCTGGCCAGTTGCTCATTGCCGCGCCTGTAAGCCTGGTGGGCTGCAATCAGCGCATGGGCAAAGCCGGGGGCATTCTGGGTGACGAGCTTCAGCTCTTGCAGGCTCGGCGAATAGGTCTCGAACAGCGGATCGGAGAGCGCCTCCGTCAGCGCCGACATCAACCGGTCGTTCTGGCCGGAGGACAGCTCGGTGATGTCGATGCCGAACTTTTCCGCCAGCGACAAAAGCACCGAGGCCGAGACCGGGCGCTGATTGTTTTCGATCTGGTTGAGATAGCTGGTGGAAATGCCGACCATATCGGCAAACTGCGCCTGGGTGGCGCCGTTCGCCTGGCGGATGTCGCGGACCTTGCGGCCGATGAAGAGTTTCCCGATGGCCATTTCGCAAATTCGCAATTTTCACTTTGCAAATTCATAAATCCACAGATGCACCTGTTCAACCGTTTTCTTCTGCGGCACAGTGGAATAGGTGTCACACAAGGCTTTAAAGCCAAACAGATCATTCCGGAGGAAGCATGTCGACGATCCTGGACCAGCTCGAAGCGCGCCGCGCGGAGGCCCGCCTCGGCGGCGGCGAAAAGCGCATTGCCGCGCAGCACGGCAAGGGCAAGCTGACCGCCCGCGAGCGCGTGGAGGTCCTGCTCGACGAAGGCTCGTTTGAAGAATACGACATGTATGTCACCCATCGCTGCGTGGATTTCGGCATGGCCGAACAGAAGGTGCCGGGCGATGGCGTCGTCACCGGCTGGGGCACGATCAACGGCCGCCAGGTCTATGTCTTCTCCCAGGATTTCACCGTGCTCGGCGGCTCGCTGTCGGAAACCCATGCCCAGAAGATCTGCAAGATCATGGACATGGCGATGAAGGTCGGCGCACCGGTAATCGGCCTCAACGATTCCGGCGGCGCCCGCATCCAGGAAGGTGTGGCCTCGCTTGCCGGTTATGCCGATGTCTTCAAGCGCAATGTCGATGCGTCAGGCGTCATCCCGCAGATCTCCGTGATCATGGGGCCCTGCGCCGGCGGTGCGGTCTATTCGCCCGCCATGACCGACTTCATCTTCATGGTGCGGGACTCATCCTACATGTTCGTCACCGGCCCCGATGTGGTGAAGACCGTCACCAACGAGATCGTCACGGCGGAAGAACTCGGCGGCGCCTCGACCCACACGAAGAAATCCTCCGTCGCCGATGGCGCCTATGAGAACGACATCGAAGCCTTGGAACAGGTCCGCCTGCTCTTCGACTTCCTGCCCCTGAACAACCGCGAAAAGCCGCCCGTCCGCCCCTTCCATGACGATCCCTCGCGCATCGAAATGCGGCTGGACACGCTGATCCCGGACAGTTCCAACAAGCCTTATGACATGAAGGAGCTGATCTACGCACTGGCCGACGAAGGCGATTTCTTCGAGATCCAGGAAGCTTTTGCCAAGAACATCATCACCGGCTTCATCCGCATGGAAGGCCAGACGGTCGGCGTCGTCGCCAACCAGCCCATGGTGCTCGCTGGCTGCCTCGACATCGATTCATCGCGCAAGGCCGCCCGCTTCGTCCGCTTCTGCGATGCCTTCTCCATCCCGATCCTGACGCTGGTCGACGTGCCCGGCTTCCTGCCCGGCACCGCCCAGGAATATGGCGGCGTCATCAAGCATGGCGCAAAGCTGCTCTTCGCCTACAGCCAGGCGACCGTGCCGATGGTCACCCTCATCACCCGCAAGGCCTATGGCGGCGCTTACGACGTCATGGCCTCGAAACATATCGGCGCGGATATCAACTATGCCTGGCCGACCGCCGAAATCGCCGTGATGGGTGCCAAGGGAGCAACCGAGATCCTCTACCGCTCGGAACTCGGAGACGCAGAGAAGATCGCGGCGCGGACGAGGGAGTACGAAGTCAACTTCGCCAACCCCTTCAAGGCCGCCGAACGCGGCTTCATCGACGAAGTGATCATGCCGCATTCGTCGCGCCGCCGCATTGCCAAGGCTTTTGCGGGTCTCCGCAACAAGCAGGTCGGCACCCATTGGAAGAAGCACGACACGATCCCGTTGTGAGGGGCCCGTAGTGAGGGGCCCGTTGTGAGGGGCCCGTTGTGAGAGGCCTGCTGTAAGAGGCCCGCCGCAAGAGGAAAGCGAGATGCCGACGATCTTTGAATGGAAGGGCTGGAAATTTCTGTTTTTCAGCCTGGACCGAGGCGAACCACCGCATGTCCATGTCCGCAAGGATCGCAAGGAACTGAAACTGTGGCTCGATCCCGTGCGCGTAGCGTATAATCGCCGCCTGGCCGATCACGAGGTCAACGCCATCATGGATGTCGTGAATGAACATCGGAAGGAGTTCATTGATGCCTGGAACCGTTATTTCGGATGAGAACTGGGAAGAGTTCGAACCGGTTGAAGCCAAATGCAGCGACAGCGAGCTGATTGTCGTGCTCGCGAATGGCCTGAAGCTGTCGACGCCTTTGTGGTGGTATCCGCCGCTGCTCGCGGCCAGCTCGGAAGCGCGAAACCGGATCGAACTTTCGCCCTCAGGCGTGCATTGGCCTGAACTCGATGAAGATCTCAGCATCGACGGGATGCTGAAAGGCCAAAAATATCCGGGTGCGAAACCACCCGCCGAAGCAGCGGAGTAAGGTGGACGGACGACGAACGACGAACGACAGAATAGGGGCTGAGGCGAAGCGCCATCATCGCCTATATAGAACCCGATCGCGCCGTTCGCGCACCCACAGACAAGGATCCGATTTCATGACCGAGACAAAATTCCCGCCCGAGAAGAACCTGCCCGCCGGCTATGTGCCGCCCAAGGTCTGGACCTGGGAGCCCGGCAACGGCGGCGCTTTTGCCAATATCAACCGTCCGATATCAGGCGCGACGCATGACAAGGAGCGCCCGGTCGGCAAGCATCCGCTGCAGCTCTATTCGCTGGGCACCCCGAACGGCCAGAAGGTGACGATCCTGCTCGAGGAGCTGCTGGCAGCCGGTCATTCCGGCGCCGAATACGATGCCTGGCTGATCAATATCGGCAAGGGCGACCAGTTCGGCTCGGGTTTCGTCGAGGTCAACCCGAATTCCAAGATCCCGGCATTGATGGACCATGCGCCTGTCGACGGCGGCGCGCCGATCCGGCTGTTCGAGAGTGCCTCGATCATGACCTATCTCGCCGAGAAATTCGGCGCCTTCCTGCCGACCGAAACCCGCGCGCGCGCAGAAACGCTGAACTGGCTGTTCTGGCAGATGGGCTCTGCCCCCTTCCTCGGCGGCGGCTTTGGTCACTTCTATTCGTACGCGCCGATGAAGATCCAATATGCCATCGACCGCTATGCCATGGAGGTGAAGCGCCAGATGGATGTGCTGAACCGCCACCTTGCCGACAACGAATTCATGGCCGGCAAGGACTACACCATCGCCGACATGGCCATCTGGCCCTGGTATGGCCGGATTGCGCTGCATCAGGCTTATGACGACGCCGGCACCTTCCTGTCGGTTGACGAATACGAGCATGTCCAGCGCTGGACGAAGCAGCTTGCTGCCCGCCCCGCCGTCAAGCGCGGCGCCATGGTCAACAAGACCTCCGGCACGCTTTCCGAACAGCTGCATGAACGCCACGATGCCTCCGACTTCGAAACGAAGACGCAGGACAAGATCGCTGCGGCGTAAGGAGAGACCATGCCAAGCTTGCCCGACATGACCAAACATCGCGGCTTTCCCGGCGGCATGCCGGGGACCGGTGTGCAGTTCACCATCCGCCGCGCCAATCCGCGCGGCGTGACCCCGATCAAGGCCTTCCCCCGCAAGGCGCGGCCCGGCACCAAGGAACACCGGATCGATGCCGCCTTCCTGCATGCACTCTGGCACCATTTCGGAACTGAGCCCTTCGAGCGCGGCAATCTCGATGCCGCACGCTTGAGCCTGCTTTTCGGCCGCGAAGTGATCTCGGCCACCAAGGAATTCGACCCGCTCTCCTACGAGGCCATGCTCGTCATCGACGAGAAGGTCGCGCGCAAGAGCTTCCCCGAATCCTTCGAAGACGTGTTCGAGGTGTGACGCCATGGCAAAAGATCCGCTCATGCCGAAACACCAGGGCTTTCCGCTCGGTCTGCCCGGAACCCAGTGGCAATACACGATCCGCCGGCCGAACCCGAAGGTCACACCCGTGACCAACTGGCCGCGCCACCGCACCATGGACCAGACAGTGGCGCTCGCCGACCTCGGCTTCATGCAGGCGCTCTGGCAGTTTTTCGGCACCGAACCCTTCGAGCGCGGCAATCTCGACGGCGAACGCCTCTGCCGCCTCTTCGGCCGCGAAGTCATCGCCGCCGAGCGCGGTTTCGATCCGCAATCCTACTTCGCCAAGCTGAAGATCAACGAAGCGCTGGCCCGCAAGAACTTTCCGGAGGCCTTTGGCGAGGTCACGAGCGAGCAGAGCGTGGCCAAGGGATTGAAGAAGAAGGCGCGGGAATAGCGGGCAGTTCAGGGAATGAAACGGGGGGGGGGGGCGTGGAATGACTGACGAGCAATCCGAAGTGAACGTGGAGATCAGCGGGACCACCGTCACCGTCGGCGCCAAAGGCTCAGGGGCCGACAGGCTTACGCATGTCGTCGCGGACGCCCTTTCCCCTTTTTCAGAAGGCCTTGGTTACATAGGCGACGTAGTTCGTTTTTATCGTCAAGACACCGCACTAAGGAGTATTGCACGCGCGGTAGAGCTTGCCGAAAGCCTAGATATAAAGATGAGACCAGTCCCCCCCAAATTCCTAGTCGACTGGGTGGAGAAGGCATCTCTGGAGTCACCCGATGAACCGGAAATGACGGATCTGTGGGCAGGTCTGCTTGTTTCAGCCTCTCGCGCGCCCTCCCCAACCCATTACGTGTTCAAGAGAATTTTGAGTGAAATGACCCGCGAACATGTCACCTTCTTGTCTGATTTTTGCGACATCGACATTCTCAAAGGGGATACCTTTAAGCCGGCAACAGATTTCTCAATTTGGCAAAAACTGGTGAACGACAGAGATGCGTCACTGACAGCAGCAGACACAGAGAGCGGACTGTACACCGCCCTTTCAGAAATAGAGAACAACAGGCTCAAAATTAGACATTACGAGATCGCCGAATACAGCAAATTCATGATCGACAAGAAAGTTATCGATACAAAAATAAGAATGTCTATCGACGAATACAGAAAGAACTACATTGTAAAATTTTTTATCGACAATGGCGTTATGTCAGAATCCTCGATGATTGCTAAGCTTGACTGCCCTGAATTTCATCCAAAGCGGCCGACTATATCGATTACCGCACTACACCTGACTCAATTTGGAGTCCTATTCCTGCAAACCTGCCGCCCCAGCAAAGAAACACCTGATGAGGTATGACGGACCATGATCGAGAAAATCCTCATCGCCAACCGCGGCGAAATTGCCTGCAGGGTCATCAAGACCGCGAAGAAGCTCGGCATCAAGACGGTCGCCGTCTATTCGGATGCCGACCGCAATGCGCTGCATGTCGAGATGGCCGATGAGGCGGTGCATATCGGCCCGGCGCCGTCGAACCAGTCCTACATCGTCATCGACAAGATCCTCGATGCGATCAGGCAGACCGGCGCCGATGCTGTGCATCCCGGCTACGGCTTCCTGTCGGAAAACGCAGCCTTTGCCGAGGCGCTGGAAAAGGCAGGCGTGACCTTCATCGGGCCGCCTGTGGGCGCGATCCAGGCCATGGGTGACAAGATCACCTCGAAGAAGCTGGCGGCAGAGGCCGGTGTCTCCACCGTGCCCGGCCATATGGGCCTGATCGCGGATGCCGACGAGGCGGTGAAGATTTCCGGCGAGATCGGCTATCCTGTGATGATCAAGGCCACGGCCGGCGGCGGCGGCAAGGGCATGCGCATCGCCTGGAATGACGAAGAGGCCCGCGAGGGTTTCCAGTCCTCCAAGAACGAGGCGAAGAACTCCTTTGGCGACGACCGCATCTTCATCGAAAAATTCGTCACCGAGCCGCGCCATATCGAGATCCAGGTGCTCGGCGACAAGCACGGCACCGTTCTCTATCTCGGCGAACGCGAATGTTCGATCCAGAGGCGAAACCAGAAGGTCATCGAAGAGGCCCCCTCGCCCTTCCTCGATGCCGCCACCCGCAAGGCCATGGGCGAACAGGCGGTAGCACTCGCCAAGGCCGTCGGCTATCACTCCGCTGGCACGGTCGAATTCATCGTCGATGGCAAGCAAAACAAGTTCTACTTCCTCGAGATGAACACCCGCCTGCAGGTCGAGCATCCCGTCACCGAACTGGTGACCGGGCTGGATCTAGTCGAGCAGATGATCCGCGTTGCATCGGGCGAGAAACTGGCTTTCGGCCAGGAAGACGTGAAGCTCAAC
>JARXAK010000205.1 GCA_029865885.1 Rhizobium sp. | reverse complement strand
GAACGCGAAGAAGCACAAGAAGGGCTGCAAGGCTGCGATCTATCTGGAGCAGCCCGGCGCCAACACCCGGGTTCGCACCTGGTGCCCGACGCCGGGTCCGCAATATGGCTTCCTCGTCACCCACAACGAGTCGATCTCGATCGCCGACTATTTCACCGTCGAAAAGGACGGCGAAGTCACCTACCGCCCGACCTGCCACTACGCCTATCACCCGGCCAACGACGCCGTGCTCTCCCTGCACGAGATGTTCGGCAATGGCGGCACGCCGCAGCCGGTCCTGCACGTGCTCGACGAGGACGAACTGGTCGATGGCGTCGATGAGCTCGGCGTGCTCCTCTACGGTCACGACAAGAACGCCTACTGGTACGGTTCGCGCCTGTCGCTCGACGAGACGCGCCGCATCGCGCCTTACCAGAACGCAACCGGCCTGCAGGTGACCTCTGCCGTGCTCGCCGGCATGGTCTGGGCGATCGAAAACCCGAAGGCCGGCATCGTCGAGGCCGACGAGATGGACTACAAGCGCTGCCTGGAAGTGCAGTCGCCCTATCTCGGCCCGGTCGAAGGCCACTACACCGACTGGACCCCGCTCGATGGCCGCCCGGGTCTCTTCCCGGAAGACCTCGACGAGAAGGATCCCTGGCAGTTCCGGAACATCCTGGTTCGCTGAGCGGTTTGGCCACGCAGTTGAGGCCCGTCGCTCGCGGCGGGCCTTTTGACATCAAGAGCAAGACCGGGATAACCCCGGCACGACAAGGCTCTCGCCTTGCTTTGGCCAGGGCTTCGCGGCATGGTCTCGATGACAACGCAAACGGCGGGCGGTCCGGCCGAACCGCTGAATTGGTGGGAGACAAAAATGAAAACCAAATCCCTGGTCGCAGTTGCAGCAGCGAGCCTCACCCTTTCATCCTGCTACTCCAGCCCGCCACGGCAGTTGCCGGCCGTCCAGCAGGGACCATCGATCGAAGGCGCCTGGGTCGACCCGAACGGGATCACATCGACGTTCCAGGGCGGCACCTTCACCACCCGGACGACCGACTCGAACCAGATCCTCGCCTCTGGCACCTATCTTCTGGTCAATGACCGGCTCGTCGAGATCAACATGACCTCCCTGGTTCGCAATACCCAGCAGAAGGTCAATTGCGCCCTCGTCACGCCGACACAGCTCAATTGCACCTCCGACAGCGGCGCTCAGTTCTCGCTCGCCCGCAGCGGCTGACGTCGAACGCATCGGAGAGAAATCTCAGAAGCGGCCCCAGTGGCCGCTTCTTTCGTTTGCGCCATCATCAACATTCAGACAGCCGGCGATTTTTGCTTGCCCTGCCCGGGACTTGATGAAAACATTCGCCATCCGAATTCTGGCGCGCGGCTGTCATCAAGCCGTGCCAGACCACCGGCGATGTATTGGAACAGGAGAGATGAGATGTTCAGACATTTGAAGATTGGCCTATTCAGTGCCTCGGTGCTGGCCCTGACTGCTGGAACTGCTCTGGCCGATTTCGAGCTCAATATTCTGCACATCAACGATCTGCACTCCCGCATCGAGGCCATCAACAAGTCCGATTCCACCTGCTCGGCTGACGACGCAGCCAAGAACGAGTGCTTCGGCGGCATCGCCCGTGTGAAGGCCGCGATCGACGCTCGCCGCGCCGAACTCTCGGGCAAAAACGTGCTGACGCTCGACGCCGGCGACCAGTTCCAGGGTTCGCTCTTCTACACCACCTACAAGAGCGCACCGATCGCCGACTTCATGAACGGCATTGGCTTCGACGCCATGGCGATCGGCAACCACGAATTCGACGACGGCCCGGAAGAACTCGCCAAGTTCATCGACGCGCTGAAATTCCCGATGATCTCCGGCAACACGCTGGCCGGTCTGAACTCCCCGGTCGCCGACAAGTTCAAGCCCTATATCGTCAAGGACTTCGGCGGTGAGAAGGTCGCCGTGGTCTCCGTCCTCGCCACGGACACGGATGAGACCTCCTCGCCGGGCGACAGCGTGTTGTTTGCCGACGAAATCAGCTACCTCAAGGAAGCCGTGAAGGAGATCGAAGGCCAGGGCATCGACAAGATCGTGCTGCTCTCGCATGTCGGCTACCCCAAGGACCAGGAAATCGCCGCAGCCGTTGACGGCATTGACGTGATCGTTGGCGGCCACAGCCACACGCTGCTGTCCAACACCGACGAAAAGGCTGCCGGTCCTTACCCGACCATGATCAAGAACCCGGCCGGCAAGGATGTGCCGATCGTTCAGGCCTATGCCTATTCCAAATATCTCGGTGACCTGACGGTCATCTTCGACGATGCAGGCGTCGTCAAGACAGCGACCGGCGCGCCGAAACTGCTCGACGCATCCGTCACGCCGGATGCCGGCTTCGTGGCCAAGGTCTCCGAACTTGCGGGCCCGATCGAGGAACTGAAGCTGAAGGAAATCGGCGCGACCGCAGAGGCCGTCGATGGTGCGCGTGAAAGCTGCCGCGCCGTCGAATGCTCGATGGGCAACCTCGTTGCCGACGCCATGATCGATCGTCTGAGCGACCAGGGCATTACCATCGCCATCCAGAACGGTGGCGGCCTGCGCGCGTCGATCGATGCCGGCACCGTCACCATGGGTGAAGTCCTGACGGTGCTGCCGTTCCAGAACACGCTTGCCTCCTTCCAGCTCAAGGGCTCGGATATCGTGGCAGCACTCGAAAACGGTGTGAGCCAGGTCGAGGAAGGCGCAGGACGCTTCCCGCAGGTCTCCGGCCTGAAGTATACGGCCGACCTCAACAAGCCGGCCGGCAGCCGCATCACCTCGGTCGAAGTCAAGGAAGGCGATGCCTTCGTGGCCATCGACGCGAACAAGGTCTATGGCGTCGCCACCAACAACTACATGCGCTCCGGCGGTGACGGCTACAAGATCTTCGCCACCGGCGGCCAGAATGCCTATGACTTCGGTCCCGGCCTCGAAGCTGTTGTCGCTGACTACATCGCGAAAAACAGCCCCTACAAACCCTATACCGACGGACGCATCACCGTGATCACCGCGATCGCGCCGCCGGCTGGCGATACCACGCAGACCCAGGCAGCGCCCGCAACACCCGCCGCTGCAGCGCCCACGCCAACCGAGGCCGCAGCCGCGACGGCAGCCGGTGTCTACAAGGTTGTCGCCGGCGACAGCCTCTGGAAGATTGCCAAGGCCACCTATGGCGACGGTCTTCTGTGGACGAAGATCGCCGAGGCAAACACGCTGCGCAATCCGAACGTGATCTCGATCGGCCGCGAATTGCAGTTGCCGGCCAAGTAAGACCGTTTGACGCATGACAAAAGCCGGTCCGGGCTTCCCCGGGCCGGCTTTTGCTTTTATCAGATGATCTCAACAGGCCTCAGAGACGTATCGGTCGAGATCTCATCACCAGGATATAACGATGAATGCACTTCCCGCCCATTGGCCCTCCGACCACCCGCCCGTCAATTTCGGCAAGGTCGGCGTGCTGCTCGTCAATCTCGGCACGCCCGACGGCACGGACTACAAGTCCATGCGCCGCTATCTCGAGGAGTTCCTGACGGACAAGCGCGTCATCGAGTGGTCACGCTGGTTCTGGTATCCGATCCTCTACGGGATCGTCCTCAACAAGCGTCCGCAGAAAGTCGGCAAGGCCTATGAGGAGATCTGGAACAAGGACCTCGACGAAAGCTATCTGCGCACCTACACCCGCAGCCAGGCGGAAAAGCTGGCGGTTGCCCTGAAGGACTTGCCGAATGTGCATGTCGATTGGGCCATGCGCTACGGTCAGCCGGCGATCCAGGCGAAGATGAACGAGATGCAGAAGGCCGGTTGCGAACGCATCCTCGTCTATCCGCTCTATCCGCAATATGCCGCAGCGACGACGGCAACCGTCAATGACGAGGCCTTCAAGGCGCTGCTGAAGATGCGCTGGCAGCCGGCGCTTCGTACCGTTCCGCAATATGCCGACGATCCGGTCTATATCGAGGGACTTGCCAATTCGATCAACAAGCATCTGGCCACCCTGGACTGGGAGCCGGAACTGGTGATCACCTCCTATCACGGCATCCCGAAGTCCTACTTCATGAAGGGCGATCCCTATCATTGCCAGTGCTACAAGACGACGCGTCTGCTGCGCGAGCATCTCGGCTGGGAAAAGGAGAAGCTCATGGTCACCTTCCAGTCTCGCTTCGGGCCGGAAGAATGGCTGCAGCCCTATACGGACAAGACCGTCGAGAAGCTCGCCCAGGACGGCGTCAGGCGCATCGCCATCATGAACCCCGGCTTCGTCTCCGACTGCCTCGAGACACTGGAGGAAATCGCCGGAGAAGCCGGAGAAGACTTCCTGCACAATGGCGGCGAGAAGTTCACCCACATCCCCTGTCTCAACGACAGCGAAGACGGCATGCGTGTCATCGAAAATGTCGTCCGCCGCGAATTGCAGGGCTGGGCCTAAACCAGACTGCTCCGAACCCTTTGGAAATTGGCCGCCGTTAGGCGGCCTTTTTCATTTCGGTGGCACAGCGAATTTCGCCACCACACATTGCGATCGGTTGTATCGAAATCGCCTCATTTCAGCCCTTCCGAATGTATGCAACTATTACGTTTTCCTCTCCCGGAAAAATGAAAACCTGGCTTCGCCACAGCTTGGCAGTGGCGAGATTTGCAGTTGGTTTTCATTTGCTTAGAGACGGCCCCATCTTTCGCCTGCCCATCCAGGGGCAACCTCGACTTGTCGAAGGACGCGTGACCGGCATGCGTAGAAACGCATAAATCATTGGATTTAAATATAATTTTAGAGGAGGGATTTCTTATATTAACGCTCCGTTTAACAATGATACCTAGAATTAGGGCATCGAAGGAGAACAGTCATGCATCGTTTTCGAATGACCCTGGCATCGGCCCTTATCGCCATGTCCTGCATGCCGGCACAGGCCGAAACGCCGCAGCCGGACGTTAACAAACTCGTCTCACCAGCGCTCATTGAAGAAATGCGCGCATTCATCAACCAGGAGATCGTTGTGGTCTCGGTCGATGCACAGAACAAGCGCCTGACGGACATGGCGCAGAACAAGATCGACGAGCTGGACAATCAGTGGAAGGCAGAGCGCGAGGCAGCCGACAAGCCGCTGATCGCAGCAACCCTGTCCAACCCGCTCTCGGTTTATCTCGCCCGCATCCAGGGCAAGTCGCTCGGTCTCTATGCCGAAATCTTCGTGATGGACAAGAACGGTCTCAATGTCGGCCAGAGCTCGGTCACGAGCGACTTCTGGCAGGGCGACGAAGACAAGTTCCAGAAGACCTTCGACGTTTCGGAAGACGCGATGTTCGTCGACGCAGCCGAATGGGACGACGAAGCGAAGATCTGGCGCAACCAGGTCAGCTTCACGCTGGTCGACGCGTCGAAGAAGAAGATTGGCGCAGTCACCGTCGAGCTGAACCTCACCGAGCTTGAAAGACGTCTGCTGGCCGCGTCCTGAACGGTCTAGCCACGGGCGCATGAGCGCGCCCGTGCTGTTCAAAAATGTAAACATTCCCCTCTCAGACTGAGACTGGACCAGCGTCATGCTCAAGAACTTATCCGTGAGCGCAAAAGGCTTTATCGCTTTCGGGATATTGGCCGCCATTGCCATTGCGGCTTCCACGTTCATCTACACGCGCGCGATCGTCGCACGCGACCAGGTCGCCGAAACGGCAACGGTCAATCAGGTTGTGACCGCGATCGAAGAATTCGGCTCGGACCTGTCCCTTGCCAATCTGCAGCTGAAGACCTTCCTGCTCACCGGCAACCGCGACTATGCTGCCTCCTCTCAGGACGTCGTCTCGGAGATGACCACCGACAAGGCGGCGCTTGAAAAGCTGTTTACGGAAGCTGCTCCGTCGGAACTGCCCAAGCTCAAGGAAGCCTTCGCCTCTCTCGACGCCTGGAAAACCAATTTCGTTGATCGCCAGATCCTGTTGATGCGTGATCCGGTCACCGTCGAACTTGCCCGCGCCATCGAAGTCACCGGTGAGGGTGAAGCCCTTGCTCAGGCCTTCCAGGATAAGCTCGGCGAAGTGAAGACCGCGATGATCGCACGCGCGGCAACCGCAACCGAAAACCAGAGCAAGGCCCTGAGCCTCGTCGAGAATGTCAGCCTGCTTGCCTCGATCATCGTGGCAGCCGCTGCAGTCCTCCTCGGCTTCCTGAACTTCCAGCTCGTCTCCCGCCCGCTCGGCAAGCTTGCCGATGGTACGACCCGCCTCGCCAATGGCGACCTCAACATTGCCATCGATCAGGGCGGCAAGGACGAAATCGGTCGCATGGCCGCTGCCATGCAGATCTTCCGCGAGGCAGCGATCGCCAACAAGCGTCTGGAATCCGAAGCCGAAGGCAACCGCCAGCGTGCGGAAGCCGAACGCATCGCAGCCCAGCAGCGTGCCGAAGCGGATGCTGCAGAACGCCTCCGGATCGCCACCTCCGGTCTCGCATCGGGCCTGAAGCGCCTGGCCTCCGGCGACCTTGCCTTCCAGATCAACGAGGCGTTTGCGCCTGATTTCGAAGCGCTGCGTCACGACTTCAACCAATCGGTCCGCCAGCTGAACCAGACCATGGCATCGATCACCAACAGCGTCGCCACGATGGAAACCGGCACCCGCGAGATCGCGTCGGGCACCGATCACCTGTCAAAGCGCACGGAACAGCAGGCTGCCGCCCTCGAACAGACGGCAG
Source organism: Rhizobium sp. (assembly GCA_029865885.1). GTDB lineage: Bacteria > Pseudomonadota > Alphaproteobacteria > Rhizobiales > Rhizobiaceae > Allorhizobium. Next base: position 836 of record JARXAK010000205.1, on the reverse strand, counting down.
CAGCGGTCGAGGAAATCACCGCCAACGTCGTCAACTCGACCAAACGCACGGAAGAAGCCCGCAGCGTCGCCTCGCATGCCAACACCTCCGCCAACCAGTCGTCGGAAGTGGTGTCGCGCGCCGAAGACGCCATGCGTCGGATCGAGGGCTCCTCTCAGCAGATCTCCAACATCATCGGTGTGATCGACGAAATCGCCTTCCAGACCAACCTGCTCGCCCTGAACGCGGGCGTCGAGGCGGCACGTGCCGGGGAAGCCGGCAAGGGCTTCGCTGTCGTTGCCCAGGAAGTGCGTGAACTGGCGCAGCGCTCCGCAAACGCTGCGAAGGAGATCAAGGCGCTCATCCAGAACTCCTCGACAGAAGTCGCAGGCGGTGTGGATCTGGTCCGCAAGACCGGCGAAGCACTGCGCACCATCGGCGGCTTCATCACCGAGATGAACACGCATATGGATGCAATCGCCATCTCCGCCAAGGAGCAGGCAACCGGCCTTTCGGAAGTCAACCACGCGGTCAACTCGATGGACCAGACGACCCAGCAGAATGCTGCCATGGTCGAGGAATCCAACGCAGCCTCCGCCGCCCTGGCCAGCGAAGCCGCCAAGCTTCGCGAGCTGATCTCGCACTTCTCGATCGACGGCGTCCAGCAGACCCAGGCCTCCGCGCTGCGCGAGACCGCCCGTTCCATGGCCCAGCCGTCGCACCACGCAAGCCGCGCACAGGCTCAGGCGCCGCGCGCCGCAGCCCCAATGCGCTCACAAGCCCCGGCTCCGCGCAGCCATGGCAACGCGGCTGTCTCCCAGGATAACTGGGAAGAGTTCTGAGCCAAGCGGATCAGA